>JAKBCS010000008.1 GCA_021807595.1 Planctomycetota bacterium | reverse complement strand
GACACCTTGTCCAGAAGCGGACGCTGGCTCGCCCACAGTTTCTCGAACGATTTCAGGGTGGCATCGTCGCGCTTGCCGACGCTCTTGAGCCAGTCGAGCGCTTGCGCGCGAGCCGTCTCCGGGGCAGGTGCCCGGAGAAGGCTGAAGGAGGAGGTCTCCTTCGTCGGTCTTGTCTCGGCATCCGCTCGCGCCCGAGGCGCTCCCAACAGGAGGAGCGAAAGAGCGGCAGCCGAGAACCAGCGTGTGAAATTCACGGAAGGTCTCCTATGGCCGTGGTGAAAAGGGAAAATCGACATTATTGCTCATGTTCGCAGATCGAACGAGAGAACGCAAGAGATTGCTCGTCGGCCCTCGGCACAAGCGAGGAGTCAACTCCCATGCTTGCGTCGAGGGCCGACGAGGCCGCTATTTCTGTTCGCTTTTGCCGGTGGCGATGTCGTGAGTCACTTTGCCGATCGTCTTCTGGCGCTTCGAGAGATCCTTCATCTCTTTTTGAATCTGCTCGTACTTGTCGCGGTCTTCTTGCGAAACGCCCTTTTCCGGCAGTGGAGCCTGTTCGCCGGCGTATTGTTTGCCGTACAACTCCGTTCGAGAGTTGACCCGTTTCTGCATCGAGCGGATCATTTTCAACTCGGCGAGCAGGTCGAGTAGTTTCTGATCGCCCTGTTGGCCGGATTGCCCCGGTTGCCCCGGCTTGCTCTTGTTCTTATTGTCGGCCTGCGCCTTTTTGAGCGCCTCGATCATCTCTTGTAAGGTTTCGATGATCTGGTTCTCGACCGTGACGGTGACCACGCCGGTGTCGGTCTTGCGCAACCGCTCCGCAACGAGTTCCATGTCGCCTTTCACTTGGGTAAACACCTCGGCGAATGCCACGGCGGAGCCTTCTTCCTCAAGCAGTTTTAGACCGGCGCGCGCTTCCTTGATGATCTCTTCCTCGCGGTCGGAGAGCAGGTTGGACGCGACTTGATCTTCTCGCTTGGCTTTGCCGTCGACATTCGTCTTGATGACCTTATCGAGCGCGACGCTGTCGTCTCGAACACCGATTTGCAGCACCAACATACGGCGGCAGCGTGCTTCGAGACGCGCCAGCAGGCGTTCGATTTCCTCTTCGCGCAACTGGCGCAGAAGATCTTCCAGTTGCTTCTTCATTTCATTGAGCTTGTCGAGAGCGACTTCTTCGTATTCGGTGGCATCCTTGCGATTGTCCTTTCGCAGTTTCTCTTCGGCGCGTTCCTGATACTTCTCGATGTCCTGAATCTGCTTTTTGATCTGGGCCTGTTCGGGGCTGGGTTGCTGCTGCTGTTGGCCGCCCTTGCCTCCACTCTTGCCCTCGCCCTGTTGGCCTTGCTGTCCCGGCTGGCCGGACTGACCGCTCTTGCCTTCGCCCGGCTTTCCCTGGCCCGATTGACCGGGTTTGCCGGCACTGCCCTTGCTGTCGCCTTTACCTTCCCCCTTACCCTTGCTATCGCCCGACTTGCCGTCTCCTGGCTTGCCGTCTCCTGGCTTGCCATCGCCGGGTTTTCCGCTGCTCGGTTTGCCATTCTTGCCCTCGCCAGGCTTATCGCTCGGCTTGCCGGAACCCGGTTTGCCTTCTTTGCCTTCTCCGGGCTTTCCTTCTTTGCCCTCGCCACCCTTACCCTCTTTCCCTTCGCCTCCTTTACCTTCCTTGCCTTCGCCCCCCTTACCCTCTTTGCCTTCTCCGGGCTTTCCTTCCTTGCCCTCGCCTCCTTTACCTTCCTTGCCTTCGCCTCCTTTACCTTCCTTGCCTTCGCCTCCCTTGTTTTCCTTACCCTCGCCTCCCTTGTCGTCTTTGCCTTCGCCGCCCTTTCCTTCTTTAGCTTCGCCGCCCTTTCCTTCTTTGCCTTCGCCGTCTTTGGCCTGCTTATTGTCGGCTTTCGCTTCCTTGGTATCGTTCTTTCCTTCGCCGACACCTTCCTTGCCGGACTTGCTGCTTTTGCCCTCGCCGTTCTTGGCTTCGTTGCCCTTATTCGATTTGGGATTCGCAAGGTTGTCCGTGCGTTCTCGAACCTTCTCTTGACTCTTGGCAACGTCGCCGCCCTTGGTCTTGTTTTCCACAGTCTTGGCGATGACCACTTCCTGCTGGCGGATCACGTTCTTCAGTTCGTCGAGCAGCCGCTGGGCGCGTTCTTTTTCTTCTTTCAATTGCTTGTCGCGGTCGTCCTTGAGGAGCAACTCCATGATGTCGCGGAGGACGGTGCGCAGCTGGCGGTTCTCTTCGAGGATATCGTTCATCGATTCGGTGTTCTTCAACGTGTCGCTGCTGCGAAGCCGTTCGATGAGCGAACTGAACCGCGTCTCGACTCCTTCTTCGCTGGCCTTTTTGATGGCCTCGCGTAGAGTCTTCGCCTTCTCGCGGTCTTCCGGCTTGGTGCTGTTTTCCATTCGCTGAGCCAGTACGAGGAGTTTCTGCTTGAACTCATCGAATTGCCGTTTGAGACGCTCTTGCTCTGTTGCCGCGTCCTCTACAAGAATTTTCGGATCGGTCTTATCGTCGGTACGCCTCACGTCGCGCGCTTTGCGAGGATCGACCTTGGCGGGGAAACGGTCTTCCGCGTGGGCGGCCAAGACGAATGTCGTAGCCAAGACACTCAGAACGGCCAATAGACGACGAGTCATGTATGGTATCCTCCGGCTTTGGGGGATGTGACCCCCGAAACAACGATTGCGTCCGCTGTTAAGACGATTCAAACCCTCGAACGGATGGTTCCGACGCAGTAATGACGATTCATCGCGGTCGAACCAACAACAACTCCCACGAGACTAGCGACGGAGCGGGCCTCCGGTTGGCCCGATTCTATTTCTTGCCGCCGTCGTCGTTGCCTCCCTTGAAAATGTCATCGACCATTTTCTTGTATTCGTTGTTCAGCCGCTCGAACTGTTCCGACTCCGTTCGCTCAATTTTCACGAGCAACTCGATCACTTCGTTGATGCTGCTCATTTTCTGCATCGACTCGCGGATTTTCTCGAGCGCCTGGATCAGTGCCAGCATCTGTTCCTTGGCAGTTTTGCCAGCGATTCTGGACTCCTGTACGCGCTGGGGGGCGGCCAATTCCTTATTGTCGAGCGCCTTGCGAAAATTCACTACGGCATCGCGGGTGTCGTCGAAGTTGCGATCGACGGCCTTCAACGGTTCGACGATGGTTTTTTCAACGCGCTCCAAGAAGCGCAGGCTGACCTGATTCGCCTTCATCTCGAGGAGAATGCGGCGGTAATCGAGATGCACTTCGCGCGTCGTGGCTTGGGCCTTATCTAGCACTTCCAAGATCTGATCCATGCGCGCGCTCATCGCGCCCATCTCTTCCACCTTGAGCGCGGAACTGGACAGATCGAGATTCACTTGCGCCAATTTATTCTGCATGTCCAGCAACGTCTGGAAGCGCTCTTCCATCTTGCCGTACAGCTGCTCTTCCTCTTTGGCAATCTCGGTCAGCAGCTCGTTTTCGGACACCAAGAAGATGGTAAACTTCTCGTCGCTGACTTTTAGATGCTGCTTCGGCTTGCCGCTCTTGTCCTTTTCGCTGTCGAGGTCGTTGTCGACCGCTTCGAGCCAAAGCTGCATTTGATAGCGAGGCTGCGGGCGCGAGGGATCGCTGATCTTCAGGTTGGGGTTCGTCTTCCACAAGGGCAAATCGGAATCGAGCGGGTCGAGTTCCGGCTGAGTCCAATCGTCGGCTTTGAGCGAGAAGTGCTTCAGAAGTTGGAGGTACGGCAACTTCTTGGGCTTGGTCAATTCCTCCAGCACGGTCCTGGGATGTTGCACGGCGTCTTCGGGGCGTCGGTCGAGTGCCTTTTTGAAGCTCGGCAGCGGATAGATTTCGACGGACGATTCGGGAGTCCGGCGTTCGCTTTCCGCGGTCAGATGGAGCAAGACGGCAAGATCGGCGAGACCCGGCAAGAATCCCTGACCGGTGGGGGTGAAGCTGGACGCGCCAAGCAACGGCCAGGTTCCCCGGCGATTGAGTTTCCCACTGTCCACCTGGTTGATGGTATAGGCGTAATGCACATCGTTTAGGCCGCGGTCGTCATCCACTTCGGCTTGAAAGGGGAGGCGGGCATTTATCGTGGCGATGTAACCGCCTTGCACCTTGCGGACGATTTTATCCGGAGAGAACTCGCGAATCTTGGGTGGGGCGTCTTCCGACGGCACGATCACCACCTGCCGCTGCGCCGTCACGCCGTCGGTATCGACGAAGCGGAACAAGAAATTCTGCTCGAAGCGAATGTTCTCGAAGGTCGTGGTGAAGGTCCGCGCGTCGAGCATCTTGGGAGGCGTGCCGATGAGGGGGATGCCGGCCTTCTGCAAGCGATGCGGCTCGAGAACCACCGAGGCGAGATCTTTGCTGGCTGTGCCCGTAAGAATGAGATTGGTCCCAACGGGAACATCAATGCGCGACACTTCGCCGCCTTGCAACGAGACTTGCGACGGCTCGAAACGCTGTTTCTTACCGCTTAACTCGGAGAGATCGGCATCGCCGGTCAAGCGATAATAGAGATAGGCTGGCCTTTCTTCCTCGCGAATCAATTTTTCCAACCCGGGAGGATCGACGACGACGACGCGCCGCGTCTGGGTGTAGTAATCGAGTCCCCGCACATAGAAGGAGACAGTCTCGCGCAGTTCGCCGAATTGGCCGGTATATTCGTTGTCGGCCAAGCGCTGCATGGTCGTTTGGCTGTTGGTGGTATCGCCCTTGTACATCAACAACACTTCTTCCGGGATGGCCAATTTGCGAAGGTATCGGCTCAGAGCGGGATCGACGGCGCGCTCTTCGAGCCGATCCAAAACGTCGCGCATTCCATCCTTTGCTGCGGAGGCCAGCGTCTTGTGGGTTTCGCTCTTGTCGAGATTCAATTCGATCTCATCGAGCGTGAGTCCGGCACTCATCTCGCGGATTTTCCAGTCTTTGGGCAATTCGATGGCGGGCACTTCCGCGCCGACTAGTTCGGGCGTCAGATCGAACCAAGAAAGCGCGCGCCAGCCTTCGGAGGGTTTGCGATGGAACAGATCGACGAGCCGATTCTGTTCGTCGCCTTCGATGCCGCTCGCTACGAGCCAGGCTCGATAGGCCTCGACGGCTTTCTTCGTCGGCGCGCCGGAGATGACATATTTCAGAGCGCGAACGCGAACGGCTGGGCCGCGATCGCCCTTGCCGATACGGTATTCGCCGCCAGCGGGGGCATCCAGATACTCCAGATGCGACTGGCGCGGCCAAATGACGTTTTGTAAAAGGATGTTGCGTTCGAACCATATGCCCGCCACTTCGTTAAACTGCGTGAAGCCAGCGACGCTGACTCCGTGGTGTTGCGCGGCGTTGACGGCGACGAACAATCCGCCGGCCAGCAGGTAGCCGCCAAGCGCCAGCAGCCCGACGAATAAGCCGCGCCGAATGAGGCGTTCCCAATCGAAAACTTCCTTGATCTTCAATTCATCGACGCGCTGCGCCGCTTCGTGGATGGTCTCCCGCACCATGACCGGCGAGGCACCGCACTGTTCGGCTTTGCGCGGGTCGGCCAACTCGACGGCGGTGATGAGCCGGTCGCCGAGTATGGCCGGGAAGCGCCGTTCTAAAACCAGGGCCAAAGCCGAATCGCGGAACTCTCGGAACAGGCGGGTCAACACTTTGACAACAACCGCCGTCGCTAAACCGGCAAGAATCGTCACGAGAACGCCGCAACGCACGCCCCACGACAGGACTTGCACCCAATCGAAGTGGAATAGACGGAAGACTCCGTAGTCCAGAACGATCCCGATCCAGAACCAGAGGGCCAAGTAGAGGCAAACGATGGCCGCCCCTTCGAGACCAACGTAAGAGCGGATGTAGTGGCGCAGACGTTGCAAAGGACTGCGAACGCGCAGGTTTGCTTCGTTCAGATTCAGCGAAGTTTTCGGCGTGGTGACGGTGGCCATTTACAACATCCCGTATGAAAAAGCGCGAACGGTAGACTCCGATTGCTTCGATTCCACGAATCGAAGCCTCAGCGCCGCCGTTCGCCCAAATAGCTTTATGCCAAGCGCAGCAGTTTGCGCGTCAACCATTCGATCGAGAGCAGACCGACGACAGCCGCGAGAAGATACGACATCTTAATCGGTGGATACGGTTCTTCGCGGTTCCACACCACGAAGCCATCGTCCCACATATCCTGAATCGGGCCGCGATTGCGCAGCGTCTGCACGTCCGGGCGCAAACAGGTGGGGATCAGATAGGCGTTCTTGAGATCGAAATACAGCCTCAGTTTGTCGTCTTTATTCTCGTTTTGCGGATCGTTCTCCAGTTTGGGTCGTTGGAGCCGGCGTTTCAATTCGAGACGTTCGGCATCGCCCATGCGTCCCAGCACGTCCTCGGCTTCACTGGCCAACTGATACATGGTCTGGAAATCGGGGCGCGTATTGTCCATTTCCGGGTTCGCTTCCTTGACGTTGAAGCGCTGCGTCAATTGGTCGTTGGTTTCGGGGTTGATCACAGTCAGGGTGAAATCGCCGGCGGCACTGACTTGGAAACGACCGCTGAACCAGCCGTCGCCGTTGGGCTTGGCCTTCATCTCGAACGGTTTGGGAGCGACCGAATCCGCCTGCCCCGCGGGGGGCGACACTTTGACCGTCGGAACCTTTGGTCCCGGAGCCAACGGTTCCCCTTCCTTGCCCTCAAACTTACCCTCGAATTCGATGGGTTTGTTGGCCGTGTGCGTCGTGCCCATGTAAAGGCGAATGCGTTTGTTGACCCGGCTCATGTTGTTCGAGCCGGTGTAGCGGAGCAGTTTGGTCCAGAAGCGTTCGTGATAGGGCACGCTATAGCTGCGCAGCCGCCAGATCTCACCGGAGCCGATCCAGACGACGCGGCGATTGCTGCTCGGCGAGGTCGTCACGATGTACGGTTGGAGCGTTTGATCCTTGAGTTTGCCCTTGGGATCGGTGAAGCGCGCGACAACCACCGAAGTCGTCTTGGGTTTTTCGATTGGATAATAGGCGTAGAAGCCGCGCGTGGCCGTGGCACCTTTCTTGCCGTCCTTGCCGTCCTTGCCATAAAAAAAGTCGTCCCAATCGCTGAGGAACTTGATGTCCTCGCTCTCGTCGAGTTTGAGGAACTCCATGTCTGGAGACGCGCCGGTGAAATCGAGCGCCCACGGTTCCTTGGTATCGCGATCGTAGTCGGCGATGCGGATGTCGCTGAGTACCACGGGGTAGAGATCGAGGATCGGCTTCAATTTATCTTTTTGCGATTTAGGTCGAGCCAATTCCAGGGTGTTGATCGGCCCACCCAGGGCGATGAGTCCGCCGCCATTCTCTACCCAGCGCCCGACCATTTTCAATTGAGCGTCGCTCAGCTGCGTCCAGTCGGGATCGAAGGCCACGATCACGTCGTATTGATCGAGCGCGTAAAGGGCGTCCTCCTTGTTGCCGGCCTCAAGGCGCGTTGGGAACTGGCCGAGCAGCCGATCCGAGGGAACGTCCTGCACCACGCCGCCTCGCCTTTCGTTGACGCCGGGCGGCAACTGCATGTAGATGGAAACCTCGGCGCGTTTCTTGTCCATCTCGCGGATGAGGATGGAGCGCAAGAACTGATAATCGCGCGTGGCCGAACTGGTGAACAGCAACACTCGGAGCGGACGTTTGACGACGCGGAGGATCGCCGGTTCACTGACGTGAAACGGCGCGGGAAACGCTTCTTGCGCATCGCGCGGCACGCGGACCCGAATGCGCAACTCCCCCTCGCCGGTCTCGGTCAACTCCCACTTCTTCCCGGCCGCTTCTCCCGACTCCAAGTCGGCGTGGGCCGCCTTGGCCAGGGCTTGCGCGTCGATGGGGAATTCGACCGAGACGCGCGGAGGCGACGAGCGGTCGAACCTCGCCGTCGCGGGCGCTTCGAGTGTGATCTTCTTCGTTCCCAAGGACAGCTTAGCCCTTTTTTCATCGGGGCTGTTCTTATTGACCTGCTCGGTCAGCGTGAGATCGAGATCGACTTCTTTGCCGCTCTTGTCCTTCACGGTATGGGTGATGTCGAGAACCACCTTGACTTCTTTTTCCGGCAATCCCTCGCCCTGTAGTTCGACCACGGCTTTGAACTTGTCTTCGGGTTGAACCTGCTCTGGAATGCGTAGGTCGGCGATGTCGATCTTCGTTTGCGGCCTCTCTTGGCCGACTCCGACGACGAAAATCGGAATGTGCGCCGACTTGGCCCGCGCCTCGATGTCGTTGAACATCTTCGACGAGCCATCGGTGCTGCGCCCATCGGTGACAATGACGATGCCCTGCACCCGTCCGTTCAATTCGCGGTTGACCAGCGACAGCGTCGCGCTGCCGAGATTCGTACCGCTGAAGAAGCCGGCGTTGGCAAGTTTCTGCGTCAACTCGTCGAGTTTGAGAAGCCGAGCGCGTTGGTCGTCGTTCCATTCGGGCGGCGTTTCCACCTTGGTGCCGGGATTGAGCCAGGCTTGCAGATATTCGCGCGCCAGTGGTTTGGCTTCCGGAGGCTCGGTATTTCGGTCGGCTTTCCGGGCGAACTCTTCCGACTCTTCGCGGGTCCAGTTGCGGCCGTCCTTGAAGAGCATGTAATTCTCATCGAGCCGGCTGGCAAAACGGAACGCCGTCAGAGGATTCTTCGCCTCGATGTCAGCGAAGAACTTATTGTTGTCTTTGCTCAGAAAGTCGAGAACCTTGTCCTGCCTCGTTTGCAGCTTATCGCCGCCCTTGCCGGTGGGGATGTCGTCGATCACTTTCGTCATGCTGGGAGAGGCATCGAAGAGAACGAGAACCTTGCCCATGACGCGCGTCTCTTCCCAGGTCTGTTTGGCAGGAAGCATAAAGACCAGGGCCAGCAGAATGTAGACGCAGGAGCGCAGCGTGCCGAGAAAGATCGCCCACCACGGCCCGACGCCTCGGCTGTCTTTGACGTACATCCAGACGATGTAGACGAATCCGGCGAGCAGAATTAGACCGAGGATCACCAGCCACAACATGCCGGGAAATTCGTGGCCGCCCACAGAGAGCGGTTCGCTCATCCGACGCCAGACTATCTCTTCATACGTCGATACGTTATTGGCTTCGTTCATGGAGACTCATCCTCGTTAGCCAGCCCGAGGCAGCCGGAGAGATTCTCCTTGCCGGCGCGGCGGGCCAGTGAATAAACTCTATGCCGCCGCGGGTTGCCTTGCCGCCGTCGTTCCCGGCGTTGCCTCGTTGCCCTTGAGATGGAAACTCAGGTGGACGGCCAACGCTTGTTCCACAATGAGAACGACGAGGAAAAACAGATACAACCACGGCGATTCCGAGGCATCGGGCATTTTATTTTTATACGCTTCAAACGTATCGCCGGGAGAACGCAAGAGAACGGTGCCGGCGTGGCTATCGCGGGCGCGCGGACGTTCGAGTTTGTCGCGCGCGGCGCGGCGGAGATCGCTCTCCTTGGTCGTGTCCAGGTTGAACGCATACGAGCGCAATTCCGTTTGGCCCAAAGCGTCCTTGCTATTTGGATAAAACTCAAAGGTGTAGACGCCCGGTTCGCGCGTGTCGCGGAAATCCAGGGTCAGCAGGTTTTCTTCCATCGGCAGCGCCTGTTCGGAAAACTCGACCGGCTTGACGACCTCTTCGATCTTCGTTTTCTCCAGATCGCGCTGCGGTTGAAACTTCATCTTCATTTTCGGCTGATAGCGCGCGGCGTCTAGTTCCACCTTGATCGACTCACCGACGTTGCGATTGAGGTCGTCGCCGGAGCTGATGAGCCATCGCTGAAGATCCATGACGAACGGCGTGTAACTCCACGATGCCAGCCCGTTGCCCCAATCGTTCCAGTGCGTGGCCGTCCCCGCACTCGTGAGGACCGCGCAAACGCGACCCTTGCCGTACCTACGGGTCACGACCAACGGATCGCCGTATTCGATGGTGGTGCGAAACTCGTCGATTTCCGCCCCCAGGGCCTTCATCTTGGGATGCGCCCACAGGACTTCCATATCGGGGCGTTGGGGATCGCTCTCCGCCCCGTGATCGTGGCGCAAAGCATCGAGAACGCGCACCACGCCGCTGAGATACGGCTTCGTCAACGCGTTGCGAACCTGCGTTTGATAGCGTTCGGCGGGTTCGACGTAGCGCGAGAAGGCATCCGGTTCCGATACGGCGAGATCGCGCACCTGTTCCACTAACTTGCGGCCGATCTGCACCGTGCGCTCGCGGTAACCTCGGTCGTCGGTCGTCTTGTGGTTGGGCAGTACGATTAACTCCTCGGCGTTGGAGCCGCTCACGGGTTCGGGATCCCAACGCGAACGCGGCAACGCCTGGTAGTAGCGGTCGATGCTGAGGTATACGAGACCGGTTCGATAGTCCGAGAGGGTGCGGATGGCCTCGTGTTTGGGATCGCGGAATAGCAACTTCGGTTGTTCGTCGAAGCGCAGACGATCCTTCGCCTTCTCCGCACGATCTTCCGGAGTAAGTTGACCGTCGGGGTTCAGCGGATCGAACGACTTGCTCTCGATCAACAGCGGAAACATCCCATCGTACTTCTTAAACAACGTATCGTTGTAGAACGCGGGCTGCGATTTGTCTCCCAAGAAATAGAGCAAGCTGCCGCCGTGTTGGGCGTATTCTCGCATCTTTTGCAGCGCCTTGTCGCTCTTGATGGTGGGCACGTTGAGGAAAATGATCGTTGGATACAATTCCAGATTGATTTTCTCCAGATCGTCCACCTTACAGCGCTCGATCTCATACGATCGGGCAGCTTCATAGGCCGCCGTCAAGTGTTTCAAGTCGCCGCCGTCCAGCTCGGGGTCTTGTCCGCTGCCATCGACGACCAAGGTAGGCACACGCTTGCGCACCTCGACAACCATGTCGCGGATGTTGTCGGCTTGCAGGCCCGTCTCTTCCGGATCCAACTCCGCCGTCACCTGAACGAACTCCCGATCGAGGCGTCGTTTGCGTTCGCGGTCCTCCGGCAAATCGCCGGGAGCGACCGGCAGCGACGGCTTCTTCTTGGCGAAGACGAGCGTGAACTTCTCCGTCACGCTGTCGTCGGCGGGAATACGTTCGACCGGGCGGGAACCGGCGAACGCTTCCTTGCCGTCGATCTTGATGTGGAGAAACGTCCGCTTGTCGCTGGAACTGAAATTGCGGATGGTGACGCTGAACTCCGTTTCCACACCCTCGGCCACGACGCGCGCCTCGGAATGCAGATCGGTGATCGACAAGTTATCGTGATGCAGCGCCACGTTGCGCGATGGTGCTCGATAGGGATGCGCCGTGTCGATCAAACTCAAGTGGATTCCGCTCTCGAGCAATTTCTCGACGGATTTGTTCAACTCCTCGGCGGCAGGGCCGCTCCAATCGACATCGCGGAAATCGCCGACGAGGTGCAAGATCTTCTGTCCTTGTTTCACGTCGAAAAACAGAGTCTGTGCCATGTTGATGCCCTCAATCGGATCGACGTGCAGCGCGGAAGGCTTTTTGTCGCGCAGTTTTTCGTCGATGGCATCGGCGGATTGGTCGTTGAGACGTTGATCGAATAGCATCTTTTCGAGATCGGACAAGAGATAAATACGCATCTGCTGGTGCGTGGTCGCTTGGGCCGCGTCGTGGGCGAGTCGTTTGATCTGTTCGCGGGCCACTTCAAACGAACTGGTTTTCGGACCCTTTTCGCTGAAGGCGTCGGCCATGCTCGGCGTATCGTCGAGAACCACGATATGGGTGGCTCCCTGTCCGGTCGGCATGGCACCGACGAAGCGGGAGACAAGGAAAGCGGCCAACAACACCAACAGGCAACGCAACGCCAACAGAATCAGTTGTTCGATAATCAGCCGTCGTCGATTGCGTTTTTGCGACTTGAGCAAAAACTCCATCGCCGCCCAACGGACGCGCTTGAAGCGCATGCGGTTGATGAGGTGGATGAGGATGGGAGCGCTGACCAACGCTCCCCCCGCGGCCATGTACCAAGGATGTAGAAAGAGATCCATATCTGACAAACCTTCTTGGATGAAATCTCAATGTCGTTCGTTCGTTCGGCCGCGCGGCGCATCTAACCGGGTCCGCGATGACGAACCGTCGTCGTGCGGTCGGCCATGCGATGACTGAGGAACTTCGACAGGACTGCGTCGAGATAATCGCCGGTGCGCACCAATTGATAGTCAATGCCCAGGCGCGTGCAGCCGCGTCGCACTTCGACGAGATATTCTTCCAACGCCTCCATATAGCCGTCGCGTAGGGCGCGCGGGTCGCAGAGCAGATGAGGCAATTCCTCCATGCCCTCGAAGCGCGTGGTGCCGGAGAAAGGGAAATTCATCTCGTCGTCGTCGAGAACGTGGAAAACGAGAATATCGTGCCGTCGTTGGCACAGCATCTCCAAACCCTTGAGCAACGGTTCGCGGTCGACGAGAAAATCGGAGATCAGTACGATCATGCCGCGCTGTGGAATGCTTTCGGTCACGCGGCGGAGGATGCGTTCGATATCTGTTTTTTCGCGCGGCTTGCTGACGTGCATGGCTTTGCAGATGGCGTCGATGTGCGTCAGTTGGCTGCGCGAGGGCACGATTTGCCTCACGTCCGAATCGAAGGTAATGGCCCCGACCGCGTCCTGTTGTCGCAACAACATATAGGCGAGGCAGGCGGCAGCCGTGCAGGCGTAGTTGTACTTGTTCAACGCGCCGCGCCCGTAGTGCATCGACTCGCTGACATCGACGATCGTGGTGCAGCGCAGATTGGTTTCCGCTTCGTACTGTTTAATATAATAGCGATCCGTTTTGGACCATACTTTCCAATCCAGATGTCGGATGTCGTCGCCGGTGCTGTACTCGCGGTGTTGGACGAACTCGATGGAGTGCCCGAACAGCGGGCTTTTGTGCATCCCGGAGATATACCCCTCGACGATTTGTCGAGCGCGCACATCGAGTCGAGAGATCTTGGCGATGGTGGCGGGATGCAGAAATCGGCGGGGATCTTCTTCTTTAACGGCCACGGGTGCGCTCCAATGACAACCCGCGACGCAAGCAAAACTTTTGCTTGCGCAGCGAGTTGGCAGATCGGGTCAGGATGCGAAAATCTTCTTGAACCGCTCGTCGCGGGACAATTCGTTGTCTTTCGCCGGCGTTTCCTCGATCAACTTCTTAATCACCGTATCGGACGTGATTCCTTCCGACGCGGCGGTGAAATTGGTGAGGATGCGATGGCGCAACACAGGATAGGCCAACGCTTGAATGTCCTCGGTCTGGACGTGAACGCGGCCGTGCAGCAGTGCCCGCGACTTGCCGCCCAGAATGAGATATTGGACGGCGCGAGGACCGGCTCCCCACGACAGCCATTCGCGGACGAACTTGGGTATGCCCGGTTCGCCCACACGGGTTTGACGAACGAGAGCCAGCGTGTAGCGGATGACGTGATCGCTTACGGGGACTTTGCGCACCAGATTCTGCAATTCCAAAATCTGCTCCCCCCCCAAGACGGCCGCCACCTCATCGGATTGCAGCGATGTAGTACGGCGAGCAATCTCGAACTCTTCCTCAAATTTCGGGTAACGCACGAACACTTTGAACATGAAACGATCCTGCTGGGCTTCGGGCAGCGGATAGGTGCCTTCCTGTTCGATGGGATTCTGCGTTGCCAAGACGAAGAACGGCGCATCGAGTTTGTGGCGGACCCTACCGACCGTCACCTGTCGTTCTTGCATGGCTTCGAGCAGGGCGGCCTGCGTCTTCGGCGGCGTGCGGTTGATTTCGTCGGCGAGAATGACGTTGGCGAACAACGGTCCAGGCAAGAACTTAAACTCGCGCTGGCCGGTCGATCGGTTCTCTTCGATCACCTCGGTGCCGGTGATGTCGGCAGGCATAAGGTCGGGGGTGAACTGAATGCGGCTGAAGGCCAACGACAAGGAGCGCGACAGCGTGGAGATCATAAGAGTTTTGGCCAGGCCGGGCACGCCTTCGAGGATGCAATGGCCCCTGCTGAAGAGGGCGATCAGCAACTCCTCGATCACTTCATCTTGGCCGACAATGATACGGCTCAACTGCTTCTTGATGTTATCGAAAGCATCGCGCAAACGGCGAACGGCTTCGAGATCGTCCTGGCCCATTTCCGCCGGAGCGTTGGTCCCTTGGTTCAAGGCCAACGAAGGTGTGAAATTCGGTTCGCTCATGTGAGTGAGTCTCTTCGTGAAGGAGAAAGGTTATGGGGTGGTTCTCGCTCCGCTCGACCCACCCCACGGAACACAAACTAGCGTTGATAGATCGGCAGGGCCGCGTTGTCCAGTTGAAGGATGGTCAGATAAACCGGCGTGATGAAGGCCGCGCCGACGTGCCCGCCGGACCAGCTGCCGTCGCTGGATTGCGAACTGATGATGCCGGCGAAGTTGTCCTTTTTGTAACCGCTCCAGGTAAGACGTTCGCTCGCTTTGGAAGTGGGGAACAAGCGCGCGTAGCCGTCTTCGCCGAGCATGTAGACGGCTTGGGCATAGTAATAGTGCGTGTACTCGTCGTGTCCCATGCGCATTCCGCCGCCGATGCCTTGCAAGTGCTGCTGGCAGAACTTGAACCACTTCTTGACGAGTTCTGAATTGTAATCGCCGAAACTGAAGCCGCACGAGATCGCCGCCGCGGTCAAGGCGGGACGGCCTCCGCCCATTGCCACGCCGTTGCCCAGACTGTAGACGACGCCACCCGATGCATCGGTGGAATCTTTGAGGTATTTCTGGGCCATCTTTATCGCTTCTTGTGGGACGGCGATGCCGGCGTTGCGCGCGGCGCGCAGCGCTTGCACTTGAGTGATCGTTACGGAGCCTTCGTCGAAGTTGCCGCCCTCGCGCGCCGAGATGTATCCCCAACCGCCTCGACTGGTCTGAGCCGCGTGGGAGAACTTGCACGCGCGCTCCAGAATATCCACCAGACGCCGACGCCGATCGCCCTCTTCCTCTTCGCCGACGACACAGGATAGAAACAGAGTTGCGAAGCCGTGGCCGTACATATAACGTCCCGCTTCGCCGGGGATGTTGGGATTGCCGAGCATTCCGTTGGGCATGCTATGACCCATCAGCCAATCGACGGCGCGGCGGATGTTGTCCTTGTATCTGCCTTCGCGGATGGTGCTGCCTTCCATCAACATTGCCATGCCGGATACGCCGGTCATGGTAACGGGATACTGTCCGTTTGGGGCAGCCTCCCAATGGCCATCTTTGGCTTGATTCTTCGACAACCAGTCCAATCCCTTTCGCACGGCCTTGCGTTGATCGGCCGTCATCTCATCGGAGCGAGCCGACGAGAGCGAAGCGAGAAAGACCGGCACCGACATTGAGGACGCCAAGAAACTTCTGCGGGATAAGGATGAGCGCATGAGGTTCCGACTCCTTGACAATAGACCCACCAAGGACGAGGGGTCACTTATAGGTTAAGACGATTGAAGTGAGAATTCCTGACAGCAAGATGAGAGAAAAAATAGGTTTCCGTCCCAGCGTCCACGAATCGGTAAGTTCAGCCGCGATGCGCGGTGGAGCGCGTTCGTCGTCGCGCTCCACCGCGCATCGCGGCTAACCGAGCCTTCGATCAACCTGGGGCCAGCGGAGCGGCGATTTCTCGGATGCCGGCGCGGTAGACAGGTTGCCGAAGGCGCTGCGGCTGAGCGGCTTGCAAGGGCGAGGAACCATCGGATTGCGCTTTTGGGGCGCTGCCCACCTGGGCGGCCGGCTTCGTCTTTTTATCGGCCGGCGCGGGGTAGTGCAAGACCTTGAAACGATGGCTCAACAACTCGACGGTATTGGCTCGTGGATCGATGCGGACTCCGAAGATATTCTGCGTCCCGTTAGGCAGATCTTCGTTGAAGACCACGGAGAATTGAGTTTTGTGAACGCTTGTCACATGAGGAACCCACGGTCCCTGCGGAACAATGCCGAGTTGGGGGTTGCCCGCTGGTCCCGAGCGCGAGGTCAAGAAAAGGAAGGGGGACTCTTGGAACTGGTCGAGAATCAGGAATTGATTGCGACACTCGTGCCAAAGTTGGTCTTCCTTTTCGCGGCTGAAGGCCAATAGCCAACCGTTGACGGGAATCGTTCTCATACCCAGCTGAGTCATCACGTTGTTGGGAGAGGGTATATTGTTTTGCATAGGAACAGGGCCGTTTTGGTCCACAGGCAGCGGAGCGAAGTAGTAGTTGATGCGGTCGGCCAACAGGACGTACCGTGGAACACCCTTGATTTTCTCGGCTCGTTCACTTTGTTCGCTCAGCTGCGACGAGTACACTTCCTTGCGCTGCCGCAGATCGAGGACGTGTACTTTGCCGTCCGGCTCGACCACGCCGGCAAGGGAAGTATCCTCGCCCTGGGCCAGGATGGAGCGCGCGGCATATTTCTGTTTCCAGGCGTCTTCACCGGAGACCATGTCGTACAAGCGCACGACGACTTCGTTGGAGGGGCCATTCTCGGCCAAGAGGAGATAGCGACCGAACACCTGGACGCGCTTGTTAAACTTGGACGCAAAGTCCGGAGCCTTGACGATCATGCCGTCGGCGGCGCGGAAGATGCGCGTGGCACTCGGTTGATTTTGATTGTCCAGTTCGACGACGAAAACGTACTCTTCGTCGGCGAAGAGGTAGTTGCGCGAATGCACGTCCAAGCGCGACCACAAGGTCCGGCCGGTGAGTGCGTCGAGGACGCTGAGGGTGTCGCGGGTCTGGACGCAAATCGTGCCGTCGAAGGGGCTGACCTGGCCGATTCGTTGGAACCAGCCATCGTTGTAGGTCAGCAACATGCTGCCGTCGCGCGGATCGACGACGGGCGCAGTCTGCGGGTTCCACATCGGGGCTTGGCTGGCGGTGTGAACGTGAACGGGGCCGCCTTTTTCTAACAGATTCTTCTCCCACAGCTTCCGGCGATGAACGGGATCGAAGCCGAACACCCGATCGCCGAGCGGCAGAACGATGAGATGTCCCGCCGTGGAGTAGGAGAAACGCGAGTGCGCGTTGATCGAACTGGTGGAAACCATGCCGAATTGCGGATTGAAGACATTGACCGAGAAGCCGGATCGCGCCAACACTTCAAACGCGGTTCCGTTGGAGGTGATGCGTTCCGACCACACGCTTTTCGGTGCCCGATTGTCGTCTTCCAAGTTGCGATCCAGAAGCATGAAGGCATGATCGGTAAAATGGAGTCCGACGATGTGATGGCGGAAGTACGGCAACTTTTCGCCGCTGTGGTCGAATTGGAATAGGTTTCCTCCCGCCGGCATCGTGACCTCACTGTTCTTGGTACTGGCCCGAAACTTCTTGACCGAGCCGAGCGGAAGGGGATCGTCCAGATAGGGGATCAATCGTTTGTCGGTGGCGGCATCGTCCTCATAGATCTGCTGGCCGGTCTTCCCGTCGCGGACGATGACCTTGGCATATTCGAGCGCCAATTTGCGATAGCAATAGGCGGCGTCTTCTAGCAGGCCCTTTCGAGTGTAGAGCCTGGCCAATGACTCGGTGGCGCGGGCGGCCAACTCGGGGGTATGGCGTCCGGTGCGAAATTGATTCAATTCCAACTCGGCTTCCAAGAGCGGATGCTCGTCGCCGCTGTCCTTTCGCTCCATGAGGCGTTCGGCCAACTCCAGGCGGGCTTCCTTGCCGGCGATCGAGACCGAGCCGAAGGTGCGGACGAAGGAGCGCAACTCGCTGAGATCGTTGGTCTGGCGCAGCTTGTCCCATTTCTCGGCGATGAGCCTTTCCAGTGGTAGACGATTTTCCGGAGTGGCCTTTTGCATCATGTCGGCGATGCGGCCTCGCGCCCAGACATCGGGCGCAGCGTTTACCTGACTGTCATCGACGGCGGGAACGAGATCGGACTGTCTACCGGCGGCGGCGGCAAACTGCTGATACTTCTCGAACGCTTCGACGAGCCGACCCTGTTCTTCGCGGCCCTTGCCGACCAACCAGAGATAGGTAGCACGACGCCGGCGCTGCTCGTTCTCCAGCTTTTCGCGCATCGATTCGGGCGCGCTCGAAACCTCGATCTTGCACAACTCCTCGTAGTCCTTGAGATATTTTTCGGCATCGTTGAAGTGGTCGGCGACATAAACCGTCAGGGTCTCGTACAGTTTGCCGCGCGCCCGCTCGCGCAACTCCTTGGTCGGATTGTTCTGAAGGGCCATCGTCAAGTCGTCGATAGCTCCGGACAGATCGCCCTTGTCCAAGCGAAGATCGCCGCGCTCGGTCAGGGCGACGGGATCGTTCGGATTCTTGCCGATCTGCTCGTCCATTTCGGCGATGCGAGCCTTCAGCTGAGGATAGACGGCGATTTCATCGACCGTCAGGGAGATCACTTTGCCGTCGTGGAAGAGCAAATTGCCAGGCACGTCATAGACCGTCTCCTTGCCGTCCTGGCGCGGCCTCGACTTGCAGGGCGACACAATTCTGCCGCGTTCCATGTCGATGCCCAAAACCTGGGCGTCTCGGCCGGTGTCGTCCTTGCCGCGAACGGGAAGATAGTAGATGTTGTCGCTGCCGATTCCCTGTCCGGAAGGCATTCCCGTCTCGAGCGTCCAGGCAATCTCGCCGTCGGACAGTTTTAGGCCACGCGTGTATTTCTTGCCGACAACGACCACGAGACCGTTGTAGACATTGCCCAAGAACAGATCGTCTTCCTGCTTATTCTTCTTCCAGATGAGCGAGCCATCGCGCAGATTGATGCAATGCAGCGAGCGGGCATCGGGCGCGGCGAAGACGATTTTGCCCTCGGAGACGACGGGGGCGGTATTCTTCCAAGGATTCTGATGCTGGGTGTTATTGGGCTGCATCCCAGGCTGGACCCACCCTCCGATGGGGCGTCCGAAGCGGTCGAAGCGCGGCTGAGCGGGCGCGTCGCTCTTTTCGCGGTACGGATAGGCCCAAGCCAAGCTGTTTTCCAACAAATTGACGCCGAAGACCGCGCCGGCATTGGTGGGACAAACGAGGATGCCTTCGCTGTAGGCCAGATGGGCGGCGGCGGCATGTCGGAGCGGGTCGTTCAGCATCTTTTCTTGAGCCAACCCCAACGTCTGCACGGATACCACGCGCGCCTTATAAGTCGTCCCGCCGATGCCGGTCGATTCGACGGTCTCCAAACAGATCAGGCGTATCTCCTGCTGTTTCTCGGCCAGGACATAGATCTTACCCGCCAAAGGGAGAGGAGGCCCGAGGAAGTAGTGATCGGGGAGCGGATCTTTCTCGCCGGTTCCTCCCACTTCCCAGGTTAATTTGCCCGAATTTTTATCGAGACTGTATGCTTGCAGAATGTTGTGCGAAGCAGCGGACTCCATGTTCTTGTCCATGGAGGGAGTGGGATTCATCCCCGGGTTGATGAACATGGGGTTACCGTTCATCTGCGGCTGCGGCGGCACGGCAAAATCGTCGATGGCATAGACGAACTGACCGTCGGTGCTGAGCGTGCCATAGGTTGAGTTCTCAAATACCATCTGCGGATGTTGGTTTTGATAATAGCTCAGCCACGACCCGATGAGCGACTGATTCCCGGACGTGCCCAGCAGCCCTTGCAGGCTCAAGTTGGAGCGTCCGAACCACGAGATGCCGCCGTTGCGCAAATCGCAGGCCATGATGCCGAAGTAGTCTTTGTACACCACAAGCGGAATCTTCTCGCCTTTGGAGCCGATCGCGGTCAGCGTGATGGGAGCGAAGCTCGGTATGATCGGCTGGCCGGTGTTTTTCAGCACCGACTTCGCCTGGCGAATGTGCTGGCGCACCACATCGCCGCCATCCGAGGAGTAGATCATCGGTTGACCCCATTCGCGGGCCATGAAGACGGGACCGCCGACGAGTTGATTGCCTCGGCTGGGCGTGGCGCGATAAATCATCGAGTCCGAAGCGTTCTGTTCGAGGCGCGAGCGGTCGAGTTTGGCCACATGATCCTGAAGTTCCTGGGGAGTGAGCGCCCGATCGCCGAACTGGATTTCGCGGGTGCGACTTTTGAGCATTCTCCACAGTTCTTTTTCACTATAAACGGCACTGACCGAGATGGTGTTCTTTCCAGAGGACGACGGGGGTGCGAGGTGGGCGGCCCAAGCGGCCTTGGCGAGCATCTGAATCGGCGTCTTCTCTTCGCCCAACCGATGTATGAGTTTGCTGTAACACAATAGGGACGGCATGTATTCGCCGCGATCGAACTTGTAGTCGCCGAGCAGCTTGATCGCTTCCGCGCCCGCTTCGGTGAAGGCAAACCGTTTCATAATCTCATTGAGCAGCGAGGGATCGCCGGCCTTTTTTGCTTTCTTCAGCAGGTCGGCGGCGACGGCATCGTATTTGGAGCGATAGAAGTCCATCCCAGCAGGGGGCAAGCTGCCGATCAGTCGATCCGCCTCCCGTTTGACGCTGACCCAAACGAAGACTTCTTTGCCTTCTTCGTTCTTGCGCTTGAGGCGGACAAAAACGTCTTCGTTTATCTCCAAGAGTTTCTGCAAGCGTTCGACGGCGGTGGCCCAATCTTCGTCGCCGATGTAGTCGATGGCGGCTTCGATGGCCTTGCCTCGCCCCTTCTCGTCTTTCAGCAACTGAATGCCGTTGTTGAGGAATCCGTCCGGATCCACGGCCGGATTGACGGCAGTGGAATCGCCCCCAGGGGGTGCGACGGGGAGATCGACGGGAACGGGTCTGCCTCGGATTTGGGCCAGCACCTGCTCCAGACCGAAGGCAGATACGACTGCGAACAGCGCCAACAGGACGATAGAGGCTCGGCGTGCATTCCACGACATTGGCGTGATTCTCCCTGCTTCCTCTCGAATCGGCCACGGCGGCAACGCCGCTGAGAAGTGGCTCTTGCGGATTCTCTCACACTCTGCCAGACGCTGGCAAGCGAAATCTTACTTTATCTTAGACGAATGAGGGTACGGTGGCGTTGTCTTTTCCGTCTCGAAAATTGGGGTCGAAGGAAAACGGCATCTCCGAATGAAACGATTTCGCGCTTCCGTTGGGTGTCTGTACCACGAGCCGCCTTACCCCTGTGTACCGGGTTGGTAGAGAGAATCGCATAGAAGGTTGACGATTCATCGCGGTACGGCTAACGCACTCCGAGGAACGGTACGAACGCGGAGAGGGTAGTTCTCGTACAGATCGGCGGATTCGATCCGCGTTAACACCGAGTCGAAGGAGGCAGATTGTGGAATGATAATTCCGGCGCTTTCTACGGGAGTTCGCCGCGCGTGCGCGTTGTGCCGCCGCCCGCGATCCTTTCCACGAACAATCGTTCGCTTTTTCTGAAGGCGACCTCCACGACGGGGGTAAAATAGAAGCGTATCCCGAAGTCGGGATGCTTTTCTGAAGGGCGTTTTGGACTCCTCGCGGCCCCGGTTGGCCACAAGTCTTTCGAGGAGTGCGACTCGCCGTCGATCTCAACATTCTCACGGATTCCTCGTCATGAAACGCATTGCGATGACTTGCTTTTTGGGACTCTGCTCGTGCCTGGGAGGGGCGTTGGCCACGGCGTTCGGCATCCACGGAATCGCTCCGGCCTTGGCTCAGATCGGTGGATCGCCTCCGGGTGCAACCTCGCTCGATGCCTCGCGAATCGGCGAACGATTCGAGTACGTCGCGCGCAAGGTTTCACCGGCGGTCGTGGCCGTCGAAGCCGTCAAGCAACAACCCGCCAAGGGAGCGCCGGGCAAAACGCGCTCGGTCGATGAATCCGGGTCTGGGGTTCTCGTCCGCATTCCCGGTCACCCCGGAGTCTACGTTCTGACCAACAATCACGTTATCCATCAGGCCCCCCCCGATAAGATCACCGTGAGCCTCGCGGACAATCGGATTCTTAAACCTACAAAGGTGTGGGCCGATCCCGAATCGGACGTGGCACTCCTCCTGCTCAACGCAGACAATCTACCCGCCGCCGCGCTGGGCGACAGCGACCGGGCGCGCGTCGGACAGTGGGTGCTGGCCATCGGCAGTCCGTTCGGATTGAATCAAACGGTTACCCACGGCATCATCAGTGCGCGCGAGCGCGGTCAGGTCAGTCTCAACAGCACCATCCGCATCAAGGATTTCTTGCAGACCGACGCGGCAATCAATCCAGGATCGAGCGGCGGCCCGCTCATCAACATGGACGGCGAAGTAATCGGTATCAACACCGCCATCGCCTCGCGTTCCGGCGACAACAGCGGCGTCGCCTTCAGCATCCCGATCAACATGGTCAAACGCATCCTCAATCAGCTGTTGGTTCGAGGCAAGGTATCTCGGGGATATCTCGGCGTGCAAGTGGCTCCCTCGTTCGAGGCGGCCGATGCCGTTGCTTTGGGATTGAGCCGAGCGCAAGGCGCGCTCATCGAAACGGTCTACGCGGAAACACCGGCCTCGACGGCGGGATTGCGGACGCGCGATGTCGTTCTAGAGGTGGATGGAGAGGGAATCCGCAACGAGAACCACTTCATCAACCACGTCAGTGGTCTGACCGTCGGCCAGCGCATCCGGCTCACGATCTGGCGCGAACGACGAACCATGACGCTTGAGGCGATCGTCGGCGATTGGAACACGGCTCAAGCGCGCTTTCAGCACGAAAAAGACAAATAGCGAGAAACTATCTCGGAGCCTGAAGCGTAAGCGAGCGCATTTGCTCTCCTCGCTTACGCTTCAGGCTCTTGGAGACGATTCATCGCCTAATCTTCGGACCGTTTATTGCGCAAATAAAGCAGAGCGCCGACCAACCCTCCAAGAATGACCAACATAAGGATGATGAAGAGTACGAAATGTTCGTCGATCCATTCAAACATAATGTACAGCCCGCCTTTCGATTGATGCCCCGTGTTAGGAGGAGCAACCTGTTGCCCCCGCCGCCATCGCTCTCGATCGGGAGAAAAATCGTTTCCTTCGCTGTTTGGGCGGGGCGCATTTCCGACCTCCCGTGGAGAGAGATTTGTCAAGTGTTCTACAATTCCGACCATCGGATTGCAAGCGTCCGAATAGGATTTTTGTAGTCTCATCGGTTTTTCATAGAATTTGCGAAGCGCCGAGGGTTGACCGAGGCACACAGGGCGCGAAGCAAAAGCTGACAGACGGCAAGCGCAAAACGATGAAACGAGCCTACCTATTAGCCTGTCTGGCGTTCCTTCTCCTGCACGGGCGATCCTTGATTGGTCCGGTGATCTTTTACGACGATTTTCAGATTCTTCCCCATGCTCGAACCTGGCAGCGCACGGTGGATAGCCTGTGGCTGCCCCAGAACGAACATGCCATGCCGTTGGGACGTCTCCTGTCTTTCGGGCTAGACCACGCCGCCGGCCAGCTGACGAACCTGCCTTATTGGACTTGTTGGGTCGGTCCGATGGGGCTGCTCTCGGCGATGGCGATGGTGTTCGTCTTCGTTCGCCGCGAGATGGGACATTCCTTTTACGCCTTGCTGGCCGCGATCCTCTTCGCCGTCACTTCGGTCTACCATCAAGCGATTTGGTGGTTCGCCGCCTCTTTTGCCGTTCTCTCGTTCGACACGCTACTGCTGGCTTTGTTGGCAGCCCAGTGCTGGCGAACGACGGGAAACCATGTGTATCTAGTTCTATCGGCGGCTGCCTGTTTACTCGCTCCCGCTTGGTTCGCGCTCGGCATTCTGGCCGGTCCATTGTGTTTTGTTTATCTCCTCTTCGTAGGGTGGGTCGAGCGAAGCGTGCCCCACCGAGGTGAGCTACGAATACGACCGACTCTGCGAACACTTCATTGTCTGTGGCCATTGTTGGGCACCGCCCTCTTTCTGACGATCAGTCTGCCGCGCACGTCGGATGCAATCCTGCATACCGGCCATTACGGCGAACAGACGGCAACGCAGGCATTCGATCCGCTGGTTGGCGTCGTCTACACCGCGCGATCGCTGGCGGATAATCTCTTGCTCGGAGTGGTGGGTGTGTGCGGCGTCGCTCTGCCGATTTGGGTCGTCGCGCCGGCGCTGCTGGCAGCTGCCTCAATCGGTCTCGCGTGGTGCCGGCAAGCAAAGGATCGCCGATTGATGCTTCTGGGATTGGGTTTTATCGGCAGCACCTACCTCCTGTGTTACAGCGCGCGGGCACGTTGGGATTACGAGCAAATGGTCGAACCGGCTTTTTCACGCTATCATCTGCTGCCTCATCTTGGACTCGTACTCTTCTTCGTGGGAGGATTGCGCGGGCGCGAAGGACGATGGTTTAACTTGCGCGATGACGGGCAGATCGAGTCTCGACAGCTGCGATTTCTCTTAGGAGTCATCGGCATCAGTTTTCTCGTCCAATTGCCGCGCGGTTTGCTGTGTAGTTCGCCAACGAGTTGGACACAATTCGCGGAAGTTCGCGAGCAGCAAGCGGCACTGCTCCGCATTGAGGAAGTCGATTCTGTTTCTCGGCAACATCACCTTGCCGCGGACAGCGTCCGACAGGTTTTGGGCAAGTTCGAGATGCCGCTCGCCCACGGCGTCGGTGACGGCTGGGACTTCTTGATCGGTAGCGACGATCCGCAACCGATGCCAGCGGAGCAAGTTCAGCGTTTGCTCGACGGACCATGAGAGGACGCATCCTCCGGCTTTGGGTCGCCCTCGTCGTAAGCTGGGGGAACGAAACCGAGGTCCGCGCGCGATTTGGGGCGCGTTGGATCGTCGGAGCGCGGTGACACCGCGCAGGCTCCGCTTCCTCAGGTCGGGACACCCATGCGGGGCAATACCCAACGGTTGAGGACGAGCCAAACGACAACGATGCCCACGAATACCAGTAGTTCCTTCATACCCTCATTATACACGACTCGGCATCCAGAAGGGAAGCGATGCTTCGGCGCTTCTCTTGCTTCCGATTGTGTCGATTCTACCGATTCCGCGATTCTTCCCGCCGCTTGTGACCCGGACGGCTCACTTTATCGAGCAAGTTTTCGGTGCGGAGTTCGATAAGTCGGGACAACCACGCTGTTGTGGCGGGTTACGCACTCTGCGTTCTACATCCCATAGCAGGAGATCGTGCCGGTATGCTGTCCCTCGTGAACAACATCGCATCGCAAGTCGCTCAGAACAACTTGAACAACGCCAACAATTCGTTGAACGTGTCGCTGCAGCGGCTGTCGTCGGGCTTGGCGATTAACAGCGGTGCCGACAACCCCGCCGGCCTGGTCATCAGTCAAGAACAAATGGCGCAGATGAGCGGTCTCCAGACGGCGATCACCAACACCTCGAAGGCCACCAACGTGGTGCAGATCGCCGACGGAGCGCTCAACGAGTCGAACTCGCTGCTGCTTCAGATTCGCGCGCTGGCCGTCGATGCCGCCAACTCGGGGGCCAATGATCCGAACACGTTGGCGGCGGACCAATCGCAGATCGCCAACGCTCTGCAAACCATCACGCGCATCGCTAGTTCGACCCAATTCGGCAACGAGAAGTTGATCGACGGTAGCCACGCTGCCGCCACGACCAGTTCCAACACCGGCTACACGCCAACCAATCCTGGCTCCCTGACCACGGGGAACTACACGGTAGCCATCACGAACGCTGGCACCGCCGCCACCGTAGTCGGTGGCACGGCGTCGAATACGGGGAATGCCGAGACGCTGACCCTCAACGGCGTACAAATCGCCATCGCCGCCAACTCCAGCCTCGGCTCAATGGCCAACGACATTAATGCATACACCAGTCAGACCGGCGTGTCGGCGACCGCGAACGGTACGACGAATCTCGTTCTGTACTCGACCACCTTCGGCAGTGGCCACACGATTAGTGTTAGCGCCAGTTCCGGTACCGACGCCACCGGCCTCACTTCCGGCGCGACGAGTGCCGATGGCACAAATATCCAGGGCACGATCAACGGGCAGGTCGCCGAGGGCGTGGGTAATACGCTTTACGCCACCGCCGGCGCGGCATCCGGACTCAGCGTCACCGTGGCCACCAACAGCGGAACATACGCCAATCAGACCCTGACGAACGGCACCACGATCGAGGTCAACGCCAACAACGCGCTGTTGTTCCAAATCGGTGCCAATAGCGGCCAGAGCGCGAGCCTGTCCATCCAGTCCATGACCGCGGACAATCTGGGCCTCAATGCCAGCGGCAACACCTCGACCACGATGGTAAACTTGTCGCAAATTAACGTGATGAATCCTTCCGGTTCCGCCAATGTTCTGGCCATCATCGACAAGGCGATCAGCGACGTGGCGAACACGGCGGGCACGCTCGGCGCGTTCCAGGACAACACGTTGCAAGCGACGGCGGCCAATCTGCAAACCTCGTTGCAGAACACCACGGCGGCGAACTCAACCATCCGCGATACCAACTTTGCCTCTGAAACGGCCAATTACACGCAAAGCCAAGTCTTGGTGCAAGCGGGAACTATGGTCCTCAAAAATGCCAATCAGCTTTCGCAATTGGCACTGACTCTACTTCAGTAAGGTTAGCGTTTCCGAGCCGCGATCCTTGGAATCGACTCGTCAAGGTCGCGGCTCGGAACAATTACTGGCACGGAAGTTTTTCGCCCTTTTGGACGATGTATGAGTCGGTGAAGCTGATGCGATTGACCATCGAAGAGAACCACGCTCATGTCCGCGTTGTCTTCCGTCTCCAGTGCCCCAGCAAGTACGGCGAGCGGTTCGTCCAGCACATCGGGCATAACCGGACTGAGCACCAGCGGTATTTCGTTCCAGGGATTGGTCAGCGGGCTAAATACGAATCAACTCATTCAAGGTTTGTTGGCACCCGAACAGGCCGTCATCACCAACCTGCAAACTCAGCAAGCACAGATTCAGCAGCGCGAAGCGGCCTATAATACCATCCAGTCGTACTTGACCGCTCTGCAATCCTCGCTCGGCAACCTAACCCCAGCGACCAATAGTGTATTCGATGGAAGAACCGCTACTTCCAGCAATCCCGCCGTCGTCTCGGCTTCGGCTTCCAGCGGTGCTACTCCGGGTCAATACAGTTTCGCCGTCAACAGCCTCGCTCAGGCCCAAGAAACCTCTTCGCAGGGTTTCGATTCCGCCACCAGCTCGATTACACAAGGGACTTTTCAATTTCAGGTCGGCAGCGGCCCGGCGACCACGATCACCATTGATGGCAGCAACGATACCTTGCAAGGTTTGGCCAACGCCATCAACGGCTCCAACGCCGGCGCGACCGCTACAATCGTCAACGATGGCAGCTCCTCGCAGGGCAATCGCCTGATGCTGACTTCCAATAATAGCGGCACGGCCAATGCCATAACGATTACCAATCATTTGGCCGCCAGTTCTAACGGCGCGATGAGGCCGGAACTGAACGCGACGTACATCGGTCAAGCCGTCCCATCCTCCGGTTGGAGTGGTACCGCGACACCGACCTCCAACGCCGGCAGCGGCTCCTATACGGGAACCAACAACGATACCTTTACATTTACGGTAATCAACGGTGGCGACATCACGAACTCCGCCACGAGCATCGCCTATACCAACAGCAGCGGCACGATTAAAGGAACGATTAACGGCAGTTCGACTTTGCTCAGTTCCCCCGCCGCCGTGGCCGAGGGACTGACCGTCCAATTCAGCAGCGGCACAGTGACGACGGGACAGACGTTTTCCATCGACGCCTTTACACCGAATACCCAAGCGGCGAGCGATGCGTCCTTAACGATCGGCTCAGGCCCCGGCGCGGCGACCATTACCAATTCTAGCAATCAGATCCAGAATTTATTTAACGGAGTCACCCTGAATCTGACGGGAACGAGTTCGTCTCCCGTCACGGTCTCGGTAGCCAACAATACCCAGACCACGGCCACCAGCATCGATGGATTTGTCAGCGCGTATAACAGTCTCATCGGATATATCAATCAAAACGACTCGTTCGATTCGCAAACGAATCAGGCCGGGATCTTCCTCGGCGATTATAATGCCACGTCTATCCCCAATCGGCTGAGTGAAACAGTTACTTCGGCAGTTACTGGCGTCAACAAAATGGCCAGTGACTTGGCGTCCGTCGGCATCGGCGTCAATTCCGACGGAACCTTGTCGGTCAACAACACCACCTTGAATCAGGCGCTCAACGGTCAATTGAGTGGTATCTCCTCGAACGATGTTCGCCGCCTCTTCGTGCAGGACGCGACATCGAGCAACCCCGCCGTTTCCTACGTCTTTGCGCCATCCAATATACAAGGAACCAACGCTCCGATTCAGGTTCAGATCACTCAAGCGGCCACCCAAGCGGCGGCCTCGGCCACCACCGCCCTGGCGAACTCTATTACGATTGGTAGCAGTAACGACACCCTCAGCCTCGCCGTCGACGGCCAGAATTCCGGCACGGTTACGCTCGCAAGCGGAACCTACACACAAGCACAACTTGCCCAACAAGTACAATCGGCAATTGATGCCAGCAGTTCTCTCGGCGGCGCGACCGTGACGGCCAACGTCAATAGCAGCGGCCAACTCGTTTTGACGTCCAACAGTTTCGGATCGCATTCCTCGGTCGCCAATCTCGCGGGCACGGCTTTAACCTCGTTGGGATATACAGGTTCGGAATCGGGCAGCGGGCAAGATGTAGCCGGGAATTACATTTACAATGGCATCGTAGAATCGGCGACAGGCAGCGGTCAGGTGTTGACCGGTAATACGGGCAACAAATATACGGGCGGCTTGGCGGTTCTATCCACGCTTACGCCCTCGCAAGTCACCAGCTCACCCGAAGGGAATATCGCCGTCACCCAAGGCATCGCCTCACAGTTGAACAATGTACTCACGCAGATGCTCGATCCGGTCGCGGGACAAATCACCATCGCCACGCAAGGACTGCAAAACCAATCCACGAGCCTCACAACAAATATCACTCAACAGCAACAAAACCTTCAACGTCAACAGCAAGCGCTTTTGTCGGAGTTCAACAACATGGAATCGGTCTTGGCGCAACTACAATCGGCGGGTAATGCGCTGGGTGCTTCGCTGAGCAGTGCGACGCCGACGAGTACCAGTTCGAGCAGTTCTACCACCCTCGGCTAGGGAAAGGACAACCCTCGCCTTCCGGTTCGCGGCGCGAGCAAGGGAGAAGTGCATTGTGTAGGCCGCAACCGATCCGAAATGAGATCTCCCCATGAACCCGTACAACAAATACCAGCAACAGTCCTCACCGAGTTGGACGCGCATCGACATGCTTTTAGCACTGTACGATGGCGCGGTCGAACGCTGCGAGCAGGCATTGTCTGCACTGGCGAGAGGCGACACAAAGGGTGCGAAAGCCCGACTGGTTAAGGCGCGGCTCATCGTCATGGGTTTAGCCTCTGGCGTCGTGGCCGACGGCGATCCCGTTACGACGGACATTTTACGCCTATATGAATTCTGCCTGCACGAACTAGAAAAGGGAGGCGAAGACGACATGCGGTCGGCGCTGAATGTGCTGCGCATCCTACGCGAAGGGTTCCAAAAAATACGACCCGAAGCCGTTGAGCTGGAGCGACGAGGAGCCATTCCGCCGATCAATAGTTTAACGACTCTCCAAGCGATGGCTTGATCGAATGTCGCGACGAACCTTTATACAATCGGGTCTGGAGTGAAGCAGCGTTCGATCCGCTCGAAAGGATTCCGTCCATGTCTTCCACGAAGGGAACCTTGGAACACGCGCTCAGCCGTCACCAAGCGGGTGCGCTGAGCGAGGCTCGAAGACTATACGGACGTATCCTCGCGTCGGACCCAACCAACGCGGAGGCGTTGCATCTTTACGGCGTGGCCCTCCTGCAAAGTGGTCGGCGCGACGAAGCTGCCGAGACCTTGCGCCGGGCAATTCAACTCGACCCCCAGCGCCCCGAATTTCATCACGATCTCGGCGAGGTCTTGGCGGCGCAGGAGCGGCTGAGCGAAGCGCAAAGTTGCTTCGAGGAGGCGCTTCGACTGCGCCCCAATTACGCCGAAGCTTACAACAATTTGGGATTAGTGTATCAAGCGCACGGCAAGCACAATCCCGCGCTTCGCTGCTTTCTTCGAGCGATCATGCTGCGTCCCGATTTTGCCGAACCGTTCAATCATGCGGGACTCGTCGCTTATGAGATGCGACAGACCGACGAAGCCGCCGATTTTTTCCGCAAAGCCAGTCGTCTCGATCCCGCTTATGCCGCGCCCGTGAACAATCTCGGCTTGGTACATTTATTAAGAGGTGCGAACGCGGAGGCAGCGTATTATTTTCACGAAGCGATACGCATTAATCCCCGCTTCGCACCGGCTCATAACAACCTCGGCATATACCATCATACCCAGGGACAAATGGAAGAGGCGGAGCGCTGTTTCGAGACGGCCATCGAACGCGATCCCAAACCGGCCGACCCGTATAACAATTTGGCCAATGTACATCGCATTGCCGAACGCCGCGCGGAGGCGATGGGCTATTATCAGCAAGCGCTCGAGCGCGCACCGAACCACCCGGAGGCCAGAGCCAATCTCTGTCTCCTTCTCGCCGAAGAGGGCCGTTACAACGAAGCCGCGGTGGGCGTCGAGCGCGCGTTGGCACAGTCTCCCAACGATGCACTGAAATTATTGTCCACACTCTTGCTGCCCGTGATCCCCGGCTCGCTGTCCGAAGGAGAACTCCACCGGCGACGCATCGAGAGTGGTCTGGCCCATTTGCGCAACCAGGATTTGAGTATTGAGGATCCTCTCGCGCGGGTGGGAAATCTCTCGTTTTATTTGGCCTACCAGGGCAAGAACGATCGCAAGGTCATGGCCGATCTCGCCGCAATCCATGTCCGCGCCACCCCCTCACTTACCTGGACTGCGCCGCACTGCCGTCTCGATTCTCCAAAACGCCGCGAGGGACGCATCCGCATCGGCTTCCTCTCGCGCCTCTTTTTTAATCATACCATCGGCAAATTAAACGCCGGCATTATCCGCCATTTATCGCGCGAACACTTCGAGGTCAGCGTTTTGACCTTCCATCGTCCGGAGGATGAATGGCGCGGCGAGATTCGCCGCAGCGCGGATCGATTTATCTTGCTTCCCAATCATCTCGAACAAACGCGGCGCATTGTTGCCGACCAAGAATTAGACATTCTGTTCTACACCGATATCGGCATGGACCCGTGGACGTATTATCTCGCCTTTTCGCGTCTGGCACCCATTCAGTGTGTCACCTGGGGACATCCGGACACGACCGGCATTCCCACAATGGACTATTTCATTTCCGCGCGCGACCTCGATCCCTCCGACGGTGACGAGCATTATACCGAAAAATTAGTACGCCTGGACAACATGACGACGTACTATTATCGACCGCAATTGCCCCAGACGTTGCACACGCGCGCTCACTTCGGTCTGTCCGACGAGGATCATCTGTACACCTGCCCGCAGAGCTTGTTCAAATTCCATCCCGATTTTGATGTGCTACTGGCGCGCATCCTGGAGGCCGACCCCAAAGGACGTCTCGTCCTGATCGCCGGCCAAAAAGACTATTGGTCCCAGCTTCTGAAGAAGCGATTTGACTCCACGCTCGGCGATGCCGCCCGGCGCGTCGTCTTTTTGTCTCGCTTGGACGCCGCGGAATTCCTTAGCCTTTTAGCAATCTCCGAAGTCGTATTGGACACGATTCATTTCGGAGGGGGTAACACGAGCCTTGAGACATTCGCGGTCGGCGCACCGCTGGTCACACTGCCGGGGAATTTTCTACGCAGTCGGCTGACCTACGGATTCTATCGCCGCATGGGCCTGCCCGACCTCGTCGCCGCCGACGGAGACGACTACGTGCGGCTGGCACTCCGTCTAGGAAACGATTCCGAGTGGCGTGCCGAGATGTCCTCGCGCATTCTTGAAAAGAAGGACGTTCTTTTTGAGAATCCCGGCATTCTCCGCGATCTGGAGCAGTTCTTCCTAAACGCACAACCTCGTCGACAAACCGCGAACGCAATGACACACCATGTCGTCGGGGACGGCCAATGAGAGACTCTGCCATGAATATCCCCAGTCCCGATTTTGTTCGTCTATTGGACGAAGGCATCGCGCATCAGCGAGCCGGTCGTCTCCCGCAAGCGGTTTCGATCTACGGACGAATCCTCGACGCGGTTCCGGACCACGCCGATGCCTTACACTTGCTCGGTTTGGCCGCGCATCAATTCGGACAAAAAGAGCAGGCCCTTACCCTTCTGACCCGCGCGGTAAACTGTCGGCCCGACGTTGCCGGTTATCACAACAGTCGAGGCGTTGCGCTCTCGGCCCTCGGCAGAAAAGAAGAAGCGATTTGCGCGTTTCAAAATGCACTACAACTCGACGCGGGTAATCTCCAAGCGCGAGCGAACCTGGATCGATTGGCTTCCAACCGACATTCCTTATCTTCCTCCACCGTTCTACTCGGATGAATCCCATGATAGGTCTTGGCTTAATCGGATACGGCCATTGGGGTCCGAATCACGTCCGGATCTTCAATCATTTCCACGATTCGTGCGTGCGCATCATCGCGGACACCGACTCGCAGCGATTGAAAGCAGTTCGGCAACAGTCCCCGGAGGTGGAGCTGACCGACGATTATAAGGAATTGCTGCGCCGGCCCGATGTGGACGCCGTCGTCGTCGCCACGCCGGTATCCTCCCATTATGGTCTGGTGGAAGCCGCGCTTCTAGCCGGTAAGGATGTGCTGGTGGAAAAACCTATCACATACAGCACGATGGAAGCGGACCATCTTATTGCCCTGGCCGAAAAGCAGGATCGCATCTTAATGTGCGGCCACGTATTTCTTTTTAACGCGGGCATCCGTCGATTGCGCCAATATATTGACGACGGTACGATGGGCAGGGTCTATTACATGACGGCGACTCGGACCAATCTCGGCCCGGTGCGTCGTGATGTAAATGCACTTTACGATCTCGGCAGCCACGATGTTTCCATTTTCCACTATCTTCTCGACGACAAACCCGTCGAGGTCGGCGCATGGGGGGAGAAATTCTTACAACTCGACATCGAAGACGTATGCTTCGCTTCTCTGCGTTTTCCCAATAAGACGATGTGCCACATGCACGTTAGTTGGCTCAATCCACGCAAGGAACGCACCCTTGTCGTCGTGGGCGACAAGAAGATGGCCGTGTGGGACGACACCTCGCCCCTGGAGCCGATCCGACTCTACGACAAGGGATTGATGCAGGAGCCTTATTACGATTCCTTCGGCCAGTTCCAATTCCGATTGCGCGACGCCGATGTACTTATCCCGAAACTGATATCGGAAGAGCCGCTGAAAGTGCAAGATCGACATTTCCTCGATTGCGTTCAAAATCGGCAGCGGCCGCTAACGGATGGGAAATTCGCGCGCGACGTGGTGGAAACCTTGGAATCGCTCATGGTCTCCATGCGAGGGATGGGCATCGACCGAGCTTCAAAGCGGTCGAAGCCAACCGCCAACCGAGTTCGTCGAGCGCGCGTGTAGTCTTGGGGTTGTCGCATCATGAATATACCTTTGGTCGATTTACGACAGCAGTATCAATCCTTGCATTCGGAGATGAATGCGGCCATTGCCAAGGTATTGGAACGAGGCGATTTCATCCTTGGCCGAGAGGTCGAACAATTTGAGATCGCCTTTGCCGCCTTCATTGGGACTCGCCACGCCGTTGGGGTGGGAAGTGGGACGGACGCCCTTTTTCTCAGCCTCCACGCGCTGGGTATCGGCCCGGGGGATCGCGTTCTACTTCCGGCCAATACATTCATCGCGACTGCGCTGGCCGTCAGTGATGCCGGAGCCGAACCCGTTTTGTGCGATGTCGATCCCACGTCCTTTACCATGGACGCGGAGTCCGCCCGACGCGCTCTCACACCCAATGTGAAGGCGTTGATTCCCGTACATCTTTACGGCCAATCGGCGAACATGGAAGAACTGATGGATTTTGCCCGTCGGAAAGGATTGCTTGCGATTGAGGATGCGGCCCAGGCGCACGGAGCGGAGAATCGTTTGGGACGGGTAGGAACTCTTGGAGCGGCAGCCGCGTTCAGCTTCTATCCCGGCAAGAACCTCGGTGCCTACGGAGACGGGGGAGCCATTTGTACAAACGACGATCGTTTGGCCGAGCAGTTGCGATTGTTGCGCAATTGGGGCTCCACAGTAAAATACGTTCACCGAGTCCAGGGGTATAATAGCCGACTCGATACGCTCCAAGCTGCTGTCTTGTTAGTGAAACTCCACCATCTTGCCGAATGGAATCGGCAACGTCGAACTATCGCCGATTGGTATCGCAACGAATTGAGAGAGCTGGGGGATGAATTGATCGTTCCTTCGGAAGCACCTTGGTCCCGCCAACACGTCTATCATTTGTTTGTAGTCGCCCTCAAACGGGCAAATCGCGACGTTGTCTTACAGCATTTACAGAGCGTTGGGATCGGTGCGGGCATCCATTATCCGGTGCCCATTCATCTTCAGGAAGCGTATCCCCATCTCGGCGGGGTCGGTTGCTTCCCGATCGCGGAACGACTCGCACGGCAAATTCTGTCGCTGCCCATTTTTCCCGAACTTACCCAAGAGCAAGTGCGCTTCGTATGCCATGAGTTGGCCATCGGCATTCGGTTAGCCGGCTGAGCGGAACGAACAATGGAGCGTCCGCGACGATCTATCGCCAGGTTAGTATCGTTCCACCCCAGGAGTAACCGACGCCGAAGCCGAGGAGAAGTAACTTCTCCCCAACGGAAAAGCGGCCCAGTTGTTCGTATTCGCGCAGGGCCAAAGGGATGGTAGAGGAGACGGTGTTGCCCACCTCGCGTAAATGATAGACGACCTTCTCTCTGGGAATACTCATTTTACTTCGCAATTGTTCTAACATAAAGCCGCTGGCCTGATGGAATACATACCAATGGGGTTGACAATCGCCGCCCAAATCGTTCGACTCGAGAACTCGGTTCGCTAAATCGGGGACGCGGCGCAGCGCGAACTCGAACAAGGTAGGGCCATTCATGGAGAGGTGATCGGCGGATCGAGTATTGCCGCTCTCATCCTGAAACTCTCGACTTGATTTCTGGCTCGACCGTTGCCGCAAGCCTCCAGCCGGGACAATTAAATTCTCCGCCCCCGAGCCATCGGTCCCCATGACAAAGCGTCCCAAGCCCGGTTCATCGCTACGACGAATCCAGGTCGCCGTCGCCGCGTCTCCAAAGAGTGTGCGAACCGACCGATCTTTAGGATGGATCAATTTACTATAAGTATCCGCCGTCAGGACGATGCCCTGTCGAAACATCCCCGATCGGATGTAGGCAGCCGCCACGGACAACGAATAGATGTAACCGGAGCAGCCTTGATTGAGATCGAACGAGGCGCAACGGGAAGGCAAGCCCAATCGACATTGAACGAGACAGGCGGTGGTTGGCAAATAGTGATCGGGCGTCTGGGTGCAAAGGATCAAGAAGTCGAGCGCTTCTGGGTCGAGTCGGAGATCGATTATCAAGCGCTTGGCTGCGAGCGTCGCCATGTCCGAAACACACTCGTCCGCCGCGGCAATTCGTCGTGAAACGATGCCCGTCTTCCGTGCGATGTCTGCGGGAGTCCAACCAATTTCTTGAGATAGCTCTTCGTTCGTTAATACGCGCTCGGGCAAGTAGCCTCGAATACCGCCGATCGACGCATGGAACATGGTTTGTATTCTTTTTCAAGCTATGAGAATCACTATTTCATGGAACGGTTACACCTCAGTCGATCCGCGTTGGGCACAATGAAATAGCTCGCCGATTGTCGTCATCTTATTTAGCACGTCGGCCGGAATTACATATCCGAATCGGCTGTCAATCATCGACATCACACACAGCCTTCCCATTGAATCGAACTCGGCGAGATCCGCCAAACGCACGTCCGGGCGAAGACTTCCCGGGTCGGTCTGAATGGCATCCGCGAACTGCCGAACGAATTGCTCCAAAGTCATGGACAATCTCCGTGAATGCCGTCAGTTGTCGGAAATCATATCGGCGGGTACATCTCTGACGACGCGGGCCGGCGATCCCATCGCAATTTTCCGGGGTGGGACATCGCGGTAGACGTGCGCCCCCGCCCCAACCATTGCATATTCGCCGACCGTCACGCCGGGTAGCAGCGTGGCGGCGGCTCCGATGCTTGCCCCGCGGCGAATCGTCGGGCCATTGTAACTTGCCTCGGAGTTTTTACGACGATCCATGTCTTTATCGTTTGTCGTCGAGACCAGTACGCTGACAAACACACCGTCCTCGATTGTCATGTTGCCCGTAATGTGACTATTGTCCATTATTTTGACGCGCCGACCAATTTGGGTGTTATAATTGATGCTCACCAATCGGGCTATCACGCTGTCCCCGCCGATCTCAACCTCTTCACGGATAGTGGCCAAATCACCGATCAGGCACGCCTCCCCCACAATCGTTCCACGATACAACACGGCGCATGCGCCGACGACGCAGCCATCGCCGATCCGCAAGGGCGGCAGAATGGTTGTCATAGCGCGAGTCATGCTCGCCACACGCTGCGGGACTCGGCCTATCACAGCATTGTCGAATAGCCGAGCATCTCTCCCGATAATGGTATCATTGTGAACGACGCATCCGTTCCCAACAATCGTACCCGATCCGATTTTCACTCGTTCGCCGACGACGGTATATTCTCCGAGTACAACATCGGAAGCAATTTGAGCCGAGGGATGGATCGTCGCACGAAGCATAAGGAGACACCAACAGAGCTTTGATCGATTTTCAATCCGACGAATCGTTCAACTCGCCAATCGCCAAGGTAATAAGTCGCCGTAACGTTGTTTCATCACACGGTTGCCACGAAGGAAGAAATCCGGCTGGACCGAGGCGGGAGTGCTGCCCGCTCGATAATTCACAGTATAGCCGCCGCTGCACCCACAGCGAGGAAATTCTTTGAGCAAGTGACGACACACCACGAAATCGGGACTCTCGCCATCGCGGAATCGGCGATACCAAATGGTACTCGTCGTCATGGCGATGTCTCTTCGCATCATATAACAGTTCCCATCGACATGGTTGAGCGCGGCATTATAGAAAGTGGGCCAAACTCCCAGGCTCTCGCAATCGTCATTGGCGACAAATTGCCCCCGCTCATCCACGATTTTGCGCAGCGAATAAGCCCAGGCCAATCCCTCGGCAGTAATCTTGGCCATGAGCAGGGAGACATGGTCCGGCTCAATCCAGTTGTCGTCGTCAAGGAACGAGATGTAGCGGCCGTTCACGAGATACGGAATGGCCGCCGCAATGCGATGGGCGTTCCACCCCCCTGCTCCAACATTATATGGCAAGGTGAATAAATGAACTGGATGGCGAGGGCGACTCGGCATGAGCGGGCCGACGCGGTCGTAAAAGTCCGGCCCATCGGTGACGATGATGTGTTCCAGGTGCGGATAGGTCTGAGCTTGCACGCTCTCGATGGTCTGCGCGAGGTGAGGCGAACCGATGGTCGGCGTCACGACGGTCACCGAGAAGCGCGGAGTTGCATCGCGTCGCTCGGCCAACATTGCGAGCATGTTGGCTTGAGCTACGGGGAAAAGCAAGCGGCGCTCGATGGCTCGATCGAAGAAGTCGAGAGCCTCCTCGCGTCGTCCGAGTCGCGCCAACGCGACGCCGCGCAGATTGAGCCATTCCGGATGGTTGTAGGAATGCGTCATCGCCTCGGCTGTGAGCTTCTCCGCTTCGGTAATCTGCTGGCGGCCGAGCATCACCGACGCCACGATCAGGTTCGCCTCCGTGTGATTGGGGGTAGTGGCCAGAGTCGCGCGGCAGAGCGATTCGGCTTCGTCGAACCGCCCTTCGTTAAACGCCGTCGCCGCCGCTTGGAGATCGTGCATGAGCGGAAGCCCCCATCCTTTGGACGCGCTACGATCCAGACTACCTCAAATCCTTTGATCGGCACGAATGGTACTCGGGCTTGAGCCTAACGATGAGGGGACCGGAATGGTAACTCGATCTTGTCGGCGATCGAAAGATTCATGCGGCAGCGACACCCATCAGGGCCGAGCGCGCTGCCTCAATCGTTCGATCGATGTGTTTCTCGGTGTGCTGCGTACAGAGGAACGCGGCCTCGAATTGGCTGCACGGTAGATAGAATCCTCGATCCATCATCGCCCAGAAGAAACGAGCGAAGCGCGCCGTGTCGGCTTGCTTGGCGGTGTCGTAATCGACGACAGGGCCATTGGTAAAGAAGAGCGTCCACATGCTGCCGACGCGGGCAATACAGTGTGCCAAGTTCGCCGAGGTAGCGGCATCGCTCAACCCCTGGGCGAGGCGTTCGCCTAAGGATTCCAGACGAGTGTACGGCGGACGATCTCGCAGTTCTTCCAAGGTGGCGATGCCGGCGGCCATCGCCAACGGATTGCCCGACAGCGTGCCGGCCTGAAACACCGGCCCCGACGGCATGACGTGCTTCATCACATCGGCGCGACCCCCGTAGGCTCCCACCGGCAAACCACCACCGACGATTTTGCCCAACACCGTCAGATCGGGCATTTGATGGAACAACTGCTGCGCTCCGCCATACGCCAGCCGGAAGCCGGTCATCACTTCGTCGTAGATCAGCAGCGTGCCGTGCTTTTCGGTATGGCGACGCAGCTCCTCAAGGAACTCAACGGTGGGACGAACCAAACCCATGTTGCCGACGACAGGCTCGAGGATAACCGCGGCTAACCGGTCGCCATGCGCGGCAAAGGCGTCGGCCACTCCTTGTACGTCGTTGTAGCGCAGCACCATCGTATCGGCGGTGCAGCCGACTGGAACGCCGGGACTGTTGGGCACGCCCAGCGTCGTCGCGCTGGAACCGGCTTGCACCAAGAGACTATCGACGTGGCCGTGATAGCAACCGGCGAATTTGACGATCCCATCGCGCCCGGTGAAGCCGCGCGCCAAGCGGATCGCGCTCATCGAAGCCTCGGTGCCCGAACTGACCAGACGCACCATTTCAATCGACGGGACGGCGTCGACGATTAGCTCGGCAAGTTGCGACTCCGCTTCCGTGGGCGCACCGAAGCTCGCTCCACGACGCATGGCGTCTTCCACGGCACGCACCACGCGCGGATGGGCGTGACCGAGAATGAGCGGACCCCAAGAACCGACGAAATCCACATATTGATTGCCGTCGATATCGTGCAGATACGCGCCTTCGCCCCGTTCGATGAAAGGCGGCTGCCCCCCAACGGCTCCGAAGGCGCGGGCGGGACTGTTCACTCCGCCAGGAATCAGGCGGCAGGCCCGTTGGAACGCTTCTCGACTGCGGACGTGCGACGGCGGCATGGCGGTTTCTCGCCCTTCCTTCGTTTATTGGGGTATGTCGTGAAGGAGCTTGTCGGCCTCCTTTACGACGCGTTCCATCCAGTTCTCTTGAGAATAGAGAGCCAAGACATCCAGACAGACGAATCGGGCGTCGAGCGAGCGGATTTCCGGGGGCTTCTTCGCCAATTGCTCGCGCACCAGCTTCAGCTTCGAATCTACGGACTTTTCGAGATTCTCCTTGACCGTGTCTTTGTCGTGTAAGCGCCGGGCATTGACGGCGGCGTAAAGATACCAGCGACGGCGCGGCCTGGGTTCTTTGGCCAACTGGTCCTTCATCGCATTATAAAGCGATTTGGCCAAGCCGGCGTCACCGAGCTTGGAATGCTCCATGCGCCAAGCCTGGAACGCCTTAACTTGTCGATCCTCCGTCAGCGTCGGCTCTTCGCTGGTGTTGCGGACGCTATCGTACCGTTTTTGAAAATCGACATCGATCTGTTCCAACGCACTCAACTCTGTTAAGTGAGAGGTCGCTACGCGCTGCCAATCCGGCGCGCCGATCTCTTGGACGCTCAACCACTTCTTTACCGCCGTTTCGAGGTCGCCTTCCTCTTCCGCTTTCACGGCGGCAAAGGCGTACTCCTCGGTCTGGCTCAGCGCCTGTACTTTAATGAGACTCTTGCTCTCTTTTTGTAGATAATTGTCGAGCAAGCGCTCGCATCGCGCCGACTCGATCCGATCGCGCCAACCGCGAACCTCGCCGGCTCGATCGCTCTTTGCTTTTGGATAGCGAACGAGATATTTTTGAATCGCGCCATCGGCCTCGACTCCCTTCTCTTGCTCCTCAATGTTCGGAGAATTCGCGGCTATTCTGGCCTGCTGATAGAGCTTGTCCTCCGACGGGGGGCGGAAGACCAGGTACAAGAGGCCGGCGACGACGCCAAGCGCCAACAACATGCCAACGGCCCGCACCCATACCTTTAGATAGAACGGTTTCTTCGCCGGTTTGCGTTTCCCCCTGCCCTTGCCGGTCAGCAGCAGGCGGGCGGCATCCTTGTCTTCCTCGGCCAACCGCTTCTGGCCGGGAGTGCGATCGATGAAGCGCCGGCGCACGGCCTCGACCCCCGCGCTCTGCTGCGTTTCGACTTTCTCCTGAATGGAACCGAGCGCCTTGGCCACCATGTCGGCGTCGAGAGGTCGTTTATCCGGCTGTTTCTCCAACAACTGGCAAATCAACGTGTCGAGCCAAATCGGCAGTTCCAACACGAGGTGCGACGGTCGCTCGAAGGTACCGTTGACGTGCAGCACAAACATATCCATGGCGTTCTCGGCCTGGAACGGCTTGCGACCCGTAACCAGCTCATAAAACATGATTCCAAGAGAATACAGATCGGACTTATGCGTTAAGTCGGAGACGCCCTTGCACTGTTCCGGCGACATGTAGGATGCGGTGCCGACCGTGCAGTTGGTGGAGGTCAACGCTTCGAGATCGGCAGCCTTGGCGATGCCGAAGTCCGTCAACTTCAGCGTGCCGTCGGGCAAAACCATGATGTTCGAGGGCTTTAGATCTCGATGCACGATGCCCTTGTCGTGCGCGTGTTTCAACGCCGAGCAAAGTTGTTGTCCGAGTTCGACCACCTCTTCCCAGGTCATGCGGCCGCGCCGAGCCATCACCCGGTCGAGCGATTCGCCTTGAATGTATTCCATGGCGAAGTAGCGCATGCCCTTTTCCTTGCCCGCGCCGTAGAAACGAACGATGTTGGGATGGTGGAGTTGCTTCAGGATGGCGATCTCGCGCTCGAAACGATCCACGGCACCGGAGTTCGTCGAACCGATGCCGGGGGCCATGATCTTGATGGCCATGATTTGCCCGGTCTTGGTGAATCGACCGCGATACACCGTCCCCATCGCTCCGGACCCGAGTTCCTTGTCGACGGTGAACGGCCCAAATTGTTGCCCGACCAACATGCTTGCACCTGTATCACTTCAACCACAGCGCCGCATCGCGCGCGAAATACGTCAGGATCATATCCGCGCCGGCGCGTTTGATGCTCGTGAGGATTTCCAGAGCGATCCGGCGTTCGTCTATCCAGCCCTTTTGTGCCGCCGCCTTGACCATAGCAAACTCGCCGCTGACATTGTAGGCAGCGACCGGCACAGCGAACCGTTCCTTCACCCGGCGGAGGATATCAAGATAGGCCAAGGCCGGTTTGACCATCACGATGTCGGCACCCTCGGCGAGATCCAGCTCGACCTCGCGCAGAGCCTCGTCGCCGTTGGCTGGGTCCATCTGATAGCCGTTGCGATCGCCAAACTGTGGCGGCGATTCGGCAGCATCGCGGAAAGGACCGTAAAAACCCGATGCGTATTTCGCCGAGTAGCTCATAATCGGCACATGCGAAAAACCGGCGGCATCAAGGGCAGTCCGGATCGCGCCGACCATGCCGTCGAGCATCCCGCTCGGCGCAACGAGATCTGCCCCGGCGCGAGCGTGTCCGACGCATTGCTCGGCCAAGAGGGGCAGCGTCGCGTCGTTATCGAGATCGAGTCGCCCCGTCGCCTCCGTTAGCACTCCACAATGTCCGTGATCGGTATATTCGCAGAAACATTCGTCGGTCATCAACAGGGCGCGTTCGCCGTACTCTTTCCGCACGGCGCGCAGGGCTTGCGGCACGATGCCTTCGGGATCGAGCGCGCTGCTGCCGGTGGCATCCTTGTGCGACGGGATGCCGAAGAGGAGAAAGGCGCGGATGCCCAAGTCGAGGGACGCGCCCACTTCCTCCACCAGGCAATCGACGCTGAGTTGATGATTGCCCGGCATCGAGGCGATTTCTTTCTTGATGCCGCGACCGGGCCGCACGAACAGCGGCAAGATCAGATCGTCCACACACAGCGTCGTTTCACGGACGAGACCGCGGATGAGCGGATGATGGCGCAGGCGTCGCGGACGGATTCGAGGAAACTCGGCCATGTTCGCACTTTCGCTCCGTAAAGGGGCCGCACAACAAAACGATACGGGATGGGAAGAATCTGAACGCATCTCGACGAAGAACGGTTCAGGCCCGCTTGTTCGGTGCCAGGGATTGAATCCTAGCCTTTCTCTTGAGGCTTCTTTAGATCGTTTTGTTGTTTTCGATACAATTCGGGAAACGGCTCGACCTCCGGCGGTTCCACGTTCTCATTCTCAAGAGCCGGTAGCACTTCTTCCCACCATTTGTCGTAGGCGGCTCTCAGTTCCGCGACGACATCGGCGCGATCGCTCAGGATGTTCTTTGTCTCGCCTGGGTCGGCTCGAATGTCATAGAGTTCTCGATTGTTCACCAAACGGTACCGAGCGCTGCGCACCGCGCACCGCGCGTATTTGGATTCCGCTGCTTTTCCTTTGCCCCATCGTCCGACGTGAACGAACACATAGCGATCTGGCCAGGCGGCCTTGGGATCTTTGAGCAATGGTACCAGACTTCGACCGTCGAGCTTGAGGTCTTTGGGCATCTTGGCTCCGGCAATTTCGGTCAAGGTCGGGAAGAGGTCGATACCGGCCGTGAGCTTGTCCACATCTACGCCCCCCTTGAAACCAGCCGGCCAACGCCAGAACGATGGTACTCGCGTGCCTCCCTGATACGGCGAACCCTTACTGCCGCGCATGCCCGCGTTGAAGTGGCGAACCGCCGTGGCTCCACCGTTATCGCTCATGTAAATCAAAAGGGTGTCGCGCTCAAGATCCCATTGCTTGAGTTGCGCGAGAAGCCGACCGACGTTGTCGTCAATGTGTCCGACCATGCCGAAATACTTTGCCAATCGAGGCTCGACTTTATCCGCATACGGTTTGGCGAACGCATCGGGGCAAGCCTGCGGGTCGTGCGGATCGTTACAAGCGATGTAGGCGAAGAACGGCTTTTTGCCTTTCACGTCCGAAATCCATTTCATTGCTTGGTCGAAAAAAACGTCGGTGCAATAGCCTTGGGTATTCTCGAAGACGCGGTTGTGCAGAACGATCGGTTTCATGTGTTTGTTGCCAGGCACGTCGCTGGAGCCGGGGAATCGCTGACCGATGCCTCCGGCACCGTGGATGAAAACCTCATCGAAACCGCGTTGGTCGGGCTGATACGGCGCGGCATCGCCGAGGTGCCATTTACCGAAGATGCCCGTGGTGTATCCTGCCGACTTCAAAACTTGAGCGATCGTCGTCGCTTTCAAGCTCATTCGGCAACGCATGGTGATGGTATGGCTCACCCCGGAGCGGAACTCGTGTCGCCCGCTCATCAACGTACAGCGCGTAGGGGTACACGTTGGGCAAACGTGAAAATCGGTGAAGCGCACGCTCTCTCGATACAGTCGATCGAGATTTGGGGTCTTTACCGTGGGATTACCGTGACAAGACAGATCTCCGTATCCCTGATCGTCCGTCAGCACGAGGACGATGTTGGGAGGAGTTGCGTTCGCTCCGTTAACCGCGAATAGTACAGCAAGCGACGATAAAACCAGACCGCGGATGCGACGAGGATTCATGGAAGGTTCCTTTTCGGGTTCATCGTTTTACTTCACGGAGTCCGACTGGGCAGTCTTCGCTTCAATACGGCCCTGATGTCGAGTGTGTTTCAGCCGATGCGTCGATTCGGTTCACCCCAAATACACGCGGTTGGCCGCGGCCACACCGCTGCCGGGAGATACCCTCATACCCTGGTTCATTAAGCATTGTTCCAGCGCCCCCAGGAACAACAGGACGACATCGGGTCGGCTGTTGTGTCCCATGAGTCCAATCCGCCATGCCTTGCCCTTGAACTCGCCCAAGCCGCCGCCGATCTCGATGCCGAATTCGTTGAGAAGCCGTTTGCGAACGGCCAAATCGTCTACTCCGGCGGGGATGCGCACGGCGTTGAGCTGCGGCAATTGATGCTTCTCGTTGGCGGTGTACGTCAGCCCCAAAGCATTTAGTCCCGCCTTGAGCGCTTCGTGATTGCGGCGATGGCGCGCCCAACGGGTCTCCAAGCCCTCTTCCAATACCAGCCGCAACCCTTCGTACAGGGCAAATACCATCGTAATGGGTCCGGTATGGTGGTAAAAGCGATCGCTGTCCCAATAGTGTTCGACGAGACTCACATCAAAATACCAACTCTGCACTTTCGACTTGCGCTTGCCGAACGCTTCGACGGCGCGCGGACTGAACGACACCGGCGACAGTCCCGGCGGACAACTCAGCCCCTTCTGCGAACAGCTGTAGATCGCATCGACTTGCCAATCGTCCACGGCCACGGGGATACAGCCAAGCGCGGTGACGGCATCGACGACCAGCAACGTATCCAATTCGTGGCACAGTGCGCCCAGTCCTTCGAGCGGCTGGCAAGCTCCCGTCGAAGTCTCCGCATGAACGATGGCGAGAGCCTTGGGCCGCACTTTCTGCAACGTCTCGCGGATCGGCTGCAAATCGAACACCTCGCCCCAAGGTCGTTCGAGTACCGTCACCTGCGCTCCGGCGCGCGTCGCCACTTCAACCATGCGCTGCCCGAAAAATCCGACTGCGCAGACGACGACGCGATCGCCCGGTTCGATGAGATTAACCAGACACGTTTCCATGCCGGCCATGCCCGTCGCGCTGACGGGGAAGGTGACCTGATTTTTCGTTTGATAGACGCTCCGCAACATCTCCTGCACGGCAGTCATAATCTCCAGGAATTGCGGATCGAGATGGCCCAACAGCGGCGTACTCATGGCGCGGAGAACGCGCGGATGCGCGTCGCTAGGACCGGGACCGAGGAGCAAACGAGTGGGCGGATTCAATGGGCCAGGTATGTTCATGGTTCTCCTCAACTTCGTTTAGCCGCGACGCGCAGCGGAGCGCGGGTCTCTCGCGCTCCGCTGCGCGCCGCGGCTAAATGGGGGACAATATCACAACGTCTTCATACGATCTTGCACCAACCGGCTCACGGCTTTGAACTGGGGATGGCCCGCGCCGCCGATCCACTCGAAGACGCACATTTCGCTGGTGGTCAGAACGGCACCCGCTTGTTCCAGACGGCGCAGGGCAACTTCGCGGTCGATGGCTGAGCGGGAACCGACGGCATCGGCAACGACGTACACTCGGAAATCGTGAGCGAGTAAATCGAGAGCCGTATGCAGCACGCAAACGTGCGCTTCGATACCGCACAACACGACCTTGGGGCGTGCTTCCCGATGCAGCGACTCGACGATTTTCGGAACGGCGCAACAGCTAAAGGCGACCTTGTCGAGTCGCTCCGGCAGCTTCTCAATCAAAGGCGAAACCGTCGAACCGAGGCCGCGCGGATACTGCTCCGTACAGAGCATCGGTATCTGGATCAAGTTGGCGGCGTCGAGAAGAAAGGCGATATTGCGGACGAGAACCCCGCCGTCGAGAATCATGGGGACAAGTTTTTCCTGCACATCAATGACGAGCAAGGCCGTGTCGGCGGGCGATAGCTGCGTGGCGTGCGGCATGGCGTGGCACCTCTTTTATCGCATGGTTTGCTATTTCCTCGAGTCGATACGATCCTTGCCCACCCACGGACGCAACGCTTCGGGGACGACGATCGAGCCGTCGGCTTGCTGATTGTTCTCAAGAATGGCCAACAGCGCGCGGGTGACGGCGACGGCGGTGCCGTTGAGCGTATGGACGAAGCGCGTGCCCTTCTGCCCGTGCGTCTTACAACGAATGTTCAACCGGCGGGCTTGATAATCGGTGCAGTTCGAGGTACTGGTCACTTCGCCGTATTCGCCGTTTTGACCTCGGCCCGGCATCCATGCTTCAAGGTCATATTTACGATAAGCCGGACCTCCTAAATCCCCGGTGCAGGTGTCGATAACATGGTAGGGTAGTCCAAGACTCTGGAATATCTTCTCCTCAACGGCCAACAATTCGAGATGAATTTGCTCGCTTTGATCGGGGGTGCAGAAGACGAACATCTCGACTTTGGTGAATTGGTGAACGCGATAGAGTCCGCGCGTGTCGCGTCCGGGAGCGCCGGCCTCGGTTCGGAAACAATGCGACAGGCCGACGTACTTCTTCGGCAGATCCAACTCATCGAAAATCTGATTGCGGTGCATCCCGCCCAAGGTAATCTCCGCCGTGGCGATCAAACAGAGGTCGGTGTCGCTCAGCGAGTAGATCTGTCGTTTTTCGGGATCGGGGTCGCGCGGAATAAAGCCGATCCCCTCCAACACTTCGACGCGCGCCACATCCGGCGTAATGATCGGCGTATAGCCTTCTTCAAGTAACGTCCGAATGGCATACTGAACGAGTGCCAATTCCAAAAGTACGGCTTCGTTCTTCAGATAGTAAAACTTCTGACCCGCCACCGACGCCCCGGCCTCGAAATCGACGAGCTGCAACGCCTCGGCGAGTGCCACATGATCCTTGGCGACAAAGTCGAAGTTGCGCGGCTCGCCCCAAACGCGGATAACTTTGTTGTCTTCCGCGGTGGTTCCCACGGGCGCGTCGGGATGCGTCACATTGGGGATGGTCGTGAGAACCGCGTGCAGCCGTTCTTGGATTTCCTTCAACTGCTTCTCGCCGGTCGTGGCTTCTTCGCGCAGCCGTTTGCCCTCGGCGATCCATTCCTGCTTTCGCGCCGCGTCCTTCTCTTTGGGGATTAGCTTCGACAGTTCGTTTTGCCGCTGTTGAATCACTTGCGTTTGTTGGATCAATCGCTTGCGTTCGTCGTCGAATTGCACGACGCGATCCACATCGGCCTTGACGTTGCGGTTGAGGCAATTGGTCTTCACGGCATCCAAATGCTCGCGAATGAAAGCGGCGTCCAGCATGAAAAACTCGAATCGTGCGTGAAATCGGTGTTCGCGGGGTGCGCGTCCAGGTTTACGATGGGGAGATTTTACGAGGAGCCAAGCGATCCAGCAACCGAGGCGAACCGGCGCGTTGGCTGCCGGGCTTGGTGGGGCAGCAACCAAACGGCTTAGACGCCCGGTTCGCCGTCGTTATTCAATCTTCGGCAGCACCGGCATTTGGAGATCCGACTCGAATGTCAGGCTGTTCTTTCCCGAATGCACTTCGCCGTCGAGCAAGCGGATGGCCAACGAATCGTTTTCTTCCGAGGCGATCTCCGCGACTTTGCGGTCCCAATAGTAATTATCGGTAACGATGATTCGGACGCTGTCGCCGAGTTTCCAACGGACGCGACGAGGAAACTCGTAGTTCCACTCCGGTTGGTAACTGCGCGCGACGATGTTGCTCGGCCCGTGGCGAGTGCCGTTGACCTCGATTGCCACAGAGAGGGACAGGCCCCGACTTAGGAGATGGGCCGCCTTGCGATCGAAGTCGCCGCTTTTCAGCACGATTCGATACTCACCCGGTTGCGTGACTCGCTCCGTCCAGCGCAGCAGATCGCGGGCGGCATCGCGGAAGCGCCCCTCGGTGTGGACGGCAAGGTACGAGCGGCAGAGCAATTGCAACTCTTTCACGTCGCCGGGTTGCTCTTGAAAACGGTCGCGTACGGCTCGGAAGTCGTGCTTATCCCAATCGGATTCGAGGTTCTTGAGAGAATTGCTCGCCTCCACCGCGAACGCGCCGCCGGGATGGCCTTCGAGATAGCGTTGATAGAGTTCGCGCCGCGTCTGAAAGTTCAGCGGATGAGAAGCCGAGTAGGAGCGCGCGGCTTCCATGTCGCGTTCATCCAGGCGCAACGCATAGGAGGCTCGACGGCGGCGTACCTCGGATTCGCACGCGGTCCCGGCATAATCGCGGAGAAACTGATCCGCGCGATCGATCCTCGATCGGAGATTGCTTTTGTCGCCCTCGCGTTCCAATTCGGTGAACGCGGCCTCGGCGCGGCGTTCGCGTTCAGAGTCGGCGCGCCGCTTGAGGGCGTTGCGAAATTGTTGCCAATCCTCGTCGATATCTCGATCCGGAAACTCTCGGTGAAAGCTCTGTAGGTCGCGCCAAACCGTCTCGGCGTCGGCATCGGGATCGGCGGCGCGGCGGCGCAACTCGACCAAGCGCCCATCGTATTCCTGGCTGCGGACGCGGTCGTCGAGTTCGCGCATCCGCATCCGTTCGGCGCGCGCGGACGCGGGACGCAGCCAGTGCCTCGCCGGATGCCAGCGTTGAAACGATCGCCAGTTTTCTTTCACGGCCAGCGGATTGTCGGCGTTTTCCACAGCGAAGCGCGCGGCTCGATGCTCGCCCCAGACATCGTAGGTCCACAGGGCGAGCGCCAAACTCGCGGCAAGGAACGCTCCCACGAGGCCACGGCGACGACGGCTTTGCTTCCGACACTGGCGAAGCCTTCCCTGGAACCCCAAGGCGGCAGGCGTGCCGGGATAGCGGCGAACGTAGGCGGCGACACAGCGCTGCAAAAGAGGCAAAGAAGCGTCGGGCAAATCCCACAAATAATTGAGCCGAGCCTCATCGAGTGTTTGCAAGGTTTCGGCCAGCCAAATCAGCGGCTCAGCCAAGTCGATCGGTTGAGGGTCAAACGGCCGATTGCCCTCTCGACCATCCGTGCGACGAGGACCGAGACTGCTGACGGCCATCAATCCGTGTCCGGGACAATGCAGTTGCAGCGTGTGCCGCGTCATGCTGAGATAACGCTCGATTATAGACTCCTTAGACGATCCTTGTTGGATTAAATCTCCCTTGGTGAGTACCAACGCCATCGGCCTCGGCGGCATTCCCGGCGTCTCGTCCGTCAAATAATCCTCGACGATTTGCTCGACTTCTTGTTGCGCTTGCAGGCAGTCCGAGGGATTCTCGACGACTGGCACATCGAGACAGAGCCAGACGGCATCGCAATCGCGGAGAAAATCGCGGATCGGCTCCTCTCGACCGAGCGCGATGTGTTCGCCCTGGTAATCTTTGAATAACAGGTCGAGTCGGCGCTCTCGGTAATATAGGTGGTAGCGCAACTCCGTCTCGCCGAGCGTCGCGGGCAACGGGAGTCCCGATTCGAGTTGCAGCACCTTATCGGACAAGTAATCGGCGGTGCGCGCGTCGGCGGCGGCGAGGCGAAGATCCGGCATCCGACCGCCGACGGCTTCGCGGTACAACATCGTCAACAGCGTCGTTTTGCCCACGCCGCGATGGCCGAACACGCCAACCCGGCGCGGACGGCACAGGCACTCGGCGAGAGTTACGGCTGGTGTGGCAATGGATTTCATGGATCGCGTCTCGTGGGATGCGGGCATTGGCGTTCTCCCTCTATTGTATTTCGTCGGCGGCCAAGCGATATTACCACGTCGAGGCGGAGAGGCAAAGAGATAGCCCATCAACGCAAGGAGGACGATCGATGCCGAAAGGTTCGTCGATTGGATTGAGAATTGCGGCAGCGTCGGCGTGTTGGTTGCTCGCTTGGGGGATCCGGGCGCAAGAAAAGCAGGAGAACCCAGCAATTCGCTCGGAGAACGACATCGTTTTCGGCAAGGGTGGCGACAGCGAATTGAAACTCGATCTGGCCGCGCCGCGCGAGGGCGAGGGGCCTTTTCCCGCCATCGTCTGCATCCATTTCGGCGGATGGATTCGCGGCGAACGCCAACAGATGCAGGCCACGCTCGCGGCTTTCGCGCGCCGCGGTTATGTGGCCATCAGTCCGGATTATCGCTTAGCACCACGCTCTCGGTTTCCCGCCCAGATCGAGGATTGCAAAGCGGCGGTGCGCTGGCTTCGGGCCAATGCCGAACGCTATCGCGTCGCCCCGTCGCGCATCGGAGCGTTCGGCGTTTCTTCCGGAGGACATTTGGCGTGCCTACTCGGCGTCACTCGGAAAGAGGACGGCTTGGAAGGCAACGGGGGCAACGCTGATCGATCGAGCGAGGTTCAAGCGGTCGTCAGCTTTTTTGCGCCCACCGACCTGACGCGGCCCGTCTGGGGCAAAGAGTTGCGAGAGAAGCAGCTGGAGCCGTTTTTGGGAGGAACCTTCGGCGAGAGAGCCGAGGCTTATCGCCGCGCTTCGCCCCTCGCTTACGTTCATAAGGATGCGCCGCCATTTCTCTTCGTCCACGGTACGGCAGACACCATCGTGCCGATCGAACAATCGGAGAAAATGGCTGAGAAACTACAAAAGGCGGGGGTGCCGGCGCGATTGATTCGCATAGAAAAAGAAGGGCACGGATTGAATCGAACGAGTTCGAGTTTGCGGAAGAGCCTCGCCGACGCCGTGCTATTCTTCGATGAGTACCTGAAAAAATGAACGCCGTGTCTACGATGAAACGCGGTCGCCCCGAATCGGACACCGCACTCCGTTTCCGACGCTGGGGCAACGGTGCATGTTCGCTCTTGTTGGTGGGCTACCTCATCTTCTGCCACGGTTGTCACGGCGAAGACATCGACGACGAATTATCGGTCCCGCAACTCCGCAATCGCCCGCTCAAAAGTACCGAGGAATCGACACCACCCAGCGGTGAAAGCCGTCGGGTGGCGTCCTGCCAGAACCCCTCCGAACGCGGTCTCAACGGGGCACTTCCATCGGCATCGCCTTGGAGAAGAGATTGAAAGCGGTTTCTCCCGTTGGTCGGGCAGCCTGTCCGGACTGCACGCCTTTTTTGAAACTGAATCTCGACAGCTCTTTTTGAGTCCGCAACAGTTCGGGATCGTCGGGCGAATTGAATTCGCCCACGGTGACGACGCTGCCGTAGCGCGTGTGCAGAACGTAGCTCTTAAACTTAAAGCGTCGGAACATATCGCACACATTCTGCGCCATGCCCACCGAGCTGTCGAGACGTTTGCCCAGGTTATCTCCGAGACCGAGTTTCTGTAAGAAACCGCTCGATTCCGGCCCCGATTGGATCACCTGAGCGCCGCGGAACTCTTGAACCGCGAGCGTCCACGGTTTGGGGTTCTTGTACAGACTGCGCGGTTCGCCGGCGTTGAGCTTCTTCCAGAGCGGATCGACTTTGACCACGGGTCTCGGCGGTGGCGGCAGGGTCGGATTGGGTACCACCATCGCGGAATGGAACGGATTGACCGGATAGCGTTTGACCTCATAGGCCTTCTTTCCGGCTACCGCTTCGTAGTGGTCGATGGTGTCGAACGCCGGTTTTCCCGATTTCAACCGCAACTCGGGTAGATCCCACCTTTGTACCTTTTTTAGATGGTTTTTGGCACCATCCATGTCGCGGAATCCGCCGATCAAGACGACGAATTGATCTTCTTGCGGATGCGCCAAGGTGCGTCGGCGCGGCGCTCCGGGATGCTCGCGCTGCCATTGATCCAGCTCGTCCTGAAGTTTTTTCCGTTCGATGTTCGCGCGGTTGTAGACGTAGGCGGGCTGCCCTCGTTGGCGCAGATAGCCGCACAACAGGAAGGCCAACTCGGAAGCCGCTTCGCCCTGATAGCTGGCCGCGCACACCATCCACGAACCGGCTTGTTGGGTTACGGCATAGGCCGCGTTGATGTCTTCTCGACTCGATTCGATCAGACCGTTCAAACCGCCGCTCGCCTGTTCCGCCGCGTTCGGCTGCGGTGCGTTCGGAAACTGGGCTTGGCCCATGCCTATCGACAATGCCAGCCCTAGTCCCGCGGCCGGCAGCAAGGAAAACCTCCGCATTTGCCCCAACCTCCTCGTGTGGCGATGGATCGACAATTGGACGGCGATTTCAAACAAACCCGTCGCGCATCGTCTTCGTGGGAGGCGTATAGCAAGGGGAAACGATTTAGTCCAGAGGCCAATTCGCGCCGAGAGCGGCGCGTTGAGCGCGAGTTATCGCATCGATCCCGCCCTTGCCCAGATCGAGCAATTCCTCCAATTGTTGTCGTCGAAAGGTCGCTTCTTCGCCACCGGCCTGCACTTCGATGAGATCGCCGTCGCCGGTCATAATGAGGTTCAAATCGACATCGGCGTCTTTGTCTTCGCTGTAGTCCAGATCGAGCAGTCCCCGTCCATCGAGTAAACCCACGCTAACGGCGGCCACACTGCCCCGAACGAGAGTGGACGAACGAGGCAAGGGCGGAAGGAGCGAGGACTTTTGATGTTTTCGTTGGACATTCAGGGCGTCGATCAATGCGACAAACGCGCCGTTGATGGCTGCGGTGCGCGTGCCGCCGTCGGCTTCCAGCACGTCGCAGTCGATCCAGAGCGTGCGTTCGCCCAGAGCTTCCAAATCGACGACGGCGCGCAGCGCGCGACCGATGAGGCGCTGAATCTCGACGCTGCGTCCGTCGATTTTGCCGCCGCGATCGCGCGCTTTGCGGGTGTTCGTACTGCTCGGCAACATGCCGTACTCGGCTGTCAGCCAGCCTTTGCCCTTGCCGAGGAGAAACGGCGGCACCACCTCCTCGACGCAACAGGTACACAAAACGGTCGTTTGTCCCATGCTCACCAACACGCTGCCGGGCGCGTGGCGCGTGTAGCGTCGTTTGAAACGAAGGGGTCGCAGTTCATCGAGTTGCCGTCCATCGTTGCGCACGTTCAGGTATCCTTGGGCTAGTCATTATCTCACGTCATTAGCCATTTGAGCAGCGCCTTTTGGGCGTGCATGCGATTGCCGGCTTGCTCGAAGACGATGCTGCGCGGGCCGTCCATCACCTCGCCGGTGATCTCTTCGCCGCGATGGGCCGGTAGACAGTGCATGACGCGCGCATGCGGCGGCGCTTGCGATAGAAGCCGGGAGTTGACCTGAAACGGAGCGAACGTGGCGCGGCGTTGTTCGCTTTCGCTCTCCTGTCCCATGCTGGTCCAAACGTCGGTGTAGAGGATATCGGCTTGCGCGACGGCCTGGGAAGGAACGCCGTCTTGAGCCAACTCGGCCTTGGGACAGACGCGCTGAAAGGTCTGCGCGAAGCCCGCATCGAAGCGATAGCCTTCGGGGGCGGCGAGAATGAAACGTGCGCCGAGCTTGCCGCAGCCGAGGGCCAACGAACGAGCGACGTTGTTGCCGTCGCCGACGAAGACCAGCGTCTTGCCGCGGATGCCTCCCTCGAAATGCTCTTGAATCGTCAGCAAGTCGCCGAGAACCTGACACGGGTGGCAAAGTTCCGAGAGGCCGTTGATGACCGGAACACTGGCAAAGTGGGCGAACTCTTCGATGGTCGCGTGCTTGAAGGTGCGCAGCACGACGGCATCGACGTAGTGGCAGAGCGTCCGAGCGAAGTCGGCAACGCTCTCGCGCTGGCCGATGGGACCGTCGCTGGCGCTGAGGAAGATGGAAGCGCCGCCGAGGTGCGCCATCGCCGCCTCGAACGAAGCGCGCGTCCGCAGCGAGGGTTTCTCGAAGATCATGCCCAGGACGCGCCCGGCCAACAGTGGGGGACGCGAACCGCGCTGGGCGTCGGCTTTCAACCGCGCCGCATCATCGAGAAGTTGAGTCAACTCTTCCGCCGACACATCGGTCAGATCTAAAAAGTGCTTCATGGTTACACCGTAATGCTCGCTAAAACGTCTTCCAGAATGTCACAGCCTTCGTCGCGCTCGGCGTCGCTGAGCGTGAGAGCCGGCAGCAGCCGCAGAACCGTGGTATGCGTGCAGTTCAGGAGCAAGCGCCGCTTCAGACACGCTTCGACGACCGGCGCGCCATCCACCGCTAGTTCCAAGCCGATCATAATGCCTTTGACGCGCACCTCTCGGAGGAGTGGGCAGCGCGGACGAAACGCATCGAATCGCTGTTGGAAATACGCGCCCAATTGCTCGGCGCGTTGGAGTAACCCCTCGGCTTCAATGGTTTCGATGGTGGCCAAGGCGGCAACACAGGCCAACGGATTGCCTCCAAAAGTGGCGGCATGAGTACCTGGCCGCAGTTTCTCCGCCGCTTCTGGGCGAGCGATCAACGCGCCCGCCGCCACGCCTCCGGCCAAAGCCTTGGCCAAGGTCATCACGTCCGGTTGCACATCCCAATGTTGCGCGGCAAACCAACGTCCCGTGCGCCCCATGCCCGCTTGCACTTCGTCGAAAATCAACAACAGATTATGGCGGTCGCACAACTCGCGTAAACCTTGCAGATACCCCGGAGGCGGGAGATTGATGCCGCCCTCTCCCTGAATCGGTTCGACCATCACGGCGCACGTTTCCCCGTCGATGAGCTTCGCCGCCGCGTCGAGATCGCCGTAGGGAGCGTAGTTGAAACCGGCCAGCAGCGGTTCGAGTCCCTTATGGTACTTGGGCTGACCGGTGGCGCTCAGCGCTCCCAGGGTGCGGCCGTGGAAGCTATCGAGCATACTGACGATCTTGTAACGTCCCGGTTTGCCGTGCAGGCGGGCGATCTTGATGGCCGCCTCGTTCGCCTCGGTACCGCTGTTGCAGAAGAAGCATTGCCCTCCCCAGCCGGTGCGTTCGCTCAGCGCCTCGGCCAAGCGTCCCTGCGCTTCCATGTACCAAGTATTGGGTACATGGATGAGTTGGGCCACTTGCTCTTGCACGGCTCGGACCACACGCGGCGGACAGTGGCCGAGCAGATCGCAACCCCAGCCGGGGAAAAAATCGAGATAGCGATTGCCCTCGTCGTCCCATACCGACGAACCCTCGCCGCGCACCAAACACACGGGGTAGCGCGTGTAATTGGGAATAACGTAACGCTGAAACTGTTCGAGAGTGGCTTGTTTCATGGGGGTAACAGGGTGCGAAGAACGCCGCGCTCCCATTGGGGCACGGCTGAACTAATTGAGGGTAATCTCCGTGCCGACACCTCGGTCGGTGTAAATCTCCAACAAGAGGGAATGACGCAGGCGGCCATCGATCATGTGAGTCTTACGAACGCCGGAGCGAAGGCTGTCGAGACATGCTTCCACTTTCGGAATCATTCCCTCGTCGATGACGCGAGTTTCGATCAGTTGGCGGCAACGGGCCGCGTCGAGGCTGGGCAACAGCGAATCGGGCTTGTTGCGATCCATCAGAATGCCCGGCGTATCGGTGAGGAAGACGAGCTTTTCGGCGCGGAGGGCTGCGGCGACGGCGGCGGCGGCGGTGTCGGCGTTGACGTTCAACCAACCCGCTTGTCGATCCATCGCCGCGTCCAATGCCACCGAGGGAATGACCGGCACCACTCCGCCCGCGCAAAACGACTCGATGAGCGAGCCATCGACGCGGGTGACGCGACCGACGAAACCGAGGTCGATGGGCTTGCCCTCCGAACCCGGCAAAGTCAGGCGTTCGCCGAAGAGACATTGCAATGAGCCGGAGTGCAATCCAACCGCTCGACCTCGCAAACGACGAATGGCACGGACGATGTCTTCGTTGATTTCGCGGAGCAAGACATCGACGACGATGGCGAGAGTGGCTTCGTCCGTGTAGCGCCGTCCCTGAATCTTGCGCGGTTGCAGACCCGAGCGGGCCATCGCTCGGTCGATGGGCTTACCACCACCGTGAACGAGGATGGGGCGCATCCCAACCGTCTCCATGAAGACGACATCTTGCAGCGTCGCCTCGAGCGCGCCGGCATCCTCCATGGCGCTACCGCCGAGCTTGATAACGGTGAGCCGATCGCGGAACATCCTGATGTAGTTGCGCGCTTCAATGAGTGCTTCGGCTTTGCGGATGGCATCGTCCATCACGGTCGTATTACCACTCCCCTAGGTAAAACAAGGGTAATGAGAAGGGCGTATGGGAAAAGAACATTCTAAAGCGTAACGGAAGTGTGTCAATGGCTGGGTCGGGCAAACGAGCGAGGAGGACACTCCCTCACGATCTCACTATCGGAGACAAAAGAAGAACATTGATTTGAATAGATCGCCGGTTTATATTCGTCTGCATCTCCAGAGGTCGCGGTTTGCTCTCGGTTCAGAATTGAGTAGACTAGCTAAGCCCCAAACCGTGACTGAGTAAGCGTTGTTCCATAACTCGAGGTGTTGGTAAAGGGAGGTTCGGCAATGAAGGCAGTGTTAAAGGTGGGCGTCAGCTTGGTGGTGGTATTGAGCTTCTTGGCGTTGGCGAAAGCGGAGGACAAGAAGGAAGAGAAGCTCAAGGGAACGATCACCTGCGCCAAGTGCGACCTGGGTGAATCCGCGAAGTGCCATACGGTCATTAAGGTCAAGGACAAACTGTACTGGTTTGACGTGGCCAGCAACAAGAAATATCACGCGGATACCTGCAAGAAGGCCAAGGAAGGAAGCGTGACCGGCTCCGTCACGACCAAAGACGGCAAAAGTGTGATTAAGGTCAGCAAGGTCGAATACGCGAAGTAACCGGCCGACAACGACTTCGACGATTCGATTCAGCAACGCCACCCCAACGGGTGGCGTTGTCGTTTTCCAGGACGAACGGTTCCCGGTTGAGGATGCGCTAGCGAGCCGTTTGCGTTGTGAGGCGTTGGCATCGTCGACGAGGAGTACCTTACCAAAACATTGATTTCGGGAAGATATTACGAACCCGATTGTGACCCTGACTCGGTCGTGGCGAGAGACGGGAATCGTCGAACGACGCAAGTGGCTTTACAGGGGGAGACGGGCTTCTCGGATTGCCTCTCAGCCGATATAGTACAGCGAAGGCGATTATCTTTGGATCGAGGAGGCCGATCCGCGCCATGAAGCATACCGTTCCGTTCCTACTTCTGATCGTTAGCGCTTGTCTCGACTGCACGCCGACCTCGCCGGTCGCGCTTAGGGCCGCCGATGGCGCGCCCGGCGGCGACGACTGGAGATACGATGTCGTCCATCGGAAAAAGGGAGATCCCTATCGCGGTCTGGTCGAGGCGCTGGATGGGGGCGACGTGCGGATGTGGTGCATCGTTCGCAATCCGGGCCGGCCAACGATTTTTTATCGGATAACGCTTCCCCGAGCCGAGGTCGATCGCGTCGAAATGCTGCCCGATCTCGAACACGAGATCTTGCGACGGCGCTTTCTCGGCCTGCGGGAAGAGCATCGCCAACTCCCCGATCCGTTGAAAGCACTGGCCTCCGAGAAATCGGTCGTGCCGGGTGCCGACAAAATCAAGCTGCACGAAATGGTCTGGCGGGGCGACGGCAAGAGCAAGGCACTGGCTTATCGTTCGACGTATTTTGAGTTAGAATCCAACGCGCCGCGCCGCGTGGTAACCGTGGCGGCCATGCAGTTGGAACAAGTCTACGCCGCCTACTTTCGCAGTTTGCCGCCGCGCGCCAAGGGCCGACCCACGCGCGTTCTACTACCGCAATCGTTGGACGATTATCGACAGCTGGCGCGCGGTCAAGGAGTTACTTTTCTCAATCCCGCCTTCTTCGATCCAGCAAAGAATCAAATCGTCAGCGCTTTCGATTGGCGGCAGATGAGCGAGGAGATCGAGCGCATCCACCGCGATCACGTCAAGCTGCGCGCCAAGGTAGACGAGTGCGAGGCGGACTTGCGCAAGGCGTACAAAGGCGAAATTCCCACCGAGTTAAAAGCGGCCTTGTCCGAACAGCGACGCAGCATTCAGGCGGCCGATGCGCGCAATCGGGAAACTTTCGCGCGCGCTCACCATCGGCTGTTTCAGCGCTTGTTCCACGAAGCGTTCCACGCTTATCTGCTCAACTTCGTGTATCCGTCGCGCGACGGGGAGCTGCCCCGTTGGCTGAACGAAGGGCTGGCGCAAATCTTCGAGACGGCCGTGTTCGAGGTGGGAGAGCTGCGCATCGGACACGCCGACAAAGAGCGCTTGCAAGCCGTTCGGCAAGCGCTCGGCAAAGAGAATTGGCCGTCGCTTGTCGATCTGCTTCGATCTGGACCCAAACAGTTTCAGGTGGCTCACGACCGCGACAAGCAAATTTCGGATCGCTATTATCTCGCATCGTGGGGATTGGCCTTCTATCTCACCTTCGACCGCAAACTGCTCGGCACTCCGGCGCTCGATGACTATGTGCGCCAGCTGAAGCGTGGGACCGATCCGGTAGAGGCGTTCGCCGCCTTGACCGGACAGTCGGTGGCAACGTTCGAGGCGGATTTTCGACGCTATCTGAACCACCTGCACGACGATGGCCGCGTGGGATCGGGGAAATGACGATGCCCGCCACTCTACGAATGGGGCGGGGTCATGCGCTCCGATTGAGGCATCTCTTTCAGATTGGGCGAATCCCTGCCTTCGGCTTTCGCGGAAGCGTCCGCTTGATCGATGTGCGAGGCCACTTGCGAGCCGATCAGCGGCACTTCTTGCGGGTCGCCCACGGACACGGGATGGCGTAGGAAAAGCCACAACGACAGGGCCACCAACAATCCGACCACCACGACGATTAAAATAGGCTTCAGTTTCTCCTCGGCCTGCCCCACCAACGATTCAATCGACTTGCCCAGCCAAAATCCCAAGAAGAAGAATAGACTATTGCCAACGACCGCGCCGAGTCCATCGGCGACCAAAAAACGAGGCAAGGGCAGACGCATCGACCCGGCGGTGAGGAACAAGGGCGCGCGAATGCCAGGTACCAGCCTACCGATGATGAGTATGCTGACACCGTAGCGATGAAAGTTCTCTTCGGTTCGTTTCCGTTTTTCGATGGGGAGAATGCGCGTCATCCACGGACGTTCAAAGAGCCAACCGCCGAGACGACGACCGACTGTGTAGAGGACGATGTCGCTGAAGACGACGCCGGCAATACACACTGGCAACAGAATCCACCACCGAACGCGAATCCGGTCGGGAGGAAGTTCGATCTGCGTTTCAACGGGCGGCGAGGCGCGGGCCAACGCGCCCCAAGGCAGGGCGGCCACGGAGCCGGCTTGAGGATCGAAGGCCAATAGGGCGGCGACATCTTGCGGTTCCAACTCGTGCGGCGCGCCCGAGTAGACGAAAGCAGCCCAAGGCAGGCCGCCGACCGATCCCGTTTGCGGATCGAACGCCAGCAGACCTGCAACATCGGCAGGATTGGGGTAGGCGGCCGGTACGTCGCGAACATCCGGATCGGACGGCAGCTGACCCGCCAGTACGCCCGCGCCGCTTATTACCAACTCCTCCGGTGCGGGCAGCCCCAGACCTGCCGCCACCAGCGTCACAAAAAAACCCAGATAGATCCAGACTTCGCCCACGGACACGATAGGGAGACTCCTCGACATTCTTGCGTGCGTCTTCGTTCGTCGTCCGCATTTTCGCGAACGACCTATTAGAGCATTATCCAGAGCGGCGGCAAAGGCGGAAAGAGGCGTGTGCCCACTTCTTCGATCTTGATACTCTGTCCAGAGAACGTTCGTCAACCCTCCCAATGGAGTCGTCACCTTGAAACTCGGACTCATCAACTCGGCGTGGGCGCAGGCGGGACGCGACACGACATTCGGCATCCATGCGACCAAGGAAATCGGCTTCGATACCATCGACATCTTTGCCGATCCGCTCGATCTCGATCCCCGCGAACGCCGACGGATTCGCCACGAATGCCAGCGCGCCGGTCTACCGATTATTAGCATCGCCTGCGTCGCCGTTGGTCTCATCGACTTCAACCCCAGCGTGCAGCGCTTTCATCTCGAACGCTGCCGTCGTTATCTCGATCTCGCCTACGAATACGAGGCCAAGAACGTCTTGCTCGTTCTCGGCGAATACATCTGGGAACGCCAGGTTATCCCCCCGGCAGAGCAATGGCAAACCGCCGTCCGCAACGTCCGCGAGCTGGGCAAGTACGCCGCCGATCTCGATCTTCAGATCGCCTTGGAATTAGAGCCTTTCCGTCTCTCGCTAGTCCGCAATGTCGAGTCGATGGTGCGCTTCCTTCGAGAGGTGAACCATCCCGCCGTTCGCGCAAACATCGACATTTCGCACCTGCAACTGTCGGGAGTCGCGCCGGAGGAACTGCGCCAGCTTCGCGGCCTGGCAGCCCACGTTCATCTCAGCGATTGCGACGGCAAGGTTCACGGCGACCTCCCTCCCGGTCGCGGTGCGGTCGATTTCCTTCCGTATCTGCGCGAGATCAAGGAATTGGCCATCGACGGGGTCATCAGCATCGAGTTGGAATACTCGCCTGAGCCGGAGCGCATCGTCGAATGGGTGCGCGAGGCATATGAAGCGACCGATCGTCTGATGCAGCAAGTCGGCCTGCGCGACTGAGTTGCCTGCGGAAGCGTCCAACGATACAGTAAAGGCCATGCTGGAGTGGCGGAATCGGCAGACGCATCGGACTTAAAATCCGAAGGGGCGAAAGTCCCGTGAGGGTTCGAGTCCCTCCTCCAGCATTTATCGATCGTCACTTGACGATGAGAAGCCGCCTGCTACAACAGGTGACGTTCTACATCCCGGGGAGTGAATCATGCGGAAATTACTCGTATGCGGCGTCGCCCTCGCTCTCACCATCGCATCGTTTGCCGCGGTGCGCGGGCGCGACGCCGAAAAGAAGGCGGAGGGGAAGCGGACCATGTTGGCTCATAACGTCTATTTCGCGCTCAAGGACCACTCGGCTGCGAACAAGCAAAAGCTTGTGGACGCCTGCAAGAAATACTTGACCGATCATCCCGGCGAAGTATTCTTCGCCGCCGGCACGCTGGCCGAGGACCTGAACCGCGAAGTCAACGACCGCGATTTCGATGTCGCGCTCCATGTCGTCTTTGCGGACAAAGCCGCGCACGACAAGTACCAAGACGACAAACGTCACAAGCAATTCATCGACGAGAACAAGGACAACTGGAAGAAAGTGCGCGTCTTCGATTCTGTGGTCGAGAAGTAGCGATCGATTTGCGGCGGTATTTGTTTTTCACCCTTGAAAGTGAGCGGAGCGCGTCTATAATTCGATTTGTGCGAATCTTTCGCGCGGGTGTAGCTCAGTGGTAGAGCGCCACGTTGCCAACGTGGCTGTCGTGGGTTCGAGCCCCATCACCCGCTCTTCATTTTTTACTCCATAGGCACTCCTGGCGGTCATCGAGCCAACAAAGGATAGGTCTCGACGGTTGCCGTTCGCGCGCGCCGAATGATAGATCGTGGTAGTCGCAATGACTGGAGGCGAAAAGTCTCGCGGCGCTTTGTGCGTTCTCGAAAGGGATGGACCACGCGCTCGGCCATGTCTATCGAGTAGGCTACCCTTTTGCCCGATGGGGAAGACCATTTTTTTTCTTGTGGGCCATCTCGAACATTTTCTCACACTTTGTCGGAACTCTTTACTAAATCAGGCCGCTTCGACCATCGGCATCCCGTCGGGTGGGGAATAGTCGCGAACCGTCTCAGACCGTCTCGTACCGGCAAATCGCTCTCCCCTATCGAGTTGGCCTTTCCCTTTTCTCTAGTTGTCTGTAGTTATTCATTTTACGACCGCCGCATTGTGCGCGGCGGCAGCGTGACGCGGGTGGAGCAAGGGGTGCCTCAAACGAACGTGTCTCGGAATGCCGAGCATTCGACGATTACCCCTTGCCCGGCGCGAGTGCGCTGTGGTACATAACCCAAAGACGCCGACGTGAGCGGGTCGGATCGAAAAAGCGAACGACTTCGAGCATTCGCGTCCACGGGGTTCCGGAAACGACTGCATTTGGGAGGTCCCCCACCGTGGCTTCCGTTGAAGAACGTGTGATCGACATTGTCGGAGAGAATCTGGGCGTGAATAAGGAACAAGTCACGCGACAAACCTCATTTCACGAAGACCTCGGCGCCGATTCGCTCGACATCGTGGAATTGGTCATGGAACTGGAAGAAGAGTTCGACATTACCATCCCCGACGATCAAGCGGAGAAAATCAAAACCGTCGGCGAGGCCATCGACTATATCGAGCGGGAGCAAGCCAAGAAATGACCCGGCGCGTCGTCATTACGGGCATGGGCACGGTCAACTCGCTGTGTTCCGATCTACCGGGCTTGTGGTCCGCGCTGTTGGCGGGCAAGAGCGGTGTCGGAATTGTCGAGCAGTTCGACACGTCCGCTTTCAAAGTCCACTTCGGCGGCGAGGTGAAGAACTTCAGCCCCGAACCGCAGGTGGAAAAGAAAAAAGCGCATCGACTCGACCGTTTCGCACAGTTCGCTTTGGTGGCTTCGCACTCGGCAGTCCGGGATAGCGGCATCGACTTCAGCAAGGAAGACCCGTATCGCTGCGGCGTCATCGTCGGCAGCGGCATTGGCGGACTGAACGAATTCGAGGAACAGCACGGTCGCTACAAGGACGCCGGGCCAAGCCGCATCAGTCCGTTCGTTATTCCCAAGATGATTCCCAACGCGGCGGCGGGTAACGTGTCCATTGAGTTCGGCTTGTCCGGACCCAACACGGCCGTCTCGACCGCTTGCGCTTCTGCCGCCCACGCCGTCGGCGACGCCCTTCGCGCCATCCAATGGGGCTACGCCGATGTGATGCTGGCCGGAGGCTCCGAGTCCGCCATCACTCCAATGGGCATTGGCGGTTTCACCTCCGCTCGCGCCCTGTCGATGCGCAACGACGATCCGCCGCGTGCCAGCCGGCCCTTTGACAAGGACCGCGACGGCTTTGTTCTCAGCGAAGGCGCGGGCATCGTTGTTCTGGAAGAGATGGAACGCGCCCGTCGCCGCGGCGCGACGTTATACGCCGAGGTGATCGGCTGCGGCAGCACCGCCGATGCCTACCACATCACCCAGCCGCACCCTTGCGGCGCGGGAGCTTCCAAGGCGATGGAGTTGGCGCTGCGCGACGCCAAGCTCAATCCCGA
>JAKBCS010000125.1 GCA_021807595.1 Planctomycetota bacterium | reverse complement strand
GACACCTTGTCCAGAAGCGGACGCTGGCTCGCCCACAGTTTCTCGAACGATTTCAGGGTGGCATCGTCGCGCTTGCCGACGCTCTTGAGCCAGTCGAGCGCTTGCGCGCGAGCCGTCTCCGGGGCAGCTGCTCGGAGCAGGCTGAAAGACGAGGTCTCCTTCGTCGGTTTCGCGTCGGCGGCATGGAGAGCGCCGCTTGACACCAACGCTCCCGCGAGAAGCAGCGTTGAATAACTGAGACAATGACGAGTCATACCGCGTTCTCCTATACATTTATCGATGCGATACAGCGAGGCGATTCCGCGCTCTACCGTCGCCGCGCGGGGTCTCCCCATTTATAAGACGATTCAAGAGCGAAAAATCATCAGGCGAAACGCAAAGATTCCTTCTCATTTTGTTAGCCGGAAGAGTAGGCGAGGGGTTCCGCATCGAGCAAATGGACCCGTACCACGTCGCTGTGTAGCCAGGCCGAATGCAGCCAATCGGCCAAATCGTCAGGAGAGAGCCTGTTTTCTTTTGAGAGGAACAGCGCTAAAGTGCCGTGTTCGGCAACACCTTGAAGGAGGCCGGCGGAGCGCAGCTGGCTCTTGAGCGCGGCGGCGGTGTCCCACGCCGTCAAACCAGCGGCATTCTCAGATCTCGGCCCTTTGCTTTCAAGATGAAAATCGAATGGCCCATCGAGGCAGGTGTCGAGGTGGACGTTGCGTCCGTCTTGGCGGAGTACCTCGCGCAATCGCTGGACGATCTGTCGGCCAAACTCCAAGGCCGCGCCACCGGCGCTCAGCCCTTTTTTGAAGAAGGTTTGAACGACGCAATCGAGTCCCACCGGAGCCACGACCAGTCGAGCGCGGTCGAGCAAGAATCCGCTCGTGAGGACGGGCGCATCGGGAGAGGGAAGCGGCCGGCAGCGTTCCAGGCGGCGAAGATACTCGCGCTTTTGCACACCAGCGCTGAGCGCGAGGCGAGCGAGGCTGCCGAGCTTCGAGAGAAATTTCGCCGCATCGCCTTCGATGCCGGGTTGAAGCGCTAGGCGTGGCAGGTGTAAACCGACGGTCAGCAGTAGTGCCGGATGTTGGCGGTCGATCCCTTCGGCCAAGGCCAGCGGACGGCGCGGACGGTCGAAGACGAACCCCAACGGCGAGCCGGCCAAAGCCCATTGACAGACAACTCGAAGGCGTTCGCGCGCTCCCGTTTCGCTCTCGAAATCGTGTTCGCCCAGATGCCAGTCGATGCGAAGCGTGTCTCTCCGATCGTTCGTCTGCGAAGCATGGACGAATTCGTTTGTCATTTCATCGGCTATCGTCCGCAACCGTTCGCGTGGCGGTTGTTGGGCGGCGAAAAGCGGACCTGCTGCCAACGGTCCCGCCCAAGAAGGCGGTGTTGTTCCATTAAGATTGACGACCCCGTGCAGGCCCGTCACACGCAGAGCGAGGGAGAGATCGCGCGCGAAATCGCGCGGACCAGGCCGACCTTGTACCGCCAACAGATGCTCTGGCCCGTCGAGAACGACAAACCTGCTTACGAAGCGCCGCAATTCTTCGACTGCGGCGAGGAGACCGGCCTCCGCTCCGAGGGACGGTCCCAGCACGCAGGCGGCGATCTCGTTGGGCGCATCCGATCCCGTCAGCGTTAACAAACCCTCGGCCTGGGCCGAAGCCAAATCGCGGGTATAAACGGTCTGGAGCGTGTATTGTCGGATGCAAGAGGCAACGATTTCTTCGAGTGGCGCACCGGCCTCAAAGCGAACCGTCAACTCGGCTGCCGGAGGCCCTTCCGCGGATTGCGGCTTAACGAGAGGACGTTCGCGGATTTGTCCGCGTCGTGCGAACGCCTCGGCCAGCGCGGGTTGTCCCAGTTCGCGGACGACTTTAACGACGACCTCGCCGATCTGTTGCGTCGTCGGCGTGGTCCCCTCGCATTCGAGGGTGAGAAAGTGAACGATGCCATCGGCCAGTTCGCGGGACAGGAACGCATCGGGCCGTCCCAGGGTCTCGCCGGCGGCGAAGAGCGCGCGGCTAATTTTGTCGGCATCAAACGGGACGAGTTGACCGTCGCGCTTGGCGACCCAGGCGGGCGGTTGCGATTCGTTCATTGGAGCGCCTCCCTACGCACAACTTCAATCGGCTACGCCGGGGTATCGCGGCCAACGTCAAAAAGGGTGAAGGCCCAAGCGACCAAGGGAACCGTGGCGGCGGCAGCCACTCCGACCACCGGCCAAGCCGTCAACGCCGCGAATCGCCAGCTCGCTCCCACTACCAGCGACGCGAGAGTCGCGGTCGACAACGCCAATCCCAAAACGACGCCCAGCACAATCATCTTAGCGGCCATGAACAGCACGTTGCGTCCCAGCGATTGAAAATCGCCCGGCGACGCCGCCATCAATCGCGTCGGAAACAGGAGAAATAACAGATTATCGAGAGCGAATAAGAGGAAATTGATCGGCGGAGCGTAGGCGGCGCAGATGAGACAGACGGGAGCCAGCAAATCGTTCGCCGCCGCGTTCCAGGCTACCACGCTCAGCCCGATGAACTGAAGCAAGGTCATCAGCAGCACCGGCGTTAGAATCTGACCGATCGCCAGACGCCAAGGGGGCAACGGCAGGGTCTTCAACAGCGCCAAGCGGTCGATGTCGCCGCGAAAATCGAAGGGCAGCAAGGATGTCATAAACACCGTCAGCCACAAGGCGACGAAGGCGAAGACGAAAAGAATGTTCTCGCTGTTGTCTGGGTTCTCGCGAAGGCTGGCGATCATCGGAGCGATGACGGCTACCCCGATGATGACGATTAAAAGCAGCAATCGATCCGCTCCGCGCGCCGCCGTCGTCAGTTGCCGCCAAACGATAGGCCCGATGCCTCCCAGGCAAGGCGGCATGGGCAAACTCGAGCGCACTTTGCCGCCGCGCCGCAGACCTTCTCCCGCTCCCATTCCACCGCGGCGCACGCGCTGGATTCTCGAATAAATGCGCGCGCTCGCCGACGCCGACGCCTCCAGATAGCGCGCGTCGAGGACGAAAATGACGCCCAAGAGAGCGAGGTTCACCATCGATCCCAGCGCGACTGCCTGGACTAAATCCGGCCACAAGCGCTCGGCGGCCACGGCGTCGAAAAAAGAACGAAGCGGTCTCGACACGATCTTCCAAGCCGGTGCCGCGAGGAGCCGACTCAGCAACTCTTTCGCCTGCCATTCGCGGGGTGAACCTCCGAAGCGGAACAGAACTATCAAGCCCAGCACGATCGTCAGTGCCACCACGGTTCTCCGACCGCGCGTGTACAAGCGCGCGCCCGCGCTCGCGGCGAGTAGGTTGAGCGTCATCCCAAAGAGGTGCATGAAGAGGACGATGAGCAACATGCCGGAAAATGCCGCCCCGAACCACGTCCAAGAAGAGCGCATGGCAAAGCACATGAACAACGCCGTCGGCAAACTGACGAGCAGAGTGGAAGCAATCTTGTAGAGCAAAAGTTCGCGGCGGTCGAAGGGGCCGGGAAAGAGAAAATTGACCTCGGCGGGAGGGAAATAGATGGCTCGTTCGCCGGAAGCGAAAACGACGTTCATCAAGCAGTAAAACAACAACAGCGCGGGGCCGGCGTCGCGGAGATCGAGTCCGCTCCAACCGCTGCCTTGACGCGGTGCGAACACCAACATAGCCAACCAGGGCACGAAAACGGCAAACCCCACTGCGGCCAGCAACGCGCCTTTCCATGTGCGCAGGCTTCTCAGTAGATACCGCAGCCAGGCGCGCAATTGCAAGCCGATCAGTAGCCAGAGCGCGGCGTTCATGGCGTCCTTCCGTCTTCCGTGGCCACGGTCGCGGTTTCGGTCATCCGGAAGAACAACTCTTCGAGCGTTTCCTGCCTGCCATCGTGGGTTAGTTCGCCGCGCAACACGTCGATGGGTCCGTGGCGCAAGATCTGGCCGCGATGCAGAATCAGCACCGTGGTAATGAGATCCTCGAAGAGGGATAGCAGATGCGACGAAACGATGATGGCGGCCCCGGCCGCGGCGTGTTCGCGGATCAGTTCCTTCATGGTCCGGATGCCACGCGGATCGGGGCCTGTGAACGGCTCGTCGAGCAACACGGCGCGCGGCCGATGCAGATAGCCGCAACCCACGGCTAACTTTTGCCTCATGCCGCGCGACAACTCCGCTGCTAACGAGTTGCGTTTGTCCATCAGTTCGAGGCGTTCGAGCAGTTGCTCGCCTCGCACCGTCCAATCGTTAAGACGGTAGGCGGCGGCGATGAAGCGAAAGTGTTCCCAGATCGTTAGTCGGTCGAACAACTGGGGATCGTCGGGAACGTAAGCGAGTGCAGCCTTGGCGGCAACCGGCTCACGAACGATGTCGTGGTCGGCGATCAGCAAGCGGCCTTGCGTGGGAGTCAGAATCCCAGCCAAAGCTCGGAGGGTCGTGGTCTTGCCCGCGCCGTTCGGGCCGAGCAGACCGAGAATCTCACCCGGTTCAACCGTGAAATCAATCCCCGCGACGGCTACGGTCTCGCCGTAGTTTTTGTGAAAATCTTCGACGACAATGGACACAACATTTCTCCATCCATTTCCGACCGGCCCGCGTTACGGTAGGAGCTACCTCAACGGGAACGGGTGAAGGCGGAGTTATTGTACCGACGATTCCCACCGGCGCGACAGGCGAATCCTCCGTACCGTGGGCCAGGAGTATCGTCGCCGTCGAAGGCGTCGTCCTACTTCGACAGCATGCCGATTAGCCTCTTGAGGCCGTCCGCGCCAACTCGTTCGACGAGGCTTTTGACCGATTCGATGTCGTCAAAGCTAATTCCGGCACTCTTCAATGGTTTTGTCGTCTCCGATTTCTCAGCGGGAGACTTCGTCGTTGCCGCTTTCTTCTTCTTCTGCTTCGCCTCTCTCCGAATGTCGCCCTTGCAGCTGGAAATGTGATCGAGATCCATATCGTGGCCGAAATGCTCCTTGATGTGCTTGGCTATATCGGATCGTGGAGTATCCCAACCGAGTACCTCAAGGCTTTGCCGCACTGCTTCCTTTTTGGTGATGCCCTTCTCTTTCGCCGTCTCCGCCATGTTCTTCTCCCTCAAGTGGTTACGGAGTCTAAAACTATCCGAAAATATATTCCAAACTTCTCAGATTAGCAATAACCCGCAGATTGCCCAACGGCGATTATTTAGGCTGTCCTCCTCTTTTATCCGTCCAGCCGTCGTGCTTGGTACCTCTCCGCGCCGCGTCTCCTCCGCTCGCGGCGGCGAACGGGGTAAAGATCTGGTTCGAGATGACTTCCCACATAGCGGAACGTGGGAACCAGGAGAGAATTACCAACTCTGAACTCGGAAAGTTATTACGAACGATGTCCTAATGTCCTAATGGGGTACACACGTTTTTTTTGATGTTGACAGGGAGACTCGCAGTTTGTACAATCTTAACCGTTCCTCATTAAGCTGCCTACCGGCCCTGAAGTTCTTCAAGAATTGGTTGAATCGTGTTCTTGTTATTCTCGGACTGCATCGGGTGAGGCAATCTTCCTTTGTGGAGGGGTTGCTTTTTTATCGGATTCCCCGCGTCCTCGTCTCTCTCCATCCATGGAGCGATGCGAGAACCTCCAGCGAGAATCTTTGCGGAAACACTCCCAGGAATGGATTTCCGGGAGGGTAGCGAGCAAGGAAGACTGTCCCGGTCCTCTTTGTCACGGCGCCCGTCCTCGGACAGACGCGGGAGTGGTTACGCATGACTCTCGACCCCTTACACGCCTGCACTAAAAAACAGTTGCTGGAAATGGCCCGCGTTCGAGGCATCTCCAACATCCACCGTATGTCCAAAGACGAACTGGTGGCGGCTCTCCTGCAACCGGCCAACGTTCTTCCCCGCGAACGATCCAGTAGGCCTCCTTCGGTCTCGCGCTCGTCCCGACGGCGAGCGGCCCCCCTTCAAACGGCTGTTGCCCGCGACACGTCCAGCACCTCGTCCGGAGAAGAGTTGGTCGAAACCAGCAAATACAATGTCGGGATTCCCACCAAGGATCTCTCCGCCAAAATACCCAAGGACTTACCCGCCGGATACGGCAAGGATCGCATCGTCGTCATGGTGCGCGATCCCTATTGGCTGCATTGCTACTGGGAGTTGACGCACCACGCCATTCGATGCGCCGAGGCCGCCCTCGCTCTGGATTGGCACACCGCCAAGCCAACCTTGCGTCTGTGGCACGTTGCGGGACGCGATGCGGGCACGGGGTCGGAAACCGTCGTTCGCGACATTGAAGTTCACGGTGGATGCAATAATTGGTATCTCGATGTCGTCGATCCGCCCTGTTCCTATCGGGTGGACATCGGCTATCTCGCTCGCAACGGGAAGTTCTACGTTCTCGCTCGCTCCAATGTCGTCTCCACACCGCGCGCGGGCATCAGCGATGTCATCGACGAAAACTGGGCCGACATCGACGCCAAGAATGCCGCCCGCATTTTCGCCATGTCCAGCGGCTTCGACCCCACAGGCAGCAGTCTGGAATTGAAACAACTGTTCGAGGAGCATTTGCGTCGGCCTCTCAGTTCGCCGACGCTGGCCAGTTTCGGTTCGGGCGGCATGACCCTCGGTGGCAAGCCGCGCAAGTTCTGGTTCCAACTCGATGCCGAATTGATCGTCTATGGAGCGACCGAGCCGAACGCCCGCGTCACGCTCCAAGGGCAGCCCGTTCAGCTGCGACCGGACGGCACCTTCACCATGCGCTTCAGTCTTCCCGACGGACGGCAGATTATTCCTTCCCTCGCCGTTTCCCCCGATGGCATCGAAGAACGCACCATCGTCCTCGCTCTCGAACGCAATACCCGGCAGCTGGAACCGTTGATTCACGACGGCGACGAATAGCTCGTTTGCCGACCCGAAGCTCGCGACGGCGCTTCGAGTAAGTAGGTTCTGTTATGTATCGACGGGAATTTCTTCAGCCTTCGCTCCTGAAACCTCCCGCGGAACCTCGTCTCCCCAATCCCGCATCGGAAAGTACCGTCTTGCTGCATCTGCGGCGGCAAGCGATGGCCACCCAGTTTGAAATCGTCTTGCCGTTCGGCACGCCGGACGCCATCTCGATGAATGAGGATGCGTTCGACTTGCTCGACTGCCTCGAAGAACAAATGACGGTGTACCGCGAAACGAGCGAGATCAGCCGCCTCAATCGTCGCGCCTTCGGAAGCTGCGTGCGCGTCGAAGCACGGCTGTTTCAGTTATTGGAGACAGCGGCGCGGATTCATCGTGAGACGGAGGGAGCCTACGACATCACGACGGGAGCGCTCATCAAGTTGTGGGGCTTCTTTCGAGGCCCGCGTCGCGTACCGACTGAGGAAGAACGCGAAGCGGCGCGGGAACGTGTGGGGATGGATAAGCTGACGCTGGATCCGCAAAGTCGGACAGTGCGTTATGAACGGCCCGGAGTGGAGATCAATCTCGGCAGCATCGGCAAAGGCTACGCTCTCGACCGGATGGCGCGCAAACTGCGCGAGAAATGGGGATGTGGTCGTGTGTTGTTGCACGGCGGCACCAGTAGTGTATACGGTGGAGGTTCGCCGCCCAACGACGAACGGGGCTGGCAAGTGGCGATCGTACATCCTTGGGATCGCTCAAGGCGTTTGGCGCGCGTTTGGCTTCGCGACCGGGCATTGGGTACGTCGGCTGCCACGCACCAGCATTTGGAATACAATGGACGCAAGCTAGGACATTTGCTCGATCCGCGCACGGGCTGGCCGGCGTCTGGTCTCGCCAGCGTTTCCGTCCTTGCTCCCAGCGCCGCCGAGGCCGACGCGCTTTCGACGGCGTTCTATGTGGGAGGCGTCGAAATGGCCGAGCGCTATTGTGCCGCTCATCCCAATGTCGCCGCACTCCTGTTGGCGGACGGGGAGGATGCTACGGCGCTTGCTTTGGGTTTGCGTTCGCAGGAGTTCGCCTGGAATTAACGGCTCTCGTTGGCTCCCTCTATGAATAAAAGCACCGCGTTCTTCTTGATTTTGCTTCGACTGGCCATCGGTTGGCACTTCTTGGCCGAGGGGTATCACAAGCTCGATGGCTATTGGCGCGGGCCGGCGGAATCGGTGGCCGGCAAGAATCAACCGTTCACCAGTGCCGTCTACTTCCGCGAAGGCACCGGGCCGTTGGCCGCCATCATTCGTCGAGAGATTGGCGATGCCAACGACGAAGCAATCAAACTCGTGACGCCGAAACCCGCCGACTCCGGCGAAGCCGCGCCTCACACGCGCACACCGTCGCCTCTCGATCAACGATGGAGAGATTACGTCAAAGAGTTTTCCAAATACTACAAGCTCGACGAGAAGCAACGGGACTCGGCCGACGCTGCGCTGACCAAAATCGAAGACAACGCCGTCCTCTGGATGACGCGGACCACGGCGGACGAGAAGAACTTCACGGCCAAATCGCAAGAAGGACGCCTCCCTCTGCCGATGCGCGTGGCCCTTTTCAAACGTAAGCTCGAAGAGTTGGCCAAACCGGACGATCGCTATCTCGTGGGCATCGGTTCGGAAGTGGAATCGGCTCGGCAGCAAAGCCTCAAGGCCGAAGTCTCACGCCTGCGCGCCGGACTGTTGAGCGATGTGGAAGACTACACGCAGGAATTAAAAAAAGAATTGGAGAAGATTCCGACCGTCGAGCAGAAGCGCGAGGCTCAGGCGAAGGAGGACGACCCGCCACAGCCTACGCCTCCGGTAAACGCGAAACAACAGTGGATCGACCGGGCCACCATGTATGGTCTAACGGCCCTCGGCGCTTGTTTGATACTCGGTCTCTTCACTCGCCTGTCCTGCGTACTTACGGCCGCTTTTCTACTCTCGACTTACCTCTGTTCGCCGCCCTTTCCGTGGCTGCCGCCCGCTCCGAATAACGAAGGGTTCTATCTCTTTGTGAATAAGAATGCGATTGAGATGTTGGCTTTGCTGGCCTTGGCGACTACGTCCAGCGGTCGCTGGTTGGGGTTGGATGCGGTGATCCATTGGATGCTATTCGGCGGTAGTCGTCCTGCTCCCTCGCCCCAAAACATTCGCTAAACGAAGGTGAGCCGCGACCCGAACCGAGCGCGGCTGGGACGCGCTCCCCCTTCGGGTCGCGGCCTACCGGATACTTTTTCTGGAGATACAAATCATGGCTCTCGATATGACTGCACAAGATCGCGCGGCCGGCAAGGCTAACTTCGCTCGCTCGGCGGATGGGTTATCTCGGCGCGGTTTTATGAAAAGCCTAGTGGTGGCCGGAGGTGCCGTGGCCGTCGCTTCGCCGGCGGTCTACTTCGGCTACCAGAGCATCAAAGGCAAGCCGGTCAAAGCGGCACTGATCGGCGGCGGCGACGAGGGCGGCGTACTCGTCGGCGAACACAATCCCGAATATCTCGAATTCGTCGCCGTCTGCGACATTCGTCCTTACAACATGAAACGCATTTTCGACGGCGATCCGAAGGTCAAGCTGCGCAAGGGGTTCAAGAAAGTCTACGGCGAGGCCACCGCTTCCAAGATCAAGAAACTCGACACCTATGAGAAGTTCACCGACGAGCTGCGCAACAATAAGGACATCGAAGCCATTGTCATCGCATTGCCCTTGTTCTGGCACGCCAAGGCAGCCATCGACGCCATGAAGATAGGAAAGGAACGCGGCAAGCCGATTCACGTTCTGACCGAAAAACTCATGGCCTGGAATATCAAGCAGTGCAAGCAAATGATTCGCACCGCCAAGGACTGCGGCAGCATCCTCTCGGTCGGCCATCAGCGCCACTACTCGATGCTCTATGCTCACGCCACCGAAATTGTTGAGTCCGGCATACTCGGCGACATTCGCACCATTCGCGCTCTGTGGCATCGCAATTTCTCTTGGCCGTTCGATCCCAAGACCGCACCGGACATGGTGAACGATAAAGAAGCGACGCCGCCTTTCTACCGAGACGGCTGGTTCCCGCCGATCACCCATCTGGATTACGACGATCTCATCAACAAATCGGACCTGCTGAAGAAATACGGCTACGACAACGTCGAACAACTCATCCGTTGGCGATTGCACCAGGCCACCGGCGGCGGCTTGATGGCCGAGTTGGGCAGTCATCAACTCGATGCGGCCAGTATTTTCCTGGGTCACGTTCATCCGTTGGCCGTCTCCGGCGTCGGCGTGCGTTCCTTCTTCGGCCCCAAACACAATAACCGCGACATCGACGACCACGTTTTCGCCACCTACGAATTCCCCGGCAAACGCTATGCCGAAAACAAAGACGATAAAGTCGTTGTCACCTATTCATCCGTCAGTACCAACGACTTTGAAAACTATGGCGAGTGCGTCATGGGCGACCGCGGCACACTGATTGTCGAGAAAGAGGAATCGGTGATGCTGTACCCGGAGATCGACCGGAGCAAGGTCAAGACGCAGCCGCGCGGCACGGAAGTAACGGTCAGCAGCAGCGGTGGCAAGGAGAAAGCGCCAGTCTTAGAATCCGGCTCGACCTGGGGCGGCCCTTCAGCAGCGGTGACGGGTTCGTCCGTCGGTCCCGCCGGTCCCATTTCGCGCGGCTACCGCGAGGAGATGGAAGACTTCGCCTTCTGCGTCCGCCAATGGGATCCCAAGCAAGGCTATGAGAAGGACCGCGACGGCAAGTACAAACAGCGTCTCACCCGCTGCCACGGCGAAGTGGCGATGGTCGATGCGATTGTGGCGCTGACGGCCAACCAGGCCATGCGCACGCACCAACGTATCGAGTTCAAGGACGACTGGTTCAAAGCCGAAAAAGACGACGTGCCGCCGGACGGCGACGTGAAACCGAAGATCGAACTCGCCTGATGTTTCGGTTAGCCGCGACGCGCAGCGGAGCGCGGGAGTGTCTACGCGCTCCGCTGCGCGTCGCGGCTAACCCAATAGTTGCTATCATGCCGGACGCCGAACGTATTTTGACCACCCTTCGCCGGGCCATCCAGTCCTTCCGCGACACGCCCGGTCGCCGAGGTCGGATCGTGTCCCTCGAAGGCGCGACCGAGGTTCTCGTCAGCGGCGATCTGCACGGCAACGTCGAGAACTTTCGTTGCCTATTGGCAAAAGCCGATCTCGTTCGGAATCCGCAACGGCATTTCGTGCTGCAAGAAGTCATTCACGGTCCCTATCACTATCCCGCCGGCGGCGACAAATCGCATCAACTGCTCGATCTGCTGGCGGCTCTGAAGTGCCAATTCCCTCGACAGGTGCATTTCCTCTTGGGCAATCACGAACTGGCGCAATACACCCAGCGGCGCGTGGCCAAGGGAGATATCGATCTGAATCAATGCTTCCGCGAAGGCGTGGGCACGGCCTACGGCGGTTTCGCTCCGGAGGTCTACTCCGTATATCAGGAATTACTCGCCCTCGTGCCGGTAGCCTTGCGAACATCGAACCGCGTTCTTCTGAGCCACAGTTTGCCTCCGGCCTCGAAAATGGAGGCGTTCGACCCCGCCGCTTTGGAGTGCGACCAATCTACCGAGGCCGACCTCGTTCCCGGTGGCTCGGTACATTCGGTCGTCTGGGGCCGAGACACGCGCCCCGAAACCGTCGCCGCCTATTTGGCCAAAATGGACGCCGACCTGCTCATCAGCGGTCATGTTCCTTGCGATGCCGGTTTCGATACGCCCAACGACCGTCAGTTGATTCTCGACAGCCTCGGCTGTCCTGCGTGTTATTGTCTCTTTCCCACGGATCGACCTCTCGCACTCGCCGAGTTGGTCCAGCACAATTTATTCACCCTGTAAACGCCATGAACGCCGACTTTCCACTGCAACGTCCACCGATGCCGCGAACGCCGCTCGAAGCCTTGGGACCGTTGACCCGCGAAGCCGTCATCGTCGAAGAGCAAACCTTTTTCGTTAGCCGTCCGAGTCAATCGGATCGCCTGCTCGATCATCCGAGCGTGCGTTCGGCCTTGGCCGCCGATGAATACATGCCGTATTGGGCCGATTTATGGCCGGCGGCGCGCATGCTCGCCAAAGCCATCCTGCGCGAAACCTGGACGCCGGGAACGCGGGCCTTGGAGATCGGTTGCGGTCTCGGTCTACCCGGCATCGCGGCTTTGGCCAAGGGACTGCGCGTCACCTTCAGCGATTACGACGCCACTGCCCTGAGTTTTGCCGCCGATAATGCGCGGGACAACGGTTTCCACGACTTCGAAACGCTGCAAATCGATTGGCGCTATCCCCCAGAAAATGTGCGATACCCCGTCGTATTGGCTTCCGATTTGATCTATGAGATGCGCAACGTGGAGCCGTTGGTAGCGCTGATCCAACGGATGCTCGAACCGGGAGGCGTGTGTCTGCTGACCGATCAAGACCGCGTGCCGTCGCATGTGCTGCGCGAGACGCTGACGGCCGAAGGCTTGCCGTTTACCACGAAACTGATGCGCGCCGGTGAGCCGAATGGAAGGCGGCTTAAGGGCACTTTGTATCGTATCGTGCATCCAAGCTAAATATCGCTGAGCGCAGCCGAAACTTTTCTCAGCGGCGCGGGTTGAATGGATAGTTTGCTCGACCTACCCGATCGCCTTCCCCAAAGGTTGCTTCAGGAGTATTTCCATGCGTTCGATCGTTTGTTCGTTCTTGGCGCTGCTGTTGTTCGCTGGCATCGGCCTGTCCGCCGACAAGAAAGCGAAAAAGAAAAAGGACACGGCGGTAGCCGGTACCGTGAAGGCCATTGACGCCTCCACGGGCAAACTGACTGTGGCCGTCAAAGTCAAGAAATCCACGGAAGACAAAGAATTCTCCGTGGACGACGGCGTGAAAGTCGTCACTTTCGTCGACGGTGCCAAGCAGCAAGCGAGCGGCAAGGGCGGACTGAAAAACATCAAGACCGGAGAGAGAATCCGCGTTCTCACGGATGAGGGCGGCAAGGTAATCTCGCTCCAGGTTGGCCAAGCTCCCAAGAAGAAAAAGCCCAACAAGTAATCTCTCTCGACCGCACATCGGCATTGAGATGGGTCTGGACTTCGCCGACCCACCTCGATTGCCGTGGCGAGGCGTCAGGGAGTCGTTCCTCTGCTCGGTTGCGGCCGATCCACTATGAAGGTTGGAATAACATTTTCCTTGGCCGCAATCGTGTAAGTCTCTTCGATCTCAATAGGCGGAGCGATTTGATGGTCGTCCGATTGAGGCGGGAGGATGGTCACTCGATAGATTCCTTCCTGGGCACCTTCTTTCTTGTGATTTCCCTTGAGCGTCTGCAGAGCGAAATGGCCCCGGCCGTCGGTTTCGCCCACGGTGGTCGTGCCGTCGTCCTTCCCTGTCTGGAACTGAACGACTCCGCCGGACATGGGGTTTCCGTCTTTGTAGACCACCTTTCCGGAGGCGGGATACGTCGCGGGCATGTCCGGCGTTTGTTTGCAGCCGAAGGAGATCGTGGCAAAGAGGGCCGAGAAGGCGATGCTCGCCATGCCTTTTTTTAATACAAGTCGTTTCATCGTCGGTTATCTCACCAATCGCTAGGTAGCGGGAGTCCGTCGCGCGGATCGCATGCCAAGGCCCAGGTTGTCGCGCTGATTCCATTGGCCACAAAGTGTACGCTGCCGTCGCCCAGAGCCACTTGTATGCCTCCGGTGTGCGCGGCTTGCGCTCGGCTGTTGTCGCAGCCGGTCAACCAGTTGGGCTGCGTCTGAAACAGCGAACACGGGATGTAGCCTCGACCTGCGGTCTTGTAGATGCCTTGGGTGCAGAAAGCGGCGCGCCACACGCTGTTGGAATCGGCCCACAAACTACCGAACGTACTGCTGGCGTTCACGTTGCCGCTGATGCCACAGGTGGCGTATTTCTCGGCGAAAAAGATGGTGTTGGACAAACCGTCGGGGAAAGAGGCGGGCAAGCGGTTCGAGCCTTGCACGCCCCAGTAGTCGTTTCCGGCCGTGGGATTGCCGAAGACGAAATGATTGGCCGGGTAGTTGCCCGCTCCCCAATCGCGCGCTCCGCCGTTGGCCGTCGTATTCTTGCCGTTGGCCTGCGATGGATCGGAGGGACACAGATAAGTTTTGATCGCTTCGTAATACTGTCCGCCGGCATAGCCTCCCGGCCACGAGGCCCGAAAGACGTTCTGTTGCTCGATGTACGGTTGCAGCCAGGTGAACACGCTGTAGTTGTAGCCTAGATATGGCCCCGTGATGCCGATGTTGGTAATCGCGCTGGGAGCGCAGAGGGGAGGCAGCACTTGATAGGTGTCGTTGATGTTTTGCGTTGCCAGAGCCAGCTGTTTCAGATTGTTGCCGCATTGCATCCGCGCCGCCGCCTCGCGCACTTTCTGCACGGCCGGCAGCAGCAGTCCGATTAAAATGGCGATGATGGCGATTACTACCAACAGCTCGATGAGCGTGAAACCAGTTCGAGTGGACCTCCGACGGCAGCGAATCATGACGTCTCCTCAACATGGAAAAGGGAGACGGCGCGACTCCCTTTGTATCGAAGTAAGGAAAGCTCAAGATTGGAGAGGAACATTTAAATACCGAGGCGTTGGAGAACATCTCTCGACGTTCTCCACCCCCTTTTCAAAGATTAAAATTACCAGCGACGTTTTGAGAATGCAAGGATTTTCCGTTGCGAGTTGTTGTCGAGTGATTAAAATCAAAACAACGGTTGCGAATGAATGGCTGCTATTCAGCCACAACTTACTCACCAAACTGCCTTCCCAATCGGCGGAACGTCTCGACGTTCTGCCGGCGGAATTCGGCCGCTGAAAGGAACTGATCCCATGAAACGTCAACCGACTCTCGATCGGCGTCGCGTTCTCGTCGGCGCGGGTGCTGGGCTTGTCGGCCTTATGGCCGCTCCCCATGTCTCCGGCGACGACAAGCCGCAAACCAAAGGCCGCATCAAACAGTCCCTGTGCCGTTGGTGCTACGGCGGCATCAAGCTGGATAAACTTGCCGAAGAAGCCAAGAAGATCGGCTATCGTTCCATCGAGTTGTTGACCATCGACGAATACAAACAAGTCAAGCCGTTTGGCCTGTCGTGCGCGATGTTGGGCCGGGTGTCCATCGTCGATGGCCTCAATCGCAAGGAGTTTCACGAAAAGATCGAGAAGGAGTTGCGCAAGAATATCGACTTCGCCGCCGCGGAGGGGCTTCCCAACGTCATCTGCATGGCCGGCAATCGACGCGGCATGGACGACGAAGAAGGATTGAAAAATTGCGTCCTCGGCCTGAAGCGAATCATCGGCTATGCGGAAGAGAAAAAGGTGACCGTGTGCATGGAGGGACTGAACAGCAAGGTCGATCACAAGGATTACATGTACGACCGCACGAAGTGGGGTGTCGATCTGTGCAAGAAGCTCGGCTCACCCCGTTTCAAGTTGCTCTACGACATCTATCACATGCAAATCATGGAGGGGGACATCATCCGTACTCTCCGCGACAACAAGGAGTATCTCGGCCACTTCCACACGGGCGGCAACCCCGGCCGCCACGAGATCGACGAGTCCCAAGAGCTGAATTATCCGGCAATCGTGCGCGCCCTTATCGAGACGGGCTATCGGGGCTATCTCGGTCAAGAGTTCATCCCACGCCGCGATCCCTTGCAATCGCTGGCCCAGGGCTTCCGCATTTGCGATGTATGAGGGGCGAGCGGACAGGGGCGCGTCATGCTTCGCTAATCGATTGGCTTAACCATCCGGTGAAGGTCGAGAATCGAGGACACCTTTTTTCGACCTCAACCGGATCGATTAGCTCCAACAGTTTGCTCGCGTGCTTGATCTTGTGATACTCCCCTTTCTGGGTCTTCCGCGTCGCTTTTTCTAGTTTCTCTAGTAGTGCCTTCTTTGGTTCGTCCTCCAGGTTAATGCGCTTGGGAAGACTCTTTAGCTGGAAGCCCTTGCCGTAAAAGGCGGCCAAAGCTGCTGGATCGGCGATAAGCCAGGCTTCCATGCACCGAACCATAAGATGGACCCGTTTCGGATCGATGTTGGAGAAATCCCAGCGATCTTGTTGCTGGAGATGCCGGACGCGCGCTTGTGCGTTTCCTATCTCATCATCTGGTGATTCCGGATCGATTCCTTCTTCGGCATCCACCAGAAGAATCAAGAGCGTATCCCCGCCGGTCGTATGGAGAGCGTGGCAGAAAGCGTTGAAGGTTTGTTGGCGTCCTCCGCAGGGAATAGTCTTCCATCCCAGTCTCTTCTTCTGAGCGGCTTGCTTCTGCGGTTTAAGCAACGCATCGAATCCTTGCCGCAATTCGGCCTTTTGTTGCGCGCTATCCCCTCCGCCTTCGACATACAGGGCGATGGAATTCATGGGTTGCCCCCTAATTCCCCAATACGCCAGATCTCACCCAAACGATACTTGTCAAGCCACGGTTTCAGATTGTCGGGATCGACGCGATGGAGGATCGTTCCTCCTCGATACTCGCAAACCACAACCGAATTGGCGTGATCCGTGAGCGCGGATACCAGCGCATCGGAGTGCGTGGTGACGATGAGCTGCATACGCTTGGATGCTTCGACGAGAAGTCCCGCGAAAAGTCCCACGGCATCGGGATGCAATCCCAGCTCTGGCTCTTCGAGGCAAAGTAGAGGGGGCGGCGAGGGCAACAACAGAAGTGCCAAAATGGCCATGAAGCGCAGGGTGCCGTCGGAGAGACGCGTCGCCGGCACCGGCGTTTTCAAAGTGGACTCGTGGAGATAAAATTGAACGGTGTTGCCCTGAATGCGCGTGCTGAATCGCTCGAAACGAGGCAAGAATCGAGACAAGAGGAGATTGAACTCGGTACCGGCGTCGGTGTGTTGAAGTTCGTTCAGGAGCAGTCCCAAATTATCGGAATTGGGCAAAAGTTCATCCGTCGGCAAATCGGCGCGTTGTGGACTTCGCAAGGGTGCGGAACGACCGAAACTCCAATCGCGGAACGTCTGGAGGCGAGCGAATTGACGGCCCAGCCAAGTCACTTCGGGATACACTTCGGGATCTTTACGCTGGGAAAGAACGGATTCATCGGGGATGAGGCTCTCGCGCCGCAAGTGACGGCGCTTATGAGACGAATTACTTTGCGATTGGGATT
>JAKBCS010000124.1 GCA_021807595.1 Planctomycetota bacterium | reverse complement strand
GAGAGAGTAGTGTATCCATGCCTACAGCATACCAGAAAATGAGATTCCAGAGGGTGTAAAAAAACCAGCCCGCAGCGCCGGCGAAGTTGCCCTTGCTTGCGCTGCGGGCTGGTAAGGTTGTTACACGCACGCCGGTTCGCGACTGCGCGACTTGTACGTGGTGCCGCGCTCCACCGCCTTCTTCAGCCAATGGCCAAGGATGCAGAAGGCCCTTTCAGGCTGGGGGTACGGTTCTCGGTATCAGCCGCTATCCAAGCGCCGCGACAAAATCTTCGGAGGACATTCCAATGTCACGGTCAATCTTGCGCAACAAAACCGGTGAGATGTCTCGCCCCTTGTGGAACGGCACCGTAGTTCCGCGGCCATCCGGATGCCGGAATTGCTTGTGGGCACCGCGCTGCCTGATTTCGACGAAACCCAGGGCTTCCAGGCGCGCAACTACCTCTTGCGGTTTCAGCACAGGCAGTTTGGGCATGGTCAAGATACCTGCACTCTCTGCGTGCCGATGAACTCCGATTCGAGCCGGGGTTCGCCGTCCTCAAGCAACATCCCGATGACCTCGGCCAAGTTCTGTTGCAACTCGTCGAGAGTTTCCCCTTGCGAATGGGCACCGGGAAAGCCGGGAATGTAGCCGACAAACAGTCCCGTGTCCGGGCAACGCTCGATCACTGCCGTAAAAGTTTGCATGTACATCTCCAGTTTCGGCGTTTTAAAGCCCGTTCCGAAAGAATGTGGCGGCACGTTTCCAACGTGCCGGCGAACGAAAAAACCTTGGCAAATCGGCACGTTAAAAACGTGCCGCCACAACCTTCTGGAACAGATTCTGAGACGTTCGTCGGAAAGAGGGACGTCGATCATCGTATCGCCGCTTGCGATCCACCGCAAGGACAGGAAATATCCTTATCTGCTCCGTTTCTTGTGGCACAGTGTCTTGCGACAACACCACAGATGTCAGGACAACCAAGGCCAGGCGGATTCGAGAACTATGCGCCAAAAGGGAGTTCGATAAGGGATAACATATCAGCCCGCAGCGCCGGCGAAGTTGCCCTTGCTTGCGCTGCGGGCTGGTCAGGTTGTTACACGCACGCCGGTTCGCGGCGGCGCGACTTGAACGTGGTGCCGCGCTCCAGAGTCTTACGCAAACGAAGGCGAGCGATGTGGAGGCGGCGCTTGATGGTGCCGATGGGCGTTTCAAACTCGCGGCTCATTTGCTTCAGAGATCGACCGCGAATGTAGAAAGCCATCAGCGTGGCGCGGTCGATCGGCTTGAGGCGATCGAGCCCGCGATACAGCTCGGCGGCTTGCTCGGCTTTGACCAATGCCTCCAACGGGCCGACGCTGGAGGCTTCGGCGTTTTCCAACATTTCCGGCTCGGCTTTTTGCACCAGGCCGCGGCGCGTCAGACGATTGATGGCCATGCGTACCGTGATCTGTCGCAGCCAGCCGGGGAAGCACTGGGCGTCGCGCAGCTGCGGCAGTTTCATCATGCCGTGCAAGAACACTTCCTGCGTCAGCTCCTGCGCCTCGGTCGGATTGCGCAGCCGAGTCATGGCTACGGCGTAAACCGTCGGCTGAAAGCGCTCGACCAATTCGCCGTAGGCGGCGCGGTCGCCGACTTGCGCCCTTTCCACCAGGCTCTTGATCTCGATCCAGTTCATGCGAGATACCCTTCTCGATCCATGCGCGAATTTCCCGATACCCCCAACGGACGAACGAACGGCGCGAGGATCTGCCGCGACGTTTGAGCGCTTGCGAGAAGGCGCGAAACCGCGAACGATTTGGCGCGAACCGGAAGCGCGTCCGAGGTTCGATTGCGAAGAACAGTTTGGGTGGCACCGACGAGCGGACCCCGAATCCTCAGGCCGAAGCCGAACGCATCGCATCGCTCGGTTTGCACCAAGCGATGCCTATTGGGAGGCGTTGGACGACGACGCGGGTCGGTAATGTCTCGACCCTGTTTGTCGTGTCCGTGCCGCCGGTTCGATGCGAATAGCTGCGACTGAGGACGCCCGCACAACGGAGGGACCGACCGGCCCCTAATGCGACCAACGCATCCACGCGGGAATAGTCCGCATGGCATGGCCGCTCGGCAGGTTGTGATCCCTGCATTCCGAAGTGCGACGGGCGTCGCATGGAAATGGCGATCTCCGGCGTCTCGGGTTTGGCCGTAAAGCCGGAACCCAGGCGCGGATTGCCAGACTTGCCGGCCAATAGGACGGCGGAGCCACGCAATACCAGGGATTCCAGATTCTTCACGGCCATTGGAGACCTCCGGCGATCGAAAGAAGAGTACGCGGAACTCACACAAAGGCGAGTCCGCTGGGACGGAAATACAGTACGGTTTCTCGACTACCTCACGGTAAAACATCTCCCCGCGAGACCGTGTGTCTCGCAATCAACGAAAATCGAACGATCTCGCGGTTCGCTGGCATTTAGTATACCACCAAACGCGATCCGTGGGCAAGCCGTGCCGCCGAGCGATGGAGACACGACATGGGACATTGTAAAGGATAGACGGAGGGAAAAGAAAAAGGTTCGCGGAAAAATAAAAAAAGACGCGGATACTCGCCAGTCGACTTTCAGAGACTCTCTCAGAAGCTCCCCTCTCCCCTGTACTCAGAGGAGAGGGGCTTCTCGGATCGACCATCCGTCGAATCAACAAAGTGTGAAATCATGCCTCTCGACAGGTGGGAACCCTCCCAGGAGAAAAGCGACAAGGTCGCGTTTCCATAAATTGTAAATCATTGAATAAAAACAAGTTGCGATAAAAAGTCTCATTGCCACCCCCAAGAAAGAGTGGCCGAGTGACGCTTGGTGCAGAGTGACTTTCTGACAGTGTCGTTCTCGGTTGCAGAGGTGTCGAAGCACATGAAGCGGCTACTGGGCTGGATCGCCCTTATCGTTGGCCGGTTCCACGCCGACGACCCGACCCGATTGCAAAAAGAGAGTCTGCCGGGCCAAGCGCTCCGCCTCGCCGGTGTTGTGGGTGACGTACAGAGTGGGGATGTCCCATTCGTGCTGCACTTGCTCGATGTAGCCGAGGACACGCTCGCGCAACGGTTCATCGACGGATGCCAACGGTTCATCGAGCAGCAGCAGGCGCGGCCCACAGAGCAGCGCGCGGCCCAGGGCGATGCGCTGGCGCTGGCCGCCGGACAGGGTGGCTGGAAATCGATGGAGCAGATCGCTCAATTCGAGGATTTCGACGACGCGCTCCAACGCGGGGGGCTGAGCGTCGGTGGGACGGCGACGCCAACCGTAGAGGAGATTGCGGCGCACGCTCAGATGAGGAAACAAGAGATAATCTTGAAAGACGTAGCCGATGCGCCGAGCTTCGGGAGGAAGATGGATGCCTCGGTCGGCGTCGAATAGAACGGTGGAGTCGAGGCGGATGCGGCCGCGGTCGGGACGGAGCAACCCGGCGAGGATCGAGAGGATCGTCGTCTTGCCGCTGCCGGAGGGACCGCTGAGGACGGTGACGGAGGTGCGCGTCGAGAAGACGGCATCCAGTGTGAAGCCGGAGGTGTAGCGCAGCGAGCAATCGAACTCAAGACGAATCACGTCTCGCTCCTCGGCGTTCGAGATATTCGCTGGCGGCGAGCGCGGCGCACGAAAGCACGATCGCCCCCGCCGCCAATCGCCACAGTCGCCGTTCGGCTTCCTCGCCGGGCTGCTCGTAGAGCAAATACAGCTGTACGGCCAGGGTGCGGCGTCCCGGTTGACTGCCGGCGAACAAGAGGGTCGCGCCAAACTCGCCCAGACTGCGCGCGAAGGCCAAGACGACACCGGCGAGAACTCCCGGCCGCGCGAGTGGAAGACTCACCGTCCAAAAGGCATCCAAGGGCCGCGCGCCCAAGGAACGAGCCGCCTGCGCGAACCGTGGATCGACGCCGGCAAAGGCGACGCGCACAGAACGCACTAAAAGCGGGAAACCCATGACTGCACCGGCCAACGCCGCCGCCGTCCAAGTGAACGCGATCTCGATGCCAAAGAGGTCGAACAAATACCCACCCAGCCAGCCGCGCCGACCCAATAACAACAAGAGGCCGTATCCAGTGACGACGGGCGGCAAGACGAGCGGCAGATTCAACAGCGTCTCCACCAAGGCCTTGCCGACGAAGGAACGGCGCGCCAGCAGCCAACCGAAAGCCACACCGAAAGGCAAACTGGCAAGCACCGCCGCCGCCGACACGCCGGCGCTAAAGGCGATCGCTCGCCAATCCTCCCCCGCCAAGCCCAGAAACCGCGCGTCCATAAGTGTACCCCCAGGCGCGCCGGATCAACGCCCCGGCTGGAACCCCGCCGCACGAAAATGAGCGCCGGCCGTCTCGCCGCCCAAATAATCGTAGAAGGCGCGGGCCTTCGCCGAGTCTCCGGCGCGGCGCAACAACGCCAGGGGATAACGAATCGGCTCGTGCAAATGTTCGGGTACTTCCAGAGCGACTCGCACTTTCTTACTCGTTTTCGCATCCGTGGAGTAGACAATACCAGCGTCCGCTTCGTCGCGTTCCACCAGTGCCAGGGTAGCCCGCACATCGCCGGCTTCGCGGACGCGCTGCTCGAGGCGCGGCCATACATCGGCCTTTTTCAGCGCGGCGCGGGCATAGTGTCCGGCCGGAACCGGATCGAGCGCCAGAGCCAAGCGCGGGAAGTGGTCTCCAGCGAGATCGGTCAGTTCCTTGAGCTGCCGGGGACGTTCGGAGGGAGTCACCACCACGAGTCGATTGGTCAGAAGATCGCGGCGTTCGGCAATGAGTCCGGCCTCGGCGAGATGGTTGGCCCAGCGCTGGTCGGCGGAGAGGAACAGGTCGGCGTCGGCTCCGCCTTCAATCTGCCGAGCCAGCGTCGAGGAAGCGGCGAAGGTACACAGGACGGGAGTGCCGGTCTGTGTCTCGAAATCGCGGCCAATCGCTTCGAGGGCTTCCTTGGCGCTGACGGCGGCAAAGATGCGCAGCCCGTCGGACTTCGACGAACAACCGAGAACGCCCAACACGAGAAGGATGGGGACGAGAGCGCGCTTCATCCGGCTGATGTATGAAGGCTGCGCGCGGCGGTCAAGCACGATCGCTCTGGCCTCGATCCGAGGAACACGCTAAGCTGGTCCGCCATGAATACCACGATACAATGCGTTCGCACCGGCGCGGCGGCACAGAGCGGCGAGCGATCCGCATGTTACTACACTCAAGCGCGTCCCGAAGTGGCGGCGTTGGTGCCGGCTTCGTGTCGGCGCGTGCTGGAGATCGGCTGCGGCGAAGGGCAATTGGGACGACTGCTGCGCGCGCGCGGACATTCGGTCACCGGCATCGAATTGTTGCCGGACGTGGCCGAGCGTGCCCGCGCCCATCTCGATCGCGTGGTGATCGCCGATGTCGAAGGCGATGGCTTGCCGTTCCCGCCCGACTCGTTCGACGCGATCGTTTTCGCCGATGTGTTGGAACATCTCGTCGATCCGTGGGGCGCGCTGCGCAAAGCCGTCGAGGTGTTAGCCGAGGACGGCGTCGTAGTCGCCAGCATTCCCAACGTGCAGAATGTCGACGTGATCCGCCGACTGCTGCGCGGCCGCTGGGACTACCGCGAGCGCGGCATTCTGGACTTCGGCCATCTGCGCTTCTTCACACTAAAAACCATTCGCGCTCTGTTCGCACGAGCCGATCTAAGCGTCGAATTCGTCGGCCATTGCTATCGCCGAACGTGGTGGCGCGAACTCTTGTGCTGGCTCAGCGCCGGACGCGCGCGAGGATTTTGGACGCGCCAATACCTTGTCGTCGGTCGAAAAAAATGTCCGATCCCAGCGGGTTTGACTTGCTCGTGACGCGCGATAGGCGGCATAATGATACCATCGCCGAGAACGCCGCCGTATGTGTGCCGTTTCGGATAGACCCGAATCGCGCCAAGGAGACTCAGACATGGCCGGGCTGCTCAAACGCTTACTCCCCCTCGCGATCGCCCTCAGTGTTCTTGTGCCGCCGGCTTCCGAGGGCGCGCTATGCCCCTTCTGCGGCATGCAGGGTCCGACGTTGACCGGAGAAGTCGGCCAAGCCAAACTGGTTCTCTACGGGCAGCTCGTCAACGCCAAGCAAGACGCCAACGGCGACGGGACCACCGATCTCGTGGTCTCCAACGTCATCAAGAACGATTTCGTTGGGAAGAAAGAAGATCCGCTCGCCGACAGGAACAAGACCGTCCACCTCGATCGCTACATTCCCGGTCTGGGTGCGAATAATAAGTATCGGTATCTCGTCTATTGCGACTTATTCCGGGGCAAAATCGATCCGTATCGCACCGTCCCCGTCGTTCCCGACGGCGACATGGCCAAGTATCTGCTCGGAGCGCTCCGGCATAAAGACGCGGCCATCGGCAAACGGTTGCGTTATTTCTTCGATTATCTCGACAACCCCGATCTGGAAATATCCAACGACGCTTTCAAAGAGTTTGCTAACGCGGACTACAAGGACTACCAGGGCATGGCCAAGGATCTGCCGGTCGAGCGTGTGGTGGGTTGGCTGAAGCACGAGAAGACGCCGGCCTTCCGCTATGGGTTGTACGCCTCGCTGCTCGGCCATTGCGGCAAACCGGAACATGCGACGGTGCTGCGCGACATGCTCGACGATCCCGCCAAGCGCTTGGGCAGCGGCGTCGATGGCATGTTGGCCGGCTACGTCATGCTCAAGCCCAAGGAAGGCTGGAACTACACCCGCGACATCCTCAAGGACGACAAGAAAGAGTTTATGACGCGCTACGCCGCCCTCCGCGCCGTTCGCTTTTTGTGGGATATGCGACCGGATCTCGTCTCTCGAAAAGATTTGAAGGAAGGCATGCACTATCTACTCGATCAGAACGACATCGCCGACTTGGCCATCGACGATTTACGCAAGCGGCAGTGTTGGGACACAACCGATCGCATCCTCGGCCTGCGCAATACGAAGTCTTATGAGATACCCATTGTCCGCCGCGCGATCTTGCGCTTCGCTCTGAATTGCCAAGACAGCAAAGCCAAAGGTAGCGCTGCGGCACGCGCCTATGTGGACGAGATACGAAAGAAAGACGCCCAAATGGTCGCCGATGCCGAGGAGCTGCTGAAACTGGAACAGACTCTGCCAGCCCCCGCGACCCCGGCGAAGTAACTTGGAGAGAAGGAGAGAGAACCATGAAGGCGCTTTGGCTTGCGAGCGGCTCGATCTTGTTGGTGGGATTGTCGTATTCCCAGGCTTGCAGTTTGTGCGGAGCGAAGCTGCAACAAGCGCCGACATTTCGTCAAGAGGCGGCTTTAATCACGGCGCGCGTCATCGTCATCGGCACCGCCGAAAATGCGCAACTCACTACCCGCACGACCGATCTACGCATCACCGACGTGTTGCGTTCCTCGCCGGAACTGAAAGACAAGAAGGTTATCACCGTCAAGCGCTATTTGCCCGCCCCCGACGCTAAGAATCCGCCTCGCTACCTCGTCTTCTGCGACATCTTCCGCGGCGAATTCGACCCCTTTCGCGGCGTGGAACTGAAGAACGCCGAGGCCGTCGAATACGCGCGACGCATTCTGAAACTCGACGTCAAGGACACGACCAACAATCTCCTCTTCTTTTTCCACTATTTGGACCATGCCGATCCGGAAATCGCGCGCGACGCCTTTCTGGAGTTCGCCAAAGCCAGCGACAGCGACATCGCCGGAGTGGCCAAGCGGTTGGACGCGACGAAACTGCGTCGATGGCTGGCCGCCCGCGAGACGCCCCCCGAACGGTTGAGCGTGTACGCGCTCTTGTTGGGTGCCTGCGGCACGGACATCGACGCGCGAACCTTGAGGGACATGCTCGAACGAGCCGACGAACGCTCCGTCAACGCCTACGACGGCATCTTGGCCGGCTACATTCATCTCCGCCCGCGCGAAGGCTGGGATCTCGCGCAATCGCTGCTGCGCGACGGCCGCAAACCCATGCTGATTCGCTTGGCCGCGGCGCGCACGCTCGGCTATTTCCACGGGGCAAGGCCGAAAGAAAGCAACGACAACGTACTCAAATGCTTGGATGCCATGATTGCCGAGGGCGAGTTAGCCGACATCGCCATCGAAAACATGCGCCGCTGGAATATCCGCAGTCGAACCCGCGATATCCTCGCTTTGTATGGCAAAAAGGGGTTCGACGCCCCTCTGATGAGGCGCACCATCGTTCGCTACGCGCTCTGTTGCAAGGACGACGCCGTCGCCGAGGCGTTCGTCCAAGCGCGTCGCAGCGAAGACGCCGACTTGGTGAAGGGCGTCGAGGAAGAGTTAAGCTCCGAGAAATAGCCCCACGCCGCTATCATGGTACAAACTCGATTCGCGATGGATGGACCCAATGACGACCTACCTTCGCCGAGTGACACAGCGGAAGCATCGCTCTCCATTCGCACCCAAGACGAGGGGACGTCCGAACTGTCCCCCGCTCACAAACGGCGTCGTTGGGACGCGACGGCGTCGCGGATTTTTTGAAGGATCGATATGTACCAAACTTGGAGGCCGAGATAGACCAAGCAGACGACTACGAAAAGGAGGCCGAGGATAATCGCCCACGCGCCCATCTGTGCGACCAAGTTTTGAGCCGATTGAGATTGGAAGGCCGATCCCACCATTCCGAGACCCGCGCAAAACACAGCGACGAGCAACAAAACGGAGATGACCCAAAAACAGACCGAGGCAATCAGCATGGCGATGGGCTTGTTCGCCAATTCGCGAGCCCGCGCGTTGTTGCAGACGCTGCGAAGAAAAAACAGAAAGACGACAAAGGAACCGATGGCGCACAAGCCGCTGATCCCAGAAATCCCGGTGCTTGCGGCGTCATAGGATGCAGGCAAGCCGCGCGAACGATTGTAAAAGCTGCCGGCAAATCCAGCGACACCGCCGACGAAGACGTTGGCGCACGAAAACAATACTTGAACCGCGCTCAGTGAGAAGGCGGTGATGGCCAACGGTTTCATGCCGCTGTCGCGCAGCGAAGGAGCCCCCATGCACATTCCGTATCCAACCAGACGAAGAATAAGCTCTACCAATACTCCGAGATAATAGGCCCCCACAGACAAAATCATTAAGATAAATGCAAATGCGGAGGAGGCAACGGCCGAATTGCTCGATGATTTAGTCATCGAAAACACGGCCGTACCGAAGAATATCAAGGCTATCAGAAATCCCAAACTGGCCAAGATCGTCCCGCCCAGCCACACCCAGATCCCGATCATCACCAAATGGATGCCGATGCGCACACGGTTCCAGGCGTCCTTCACGCCGCGCGTCGATGGCTCGCGCCGGTTGTCTTCGTCGTCGTAATCGTCGTCGCGGTCGCGCCGTGAGCGCGGTCGGTCGGAATAGCCATCTCGTCGGCGCGGTTCCTCGCTCTCGCTTTTCGGAGGCGGCGTCTTGGGGCGAGGCGTCGCGCGAACGTTCGAGGACGCCTGACGCGGCGGAGGCGCTGGTTCTTCACCCTGGTCGGGGGCGGTGAAGCGGTTCGAGCAACCGGGGCATTTGACGGGTTGTCCCAAGAGCGTTTCCGGTACGCGCAAGGTGCGCTGACAGGCGGGACAGGAGATGCTGAGACTCATATGCGTGTTTCTCTCGGTGATCGTTCGCGTTTGATTCGCAAGCGTGAAGCCTTGCTTCACTTCGCCAAGTAGACGAGTGCGAAGATGAAGGCAAACAGTAATCCAAGGATCGTGCCCGCGATTCCTCCGGCTCGTGCCGATTGCGTTAGATGTTTGCCGTTGGGATCCATCCGTCCTTCGCGCATTTTCTGTAAATCGCGGTCGGCCAGTGCCACGGTCAGGATGCCCAACGGCACACCGATCCATGCCGTGAAGCCAAAGGTACAGATGCCCAAGCCGCTCAAGATGGCGCTGACGTTGCCGAGCGCCGCGATCAACGCCGCCCGGTGCGGCTCGCCATCGCGTCGTATCGAGGCGTAGCCGACTCGCCGCGCCGATTTTTCATCCTCCGCTTCCAACTCCTCGCCACAGTGCGGGCATTGCAAATCGCTCCAGGCAATTCGTTTTCCACAGCCCGGACAAAAGGGAGCGCGAATGCCGTTGACGCCCTCTGGTTTGTCGTGGTCGGCCAGCGGGTCGGGGCGCGGCGCGGCGACTCGCACGTTCGTGGCCACGAACGACTTTTGGCATCCGAAACAGCGCATCGTCCGCCCCAAGGAGGTCTCGGACGCCTGAACGCTACAACCGCAATGCGGACAGGTCAACAGTTCCATGACGCTCTGCATTCAAAGCCGGAAAGATAGGTAGAGTGTATCGTCTTTTTCAGCCTGTGTATAGGGTGCGTGGTTGGGAAGATGTGCCAGCGCATTTGCTTGCAACCCCATCAGCGAACGGTTTGCGGCGGAGCAGCAGGCTGCGGGCCGGCGGGAGGCGCGACGGTCGGGGAAGCCTGCGGTGTCGGTGAGGCGGCGGGATTGGAGCGACCGGCGTTGGGATCTTTCGCGTCGCCTCCCCAGATGGCGGCGGGGACGGTGACAGGCAACGTCAAGGTATCGCCAATCAACGACAGCGGGGCATCGAGTCCGATCAAGCCGAGTCCGACGACGGTGCCCAGGTCTTGTTGGAAATCGAAATCCTTACCCCATGTCCAGCTGTGTCGCACCCAGTTATCGGCCGATAGCACGTCGCGCCGAACGCCGCCGTAGATCTTCGCATTCTTCCAGCCTTCCCTCGCGCCAACGGAGACATTGGCGAACGTGCCGCAGCCGCTCAGGAACAGAGCGGCACTCAAAACCGCCAACGCACGCCATGCTTTCGACATCTCCGCGATCCCCCGTCGGATTATGGGCGGGCATCTTAACGGGGCAACGCGAGCCGTCAAGAGCAATCTCGCGGGGCCGATGTGGGGGCCGGGGCGGTACGATGAACCCAATCGGCGCGGGGGCGCGGGGCAAATCGTCAAAAGCCCTTGACACGCGCCACTGACACCCTTAGACTTCGGAATAGATAAATTGCTTTGCCTTCCGCAAAGACGTAATCCTGTCCCGTCCCTATCTTCACTCGGGGTTTCCATCTTCGCAATTCCGAAGTAGGATCGACACCCCCTAAAGATTCTCTGGTGAGGAACGGGGCGCGGGGACTTTTATCTTTGATATTTCGGGCCTCGTACTCCTTGTCGAACTTCATTCCTTCGCGGCGATAACACCGCGATGGCAGCGTCGTTCGCACCGCCCCTACGAATCGTCACTCCTCTGTTGGATCGGACGCCTGACGTCATGTCATCGGGCCTTGTCAACGAGACGCTCTATCTGGTCGATGCGCACGCGCTCATCTTCCAGGTCTTTCATGCCATCACCGGCATGACGAGTCCGTCCGGCTTGCCGACCAACGCTCTGTTCGGTTTTGCCCGCGACATGCTGCACCTGCGCGGTCTGCGGCCCGATTATCTCGTCTGCGCGTTCGACCGCCCCGAACCGACGTTTCGCAGCGTTCTCTACCCCGCCTACAAGGCCAACCGCGGCGAGATGCCCAGCGATTTACAGCTTCAGATCCCGCACCTCCATCGCCTTCTCGAAGCGATGCGGGTGCCGGTCCTCAGCGCGGAGGGTTTCGAGGCCGACGATGTGCTTGCCACCCTCGCCCTCGCCGGGGGGCGGCGCGGTCTCGAAGTCTTCATCTGCACCAGCGACAAGGATTGCCGCCAACTGATCGACGACCGCATTCGGTTGTACAGCCTGCGCAAACACCAGGCCTTCGGACGCGAGGAACTGCAAGCCGATTGGGGCATCAAGCCGGAGCAAGTAGTCGATTTGCAATCGCTGGTCGGCGACTCGGTCGATAACGTGCCGGGCGTGCCGGGCATCGGCGTGAAGACGGCGGCGAAACTATTGCAAGACTTCGGCACGCTCGAGAACATTTTGGCCAATATCGACCGCATCTCGGGGACCAAACGACAAGAGAACCTGCGCAACTCCGGAGCCATCGTCCAACGAGCGCGCGAACTGGTGCGCCTCAAAAGCGACGTGCCGATCGCCCTGGACTGGGACGCTTGGCGGCTGAGCGATGTGGATGCGCCCGGATTGCGGCACCTTTTTCAGGAGTGGGGGTTTCATAGTCTGGCCCGGCAGTTCAGCGGATCGGACGAGGACAGCGCTCCGATGCAGGGAGAGTTGTTCCCCTTCGGAGCGAATGTCGAAAGCGCGAGCGATCGTTCGTCGCCTGCCGTCGCTCGCGCTTCCGGCTCTGAGGCGAACCTGCCTGCCGTCGCTCGCGCTTCCGGCTCCGAGCCAAACCTGCGCGAGGGGGCGGTCTACCACCTGGTCGATGCCGAGGACCAATTCGAGTCGTTCTATCGCCAATTGCGCGAGCAGAAGCGATTCTCCTTCGATTTGGAGACGACGAGCCTGAATCCGTTGCAAGCGGAGATTGTCGGCCTCGCTTTTTGTTGGCGTGCCGGCGAGGCGTGGTATGTGGCGCTGCGCGGTCCTCTCGGTTGTGCCGTACTCGATCCGTCGGCGGCCTTGGAGCGTCTGCGGCCGATCCTCGAAAATGCCGAAGTGGCCAAGGTCAATCAGAACATCAAATACGATCTGCTGGTGCTACGCGGTCGCGGCATTGAGGCGCGCGGGGTGGCCGGCGATCCGATGGTAGCCGATTATCTGTTGCATTCCGGCGAACGAAGCCATGCCCTCGACGACCTGGCACTTCGCTACCTCAACCATCGGGTAATCCCTATTACCGATCTGATCGGTAAGAAAAGCCGCAAAACACCGCAGCGGAGCATGGATCAAGTACCGACCGACCACGTCGCCGTCTACGCCGGCGAGGACGCCGATGTGGCCTGGCGTCTGTGCGAGATGTTGGAATCGCAACTGGCGAGCGGGGAGTGTCAACCGCCTGTTCTCGACCAACAGGGGGTTGACGCTCCCCGCTCGCCGTTGCGCAAACTCTACGACGAGGTGGAGATCCCGCTCATCGAAGTGCTGGTTGAAATGGAATACAACGGGATCGGCCTGGACCTTCCGCTGTTGCGGCGCATGGGCTTCGAGATGGGACAACAGCTCGAGACGATCGAAAAGGACATTTACGATCTTGCCGGACGCCCATTCAACATCGGCTCCCTCGTGCAATTGCGTCAGATCCTCTTCGAGGAGTTGAAGTTGCCGGTGCAGGGCAAGACCGGGGTGACGGGGTCGGCAAGTACGGATCAAGAGACGCTGGAAAAATTGGCCGCCCTCGACCGTCCCGAAGCCGCCCTGCCGCGCAGGATTCTCGACTATCGCCGCATCGCCAAGCTCAAGAGTACCTACGTCGATGCCCTGCCGGAATTGGTCGATCCGGCGACCGGCCGCGTTCACTCGGCGTTCAATCAGACCGTGGCGGCGACGGGGCGACTGTCGTCGAGCAACCCCAACCTGCAGAACATCCCCGTGCGGCGCGAGGAAGGGCAGCAGATCCGTCAAGCGTTCGTGCCTGCCGCGGGTTGGCTGCTGTTGACCGCCGACTACTCGCAAATCGAGTTGCGTCTGTTGGCGCATTTTTGCGGCGACGACGAACTGCGCCGCGCCTTCGCCGAAGAGCGCGACGTTCATGCCGCGGTGGCAGCGCAGATTTTCGGCGTGCCGGAAGCGGAAGTCAACACCGAGCAGCGGCGCTTGGCAAAGACCGTCAATTTCGGCGTTATCTACGGCATGAGCGCCGTCGGCCTCGGCGAACGCTTGCAAATACCCCGCGAACGAGCATCTCAGTTCATCGCCTCGTACTTTGCCCGCTATCCGAAGGTTCTGGAATATCAGGATCGTTTATTGAGGAATTGCCGTGCGAGCGGATATGTGGCCACGATTCTCGGCCGGAGACGTTCCTTCGACCGCGAAGCCGTTCGGTCCAAATCGACGTTTCAGCAGCGCAATCAGGCGGAGCGAGAGGCCATCAACATGCAGGTGCAAGGTTCCGCCGCCGATCTAATCAAGTTGGCCATGCTCCACGTCTTTCGCCGTCTCCAGCGCGAACGACTGCGGGCGCGGATGCTGTTGCAGATCCACGACGAGCTAGTCTTTGAGACGCCGCCGGAAGAACTGCCCGTCCTGGCCGAATTGGTGCGCGAAGAGATGACGACGCCGGTGGCGAAGGCGTTGGACCTGCAAGTTCCCCTGCGCGTCGATCGGTCTTCGGGAACGAATTGGCTCGACGTGACGGAGATGCCGGCGGCATGAGCGAGACGAAGGCGAATAAACGGGTCGTCGGCTTGCTCGGCGGCATCGGCAGCGGCAAGAGCCAATTGGCGGCGGCGTTCGCTCGCCGAGGCGCGCGCATCATCGCCGGCGATCAATTGGGCCAAGCCGCCCTGCGCGATGCGGACATCAAGGCGCGCGTCGTGGCGCGATGGGGAGAAGAAATGCTCGATGAGAACGGCGACATCGACCGTCGCCGATTGGCAGCCATCGTCTTTGCCGATGCCTCCGAACGCAAGGCATTGGAAGCGATCACGCATCCGTGGATTCGCCAACGCATTCGCGCCGACTTGGCGGAGGCCCGCGCGGATGCGCGCGTGCCGTTGATCGTGCTGGATGCGGCGATCATGTTGGAGGCCGGCTGGAGCGATGTCTGCGATCGCCTCGTGTACATCGACGCCCCGCGCGAAGTGCGCTTGCAGCGCGTGGCCCGACAACGCGGATGGAACGAAATGGAATGGGAAGCTCGCGAACAGGCGCAATTGCCCTTGACGGAAAAGGTCGTTCGTGCCGATCATGTACTCGATAACTCGTCCTCCCTCGAGCATCTGAACCGGCAAGTAGACGATTTGCTCCATCTCTGGGGATTGGCCCACGCGGGCGCTCGGAGTGAAACGGAACCTTGAAGAATCTCGAACCCAGTTTTACGGAAGCCCGCCGCCGAACGAGGGGAAAGGGCCGAGCGACACGCGGAGAGGGACCATCGCAAGTCTCTCGCACCGCTTGCCGTTCGCCGTTTTCCGCTCGGAACGTCTAAGGAGAGTGCGACATGGCCGAAGCCAAGAGCCGACGCGAATATACCCCTCGTCCCCGTCCGCGGAGCAAACCGGAACTACCCGCCGGCGGCGATGAACGCCTAGCCGAGGAGAGTGCCACCTTGCTTACCGATGCCACTCCGCTCGACGACGAACCCCTCGAACCCAACGGAGAAGGTGGCGCTCCCGGCTTTGGGGAAGCGACCGTGCGACCGCCGCCGCCCCGTCCGCCGCGCGATGAATACCCCATCTTCGACGAGGAAATCAACAACCGCTACGAAGAGATCAAGCGCGGCAGCACGCACATCAGCGAATTGCAGCAGATGACCATGCCGCAACTCCTCAAAGTCGCCAAGGAAGAGAACCTCAGCGACTATACGGGTCTGAAAAAGCAAGATTTGATCTTCAAGATCCTGAAAGAGCGCGTCAAGCAGAACGGCTTGATGTTCGGCGAAGGCACGCTGGAGACGTTGCCCGACGGCTTCGGCTTCCTGCGCAGTCCCGATTACAACTACCTGCCCTGTCCCGACGACATTTACATCTCCCCCTCGCAAATTCGCCGCTTCGGCCTGCGCACCGGGGCGGTGGTGGCCGGTCAGATTCGACCGCCCAAGGAGAACGAGCGCTATTTCGCTCTACTCCGCGTCGAGGCCATCAACTACCAAGATCCCGAAATCCTCTCTCAAAAGGCGGTTTTCGACGACCTGACGCCGTTGCATCCGAACCAACGCCTGCACTTGGAAGCCGATCCCACTGAGATCAACATGCGCATCACGGACCTGGTTACGCCCATCGGCAAGGGGCAACGCGGCTTGATCGTCGCTCCGCCGCGCACCGGCAAGACGATCCTCTTGCAGAAGCTGGCCAACAGCATACTGCGCAATCATCCCGAATGCTACGTCATCGTGCTGTTGATCGACGAACGCCCCGAAGAAGTGACCGAGATGGAACGCACCGTCAAGAGCGACCACGCCGAAGTCGTCAGTTCGACCTTCGACGAACCGGCCTCGCGCCATGTGCAAGTGGCCGAAATGATTATCGAAAAAGCCAAGCGCATGGTCGAATACGGCACCGACGTGGTGATCTTGCTCGACTCCATTACGCGCCTGGCCCGCGCCTACAACACCGAAGTTCCGCACTCCGGCAAGATTCTGTCCGGCGGCATCGACGCCAACGCCCTGCACAAACCGAAGCGCTTCTTCGGCGCGGCTCGCAACATCGAAGAAGGCGGCTCGCTGACCATCCTAGCCACGGCGCTCATCGACACCGGCTCGCGCATGGACGAAGTAATCTTCGAGGAGTTCAAAGGCACCGGCAACATGGAACTGCACTTGGATCGCCGCCTCGTCGATAAGCGCGTCTGGCCGGCCATCGACGTGAACCGCTCCGGCACGCGCAAGGAAGAGTTGCTCATGGACCCGGAGGAACTGCGCCGCATGTATATCTTGCGCAAAGTCCTCAGCGACATGAACCCAGTCGAGGCGATGGAGTTGCTCACCAATCGCATGAACCGCACCAAGAGCAACGCCGAGTTTTTGATGAGTATGAACTTGAGTTAATAAGTTTAGCCGCGACGCGCAGCGGAGCGCGAGCAACGCGCTCCGCTGCGCGTCGCGGCTAAACAAGGCTTTTTTCTATGCCAACCATTTACGAAGGTTCGTTTGCGCCGCCGTCGGGGCGATTCGCCCTGATCGCGGCGCGTTTCAATGCCGCCATCGTCGAGCCGCTCGTCGCCGGAGCGCTCGACGGCCTGAAACGTCACGGCGTTGCCGACGAGGCCATCGACCTCGTGCGCGTGCCAGGATCGTTCGAGATACCGCTGCTGGCGCAGCGACTCGCCGGCGGCGGCAAGTATGCGGCAGTGATCTGCTTGGGAGCGATCGTCCGCGGCGACACCGACCACTACGACTATGTGGCCGGCGAGGCAGCCGGCGGCGTGGCCCGCGCGGCGCTGGCTACCAACGTCCCGGTCATCTTCGGCATCCTCACCTGCGACACGCTGGAGCAAGCCATCAACCGCGCCGGCGCGAAGGCCGGCAACAAGGGCTTCGATGCCGCGCTCACCGCCATTGAGATGGTGAATTTG
>JAKBCS010000123.1 GCA_021807595.1 Planctomycetota bacterium | reverse complement strand
GGCACGCTGCAAAACTACAACCGCAAGCAGATCGAGGATGTCGTCGCGCTGCACGGCGGCAAGGCGGCGGGCAGCGTCTCGAAGAAGACGGATTACGTCGTTGCCGGCGACGACGCCGGCAGCAAACTCGACAAAGCCCGCCAACTCGGCGTTCCTGTTCTGACCGAGCAAGAGTTCGACCGCTTGATCGGCGCGAGATGATTTATGGAGCCGAGGAGCGTGCGTGCGACCGAAGGAGTGCGATTTTCAACGCGCGATTGATGGATCGTTTCTTGGACAGCGATCCATCGATCGCCGCGTCTCTCACACGATCCAGAACGTCATTTTTCTTGGATGGTAAGGCAAAAGCGCTTCCAATGCCGATTCGTGTCCCCGGCGATGATTAGAACGCAAAAGTCGCTCGTCGTTCAAGCTCGCCCCGCCGCGGCGCGGGATCGTTTGACACAGATTATGGAGAATGCTCCTGGGCTGGAGGATCGCAACGGCTGGTCTATTTACAAACCTCTGCTACGAGTCCGAAATCGAATAAATATCCTCCCGTATCCATACCGATGTACAGTACGGGAGGCGAACATGCGATTGAGCGACAAAGAGACGGATATTGTGCGGGCGTGTTTGGAGTGGTTGGCGCTGCGTCGTGTTAAGGCGTGGCGGTCGAATAATACGGGCATTTTCGATCCGGTAAAGAAGATTCATCGACGTTTCAACGGTTTGCTCGGCGTGTCGGACATTCTCGGCATCTTGCCTCAGCGCGTGCGCTTAGACGATGGCGAAGTCGTGCTGTTCGGCAATTTTTTGGCCGTGGAAGTGAAGAAGCCGGGCGAGAAACCGAGGGCAGAACAGGAGACGTTTTTGCAAGACATTCGCGCTGCAGGGGGCATCGCCGTCTGCGTGCATTCGTTAGCCGAGCTTGAGGATCAGCTGCGGCCCTTCCTTTGTTATTCCGAGCCGGCGGCGTAAGCGAGGGAAAAAGTATGCCGTCGCTTACGCTTCCGGCTCCGAAAGAGGGCGATTACTTCTTGTCCTTTTCGGGCGCGTCGGACGGCGACTTGGTGAAGTCCACGGGTTTCCAGTCGTTGGCTTTGACATCGACCGTGCGGGTCTTTTCGACCTTCTTGCCGTTGTCCATCCAACTCGCTTTGACCTCATAGCTATAGGTCTTACCGGGAGTTAGAGCCGGGGAGACGAACTCGCGTTCTTTGCCAGCCTGTTTGGTTTTGGTGCCGTTGAACCACAACTCGGCATTCTCTGGGACCACGACCAAAAGATGGGCCATGTCGTCTTTCGTCGGTTCGGCTGTAGATGTTGTCGTGGCGGGTGTGTAGTAGAGCGAGTAGTTGACGATCGGCGTGCTGCTTGCGGCGGACGGATAGGAACCGTAGTAGTTGTAGTAGGTTCCGTAATTCGGATACCCGGCTCCTAAAGGGGAGCCGTAGCCGTAGTACGGGTAGCCTACACCGTACCCCAAACCGTAGCGGGAGGTTCCATATCCCAGGCCATACGGAAATCCACCGCCGTAGAGTCCGTAACCTGAGCCATAGCTCAAGCCGTATCCTAGACCGTAGCCCAGCCCGAAGCCATAGCCTGGACCATAAAACCCGCCGTAGCCGGGATGGCCGTGATTGACGGCGACATAATGGCCGCCACCGCCATAGTGGCCTCCGCCGCCGCCATAATGACCTCCGCCGCCGCCATAGTGACCGCCTCCACCGTGTCCACCGCCTCCACCGTGTCCACCGCCTCCACCTCCGCCGTGCGCCCACGCCGCGCCGGACGCGAACAACGCGCAAGCCAAGGCCAGCAACGATGTCCTCAACCAGGAGATGCGATGAGTCTTCATCTTGAGTCCCTCCCTTTCGAGCCGGGTCGCTCGCTGTCTCTCTTTTGTGGACTCGCGGGATAAGCCCGGCCGCCTCTTCGGACCACAGGGCGAACGGTTGAAATGTCTTCCTTCTTCGTTATTATACGCAATCGATGGCTTCGGTGCGAACTTTTCACGAAAACGAGCAAGGGACGGTCTTCTTTTTCATAAACTCATCCCAAGAGTGGGGCAGATAGGCGAGGCGCGTCGCACAACACTTGCTATCGGGAAAGAGCTTTTTTTATGGCGATTCTGGTCGTCGGGTCGCGCAATCGCAAAAAACGCGAGGAAATTGTGGAGATACTCGGCGACCTCAGTCTCGACCTGCGCGACTTGACGGGCTGGCCAGACGCTCCGGAGGTCGTCGAAGACGGCGCGACGTTCGTGGACAATGCCCGCAAGAAAGCGGTTGAATTGGCGCGCCATCTTGGCCATTGGGTATTGGGTGAGGATAGCGGCTTGGTGGTTCCAGTATTGAACGGTCGGCCCGGCGTGTACTCGGCACGCTACGCCGGCAAGCAGGGTGACGACGCAGCTAACAACGCGCGACTTCTGGCCGAGTTGGCCCCATTGCCGGACGACCGCCGTGCCGCCTACTACGTCTGCACCGCCGCCCTATCCGATCCCACAGGCGAGGTGCGCGGCGTCGTCGAAGGCCGCTGTCACGGCGTCATCCTCCGCGAGGCGCGCGGCGAGGGCGGCTTCGGCTACGATCCACTGTTTCTGGTTCCCGAATACCACAAGACCTTCGGCGAACTGAGTTCGCGCGTGAAGCATGCGCTCAGCCACCGGGCGCGGGCACTAGCGCAGCTGCGTCCGATCCTGCGCGCGTCCTTCCGAGGTTAGCCGCGTCTCGTCGACGCGCTCCGCCGGCGCGTCGCGGCTAACCGGCTACTTCGTCGCCGGGCGATCGACGAGTTGGCCTCGCATCTGATAGAGACGGATCAGGGCGCGATCGACGATGCGCTCGCCCGCACCGATTTCGGCACTCGAGACGGGCGGTACGGTTCCGTAGCCGCCCTCGCCGGCCGCTTCGATGGTGGGAAAGTATTGCTGATAATCGTTGCAATAGCCCAAGAAGATGAGATGCTCCAAGCGGGCGCGGCGCTTCAGGCTCAGCGCATGGCCGCAGAAAAATTCGCCGGAGACGCCAACGAAGCCGATGTCGTCCGTCAACAGCGCCGCCGTCAGATGGGGCCGGACACCTTCTCGATATTCGCGCTCGTAAAAGGCGATTAAATCGGGGTAGAAAGCCTGATTCAACGTCAGACGCACCAGAGGATTCGAGAGATTCAGACGCGGTTTGAAGACGAAATCTTCTTCTCGTGTCTCAAAAGTAGTTTTCGTCTCGGCACAGCGGATGCTTCCCGCCAGCGCCAGCACCACGCGCCCCAACTCTCGACCGAACTTGTCCGCGTCGCCTCCGGGCAAGTTGGCCGATAGATCGCCGGCAGCGCCCTGAAAAAAGAGGCAAGGCGCTTTCGTCTCTTTCTCGATGAGGTCGGCCAAGACGCCGGGATAATCGGCGGAGAACTTGCGGTCGCTCCCGTCGCGCAGGGTGGGATGGGCGGCGAAGTTGACCGCGTGGGCGATGACCTTGCCACCTCGATCTTCGACGCGCAGCACCAGTAATTCCCGATCCACCGGAGCATCGTCGCGCTTCGATTGTCGATTGCGATTGAGTTTCGTCTGCTTCGAGGCGATGCCGATTCGCGCCGGCCGTAGCGCTTCGGTCGCGTTCACGATGGTATCGCCGATTGTTCGTTCGAGCTGGCGGACATAAGATTTCTCCTTGCTCGGCCAATTGTCCAGTTCGAGAACGGGGCCGTGATGGGTGTGCGAGGCGACGAGGAAAACGGTGTCGACGCCAACGCTTTTGGCGCGTTTGCGAACCGTCTCCATAGAGGAGCGCGTGGGCGCTCGACCGAGATCGAGGGAAACGAAGGCGATGCGTTTCTTGTCGGCGGCCAGCACCAGCGCGCGGGCGCGGAGCGGATCGCGGACGCCGATGCTTGGCTGATCCCTTCGGGCCGCGTAGCCCCACATGGCATAGCCGACGGGCGGCGTGATGTCTGCCGTGGCCGCGCCGGCTTGCAACGGCTCGGCGGCCCGGATGGAAGGCAGAATCGTCAGCGACAGCAGCCAAGGCAAAAGCGGTTTCATGGCACTCCCTCTCCCGTCGATTGAGTCCGTGCGATAGGATGACGACGGGAATTGTAAAGGCTGGCCGCGTCGGGCACCAGTCAACCCGTTGTCAGGAGACCAAGATGATTCGACCGACCACCGTGCAAGACACGCCGCACTTGCTCAAACTCACCGACGAGACCGGCGTTTTCAAGCCCCACGAAATCGAGGCGCTCAACGAAGTTCTCAGCGACTATCACGCCGTCTCGAAAGAACACGGCCACATCGCCGTCACATTCGAGGACAACGGCCATATCCTCGGTTACGCCTATTACGCCCCCGCCGCCATGACGGATCGCACCTGGTATCTGTACTGGATCGCCGTCAAGCGCGACATCCACGCCAAGGGCATCGGGGGCAAGCTGCTACGCCACGCCGAAGACGACATCCGGAAGCACGATGGCCGGGTGCTATTCATCGAAACCTCGTCGCTGCCGCACTACGAACTGACGCGGAGGTTTTATCTCAAACACGGCTACGACATCACCGGCGTGCTGCGCGACTATTACAGCGATGGCGACGACATGGTCGTCTTTCGGAAAAAAATAGCTTAGATTCTGTTCCGAAAGCCCCTCTCCCCCTGTACTCAGGGGGAGAGGGGTTGGGGTGAGGGGAGCTTTCGGAACAGACTCGAAGCCCCTCTCCCCCTGTACTCGGGGGGAGAGGGGTTGGGGTGAGGGGGCGAGAAGCCACGGAAAAATGCACCCCTCACCCCCAGCCCCTCTCCCCTGAGTACAGGAGAGAGGGGAGCTTTCGGAACAGACTCGAAGCCCCTCTCCCCCTGTACTCGGGGGGAGAGGGGTTGGGGTGAGGGGGCGAGAAGCCACGGAAAAATGCACCCCTCACCCCCAGCCCCTCTCCCCTGAGTACAGGAGAGAGGGGAGCTTTCGGAACAGACTCGAAGCCCCTCTCCCCCTGTACTCGGGGGGAGAGGGGTTGGGGTGAGGGGAGCTTTCGGAACAGACTCTAACTCCGGTAAGGCGTTACGCGCCAGCAGAGCGCGTTCAGAGGCGCATCGGACTCGTCTGCGCGTTGCGGCAGCTGATGTTCGTAAAGGTCGGAGGCTGACGGTTTCCGTTTTCTCTCGCATTTCCACTCGAACCCCTATCGCGGATCGCAAGTCCGCGTAAGCTAGAGGCTATGAATCCACACTACTATCTCTTGGTTATCTGCTCGTTCTTTGGCGCGTTTGACTCGGCGCGCGCCGTTGGGGCGGGCGAGTCTCCGCAGCGGGAATCCAAGGCGAAACTGGTGGAGAACGCGAGAACGGTTCTCGATGCCTTGGTAAAGTCGGCGGAGGAGAATCGGCGACTGCCGGAGCGAAAGGCACCGGGGGTGAGCGCTCCGTTTCGTCGCACCGGCGATGAATTGACGGTTTACTACGTCCGCGCGGCGGCGACGGCAGCGCGGCAGCTGCCGGAAAAAGAAGGGGAGGCGGCGTTTCTGTTGGCACTGGGCATCGGTCTGGATGAAACGATGACGTTGCGCTCGAATCCGATATCGGGCGGGCTGTGGCGCAAGGTCGAACCGGAGGAGGCGCGCAAGCGGCGCGTGGCCGTTCTCGGTTCGCCGACGCTACACGGACGGCACGATTTGGCGCAGCATTTCTCGGTGTCGGCGGCATTGACGGCGGCGATGGGAGCGCCGGCCGCCGAGAGCGCCGGTTTGCTCAAGGAGATGCTCGACGCGCGTGGCGGAAGCGGCTTCAGCTTCGCCGACCTGTCCGCCGACTATGCCGGTATCGCCTTTGCACGAAGCCTCCTCGACAAGCCATCGCGCCTCGCCGATGTCGAGAGACGTTTCCGCATCGGCGACTACGCCATCTCGCCGCGCGGCTTGCCCGAGGGCTTGAACGCCGAGCAGTTCCAGAAACGATACGGATCCCTCCAAGACGATCGGTTCAAGCGCCTGCAAGCCGACATTCGCAAACGTATTGATGGCCTACCCGGCTACCGCGATGCCGACAAAAAGTGACTCGCGAACAAGACGGCGCGGACTTCCGAGCAAGATCCGGTGGAGGCTATCGATTATCTCGACTGTGGAGTCGGCGCGCGGTTGTCAACTGGGCGAACGCGCCTTGATCGCAAATGGGTAGCGATTTATAATTCAATTGTTCGCAATTTCAGACATGGGAGCGCCGCGGATGACCGTCCTGCCGATGCCCTGGAATCTGACAGTCGCCAGCGATCTAAGGTTGCTGCCGTTGATTCGCTCCTTTGTAGAAGGCGTTTGCCGGGCGGCCGGTTGCGATGCGCGGACCACCGACGCCATCGTCATGGCCACCGACGAAGCAGTCAACAACATCATGCGCCACGCGCACCGAGGACGACCCGAAGCGAATTTGCAAATCCAGTGTTTTTTCCACAGCGATTGCCTCGAAGTGCGGCTGCTCGACGAGGGCGCTCCGTTCGATCTCGCCGCCGTGCCTCGCCTCGATCCCTCGGAGTTGCGCATCGGCGGACGCGGCGTATTTCTCATGCGTTCGCTGATGGACGAACTGAGTTGCCAACCGCGCGGCGAGTGCGGCAACATTCTCCGCATGGTCAAGCACCATCGCAGCCCCGTTCCTCTGTTACGCGGTGCTTGATCTCGTTCGAGACGCTTGGTCCACCTAATCCGTCTGGCCCGCTTTGCCCCGCTTTCTCGTTGCAGACGAATGGGTGAGCATTCTCCGTTCCCCGCACTTTCTCGGCTCGTTCGCCGTTGTACCGCGCTCTAACGTCTTATGCTTCGACTGAATCTTCGCCCGTCATTCGCCGATAATAGTAAGGAGGCGTGAGAGGCACGCGCTCCATCGGGCGCTGCTTGCTCAACCACCCTCGTGGGCGCTTTCGTCGATCCGGACGTTCGCTCCTGAACGACGAGGCAGCGCGGGGGTTCGACCCTGGAAGATTCGGTAAACCCGTCAAAGTCGGGTCTTAGGTTTCCTATCACGAAGGCCCGTGGGTTGATTCCTTCAAATCTCAACCGTTATGATGAGCCTGGAGACGTGGCACGGTGTCCCGTACAAATCCCACGCCGACAGGACAGAGAGGTTCCGATGTACCGATATGTGCAGACCCGTCCGCAAAGTTCCGCATCACCCAATCGATTGCACTGGCTGTTCAATCCTTCGGCGGAGCCTGAGACCGAGGAGTTCCGTCACGATTTGGTTGCGCGCATCCGCCGACAAATCGCCGACGGCGTCTACGAAACACCGGAGAAATGGGAAGCTGCGCTCGACCGTTTGGCCGAGAAGTTGGTCTAAGAGTCTGTTCCAGAAACCCCTCTCCCCCTGTACTCGGGGGGGAGAGGGGTTGGGGTGAGGGGGCGAGAACCCACGGAAACATGCACCTCCCAGCGCCTCTCTCCTGAGTACAAGGGAGAGAGGAGCTTTCGGAACAGACTCGAAGTAGCGCGAGCGGCACAAGACGAACCGGCAGCGTAAGCTACCGGGTGGGCAACCAACCACCTGGCAATTTACGCTGCCGGTTCGCCTTCCCGATGGACAAGACCTCGTTCGCTCTCTACCCTACAAGCGGACAACCTTGCTCGAATCGGTGGCACCCCATGAGCGATCGACATCTGCTTCAGGTATTATGTGGCCAACTCGACGACCTCCGCTCGCGTGGTTTGTACAAGCACGAACGCCAACTCGAAGGACCGCAGGACGCGCGCATTCACGTCAATGGCCGAGAAGTTATCAACTTCTGCGCCAACAATTATCTCGGCTTGGCCAACCACCCGGACATTATCGAGGCGGCTCACGAAGGGTTGCGACGCTTCGGCTACGGCATGGCCTCGGTTCGTTTTATTTGTGGAACCCAGACGCTGCACAAAGAACTGGAAAGCGCGATCGCCCGCTTTTTAGGGAAGGACGATGCGATTCTCTATAGTTCGTGCTGGGACGCCAACGGCGGCCTGTTTGAGACGATCCTCGGCGAAGAGGACGCAATTCTCAGCGACGAATTGAACCACGCCAGTATTATCGACGGTATTCGTCTGTGCAAAGCACGGCGTTTGCGCTATCGCCACGGGGACCTGGGGGAATTGGAACACAGTCTGCGAGAGTCGGCCACCAGCCGACTGCGCGCAATCGTTACGGACGGTGTGTTCTCGATGGATGGATCGTTGGCGAAGCTGCCGGAGATTTGCGATCTGGCGGATCGCTATAACGCCATCGTGGTCGTGGACGATAGCCATGCGACTGGCATTCTCGGAGCCGGGGGGCGAGGCACGGCGGAACATTTGGGCGTGCAGGACCGCGTGGACCTCATCACGAGTACCCTGGGCAAGACGCTGGGCGGCGCGTCTGGCGGATTCACCTGCGGCCGAGCCGAAGTAATTGAGTTTTTGCGCCAGCGTTCGCGGACGTATTTGTTTTCCAACGCGCTGCCGCCGCCGATCGTGTCCGCCGCAATCAAGGCTTTGGAACTGGTGGGGCAGAGCAGCGCCTTGCGCGATCGGCTGCACGAAAACGCTCGGCGCATGAGGGACGGTTTGGAATCGGCTGGATTCTTGCTCAAGCCGGGACAGCATCCCATTATGCCCGTTATGCTCGGCGACGCGGCCTTGGCTTCGAAAATGGCCGATGCCCTGCTGGAACGCGGCATCTACGTCATTGGATTCAGCTATCCCGTCGTGCCGCAGGGACAAGCGCGCATTCGCATCCAGATGTCGGCGGCGCACACGGCGGAGCATATCGACCGCGCCTTAGCTGCCTTTTGCGAGGTTGGCGAGCAATTGGGCGTCCTCGGTAGGTGATTTGTCGGCGACGCGAACGCAAAAAAAAGCCGGCTGCCTCGAATCCATTCGGGCAGCCGGCCATGGCCTCGATCATCCTTGCGGGCCAATTCTCTCCGCTATTCGTCCAAGACCATCGCAGAGAACGGTAAAACCTCAGCATCCAACAGCACCACTTGTGAGGAAGGCATTTCGATCGCACCTACCCCCCGACCCCAACCTGCCGTGGTCGCTTATCGCGGGCCATCCTTGGCCCGGGCGGGTGCTGCTGGAGTGCTGAAGCCTGGTTCCTCCTAATTTGCTCGGCGCGCACCGCAAGCTGACAAAGTCGAGTTTGCCACGCCGATTCGGCTTATCGTTTCAGAAAAAATACGAGTGAAGCGAAGGTTCCCAAAACGGTTCGCAATCCAACCTCTATCCCGTTGGAGCGGCGACCGTTGTTTTGTCTGCGTTCCCCTCTTGGCGACTCTTTCTCTCTTCCAGAAGAAGAGATGAAGAATGAGAGCAATATCTACGAGGGACAGATTAACGAGTTCTCCACCGATGTCAACCTTAAAATTTATTCAGGTTCCTCCGTCGGCTCGTCCTGATCGGAAACCATTATTTACCAATGTGAAACGGCGTTGGGCGACGACGAGAGCCTCTGGTGTTTCACGGATAAAAAGGACGTACATAAGTGCAATATCCTTCGTCTCGGTTTCCATAACTCCTGCTATAATTTACCTTTACGCTCAGTTTCTCATTGATTAAAGACTAGTCATGGGGGTTAAAATCGTCCGGAGAAAAAAATTGACCCCGAACGACCGCCAGCAGTCGGCGCGCAAAAAAACCTCCACCTGTGCCGTGTCGGCGCTTTTGAGAACCCGCAATTGACCAGGGGGTGCCTCAGGGCCGGTTTTCGGATCCCACTGCAACGGGTGGGCTTGCAAGCCCCGACCTCTCTATTGGCTCCCAGCGGGTACTCCATCGGTTCGTCAAAAGCATCGCCGGTTCACGAACACCGCAGAGGTTTGTGCGATCGTTGCCGACCTCACTCCAACAATCTATCACGCCTCCCTCGGCGATGCAAGTCGGTCGAACGAGCGTGGCCGAGGACGGGGAAGAGAACTAAGATGAAAGAAACGGTGAAACGAGGCCGTTGTTCCACCTTATCCTTATCACGGGAGTCGCCGCGTGCCGGTCGTATCGATTTTTTTTGGCATTTTGCTGATCGCGTTGGGAGTGTGGGGACGATTCGGCGGCGCGCTGGGCCTGTGGGAGCCGTTCGGATTTGCCGCCCCGGAACATCTCAGCGCCACAGCCCTCATTCCGGCTGGCGTGGGGAGCCTTTTGGTTCTCTTCGGTCTGTTGGCGTTCAAAGAGAATCTGCTCAAGCACGCCATGCACGGTGCCGCCATGATGGGACTGCTCGGTCTCATCGCCGCCTTGGCTCGCATCTTCACCACCGGCAACGTCCGAGGCATCGGCGGCGTCAGTTTGACGGCGATGGCGCTATTGTGCGGCGTTTTCCTCGCCCTATGCGTCAACTCGTTCATCCAGATTCGCCGTCGCCGCCGGGCTGCCGCTCCGTGACGACTTCTCTGGCGTTAACCAAGTAGCCGATTCGCCGTGCTTTTCGGGAGAACGATCGTGCGACGGTGGAAGGACGAAGCCGCAAACCGCGATGGAGCAGCCGAGAATTGCCGAGGCCAGACCGGCGTACCAAAAGCCTCGACTCTTGGTCAGTAAGGAAATCGAACAGAGAATGAGAGATAATTCGACCCCTAATTCACCGTAATCGAAGTAGTTGGCCCGATGGTGATGAACGTGAGCTTGTTCGGAAAATTTATCGATCTCTTTCGTTAATTCGTGCCCTTTGGACTCCAGGTGTTTGGCGTCGTCCTTCCATTTCTTGGCGTTGGCGCGCCAATGTTCGAGAGTCTCCTGGCGCTTCCCCTTGGCGAACGCGACGCCTCCTTCCCCCTCGAACGCCTCCAACAGCTCGCCGAACGCCTCGTCCATCAGTTGACGGTTTTTCTTTGCCTGATAGTGTGCGAAGACATTGGCGCGCTCGGTGATGTTGTCGTTGGAGTTGATTTGGTTTTGCAGGGTCAAGTTGTGGGCCCGGTGGCTGAGCATGGTGACGCAGGCCAGCAGGGCAGCGACGATGGCCATGGTCAGCGTTACTCGGCGGTCGAACGGGTTATGGGCGGAGTGCTGGGCGTGTTCGGCTTCTTCGAGATGGTGTTCGGGTCCGTGCGGCATAGTTGTAGCTCATGAGCGGTGGTGGAAATACGATAACACTGTCGTAGTGTATACGACGGGAGAGGACGAAAGGCATCACCCAGGGCGATGGACGCCATCGGGATTTCGCGGAGACTTTTGGGGCGTTCGTCGGGCGGTCGAAAACCATCTTGTCGATCCGCTACTCAATCTGCAATCATTGAGGAGCGAACGACGACGATGTCGTCGTGTTCTTGGCCCCATCCGCGCACCGCGAAGGAGACCGTCGATGTCGCAGCTTTCGGATTCGCCCGCACAAGCTCAATCGTCCTCGCGCCCTCGTTGGTGGATTGTCGCCGTCGTGCTATCGTTGTCGGCGGGGCTTTCTTGGTATTGGTTGAGCCAAGGGGGACCGAGCGGTTCGACTGCCGAGGCTCGGTATCCGGATGAAAAGGGTACGCCTGAAGTCGTTCGCTCCAATGCCCTGATGGCGGTCGAGGGGGAGAATCGACAGCCGGCAGAGAAACCAGCGCCCGACGGCGACCCACGCCGTATCGAAGCGCCGGAACTGACCGGAGGCGTCGCCTGGTTAAACACGGCCGGGCCTTTGCGCTTGAAGGATCTGCGCGGCAAGATCGTCGTTCTCGATTTCTGGACGCTGTGCTGCATCAACTGCATGCACGTTCTGCCCGATCTAGCTCGCTTGGAAAAGAAGTATCCCAACGAGGTGGTCGTAATCGGCGTTCACACCGCCAAGTTCGAGAACGAAAAAAACACCGAAAGCATTCGCAAAGCCGTTCTTCGCTACGAAATCAGCCATCCCGTCATCAACGATGCCGAACATGAGATCTGGGAGAAGTACGACTCGCGATCGTGGCCGACGCTCTGTCTGATCGATCCCGAAGGCTATCTGGTGGCGCGCGGGTCCGGTGAAGGGTTGTACGACGCCTTGGACAATGCGATAAGCCGCCTCATCAAAATCCATAAGGAGAAAAAGACCCTCAACGAGAAGCCTTTGAAGTTTCAGTTGGCCCGCTTCCAAGAGAACGGCACCAGTCCGCTGTTCTTCCCCGGCAAGGTGTTGGCCGACGCCGCAAGCAAACGTTTGTTCGTGGCCGACAGTACGCACCATCGTATCGTCGTTACCGATCTCGACGGCAAAAAGATCGCCATCGCGGGCAACGGCGAACCCGGCAAGAAAGACGGAACCTTTGCCGAAGCGCAGTTCAACGATCCACAAGGAATGGCTCTCAAAGGCGATCTCCTTTATGTGGCCGACCGGCGCAACCATCTGATCCGCGCTCTCGATCTGAAGGCCCAGACGGTGAAGACGTTGGCCGGAACCGGCGAACAAGGACACGATCGCCGTCGAGGCGGCGCGGCTCTGGATACGGGATTGAACAGCCCGTGGGATCTGTTGCTCGATAAAGATCGTCTGTTTATCGCCATGGCCGGCCACCATCAGATCTGGATGCTGGACCTGGCCAAGAACAATCTCCTCCGCTTTGCGGGCAGCGGCGCGGAGAACATCGTCGATGGCCCTCCGGCGCTCAGCAATTTCGCGCAACCGAGCGGTTTGGCCAGCGATGGCAAAACGCTGTGGGTGGCCGACAGCGAAGTCAGCGCCATCCGCGCCGTTCCGCTCGACGGCGAAGGAGCGGTCAAAACGCTGGTCGGCAAAGGTCTGTTTACGTTCGGCGATGTGGACGGGGAAGGCGGAGCGGTACGATTGCAACACGCACTTGGGGTTGCATTCCACGAAGGCAAACTGTATGTCGCCGACACTTACAACAGTAAGATCAAGGTTCTCGATCCAGTGAAACGAACGTGCGCGACGTTCCTGGGGGGCGAACCTGGAGGCTGGCTGACCGGGCCGCTGTTCCGCGAGCCGGGCGGCATCAGCTACGCCGACGGCAAACTGTATGTCGCCGACACCAACGCCCACCGCATCCGCGTCGTCGATATAAAGACGAAGACGGTATCGACTCTGAAACTTCAAGGGGTCGAGGCACCGAAAGCGGCGCAGTGAAGTATCCGATGGTTAGCCGCGACGCGCAGCGGAGTGCGAATCCCGTATGAGGTCGCCCGACGAGCGATTGCTATGAAACGAATGGAACGTCGTTGGTTGTCTTACGCGATCGGCATTCTCCTACTGCTGGCCGGATTGTGTTTCGTCCCGCGTGCCGAGTCGCAGCCGGGACAAGTTGGCCACATCGACTTTACGATGGCCCTTCAGCCGAGCGATCCCTTTTCGGATGAAAACGCCGTCTCTACCGGCGACAAATTTCAGGTGCGCCGCGGCGAGACGTTCTATGTCGTTCTGCAAGGCAAACCGCAAGAAGGCTGGCATACCTATCCGCTGTACAAGCACACCGAATCGCAAGGCACGGTACAACTGGGCAAGGTGCAATTGAAAGACGGCAAAGAGTTCGCCGATCTTTGGCCGTTGTCGGAGAGCGAGCCGATACTGGCTACGCCCAAGGGCGCGACTGGACCCGAATACGAATACGAGAAACCTTTCACCTGGACGATGGAAGTGCTGGTGCGCCCCGATGCTTCGCCAGGCCCGCGCCAACTCGACATCGACATGCGCTTGCAAGTCTGCGACATTAACGCATGCCGCACCGAAAAACAGTCTTTAACCATCCCCCTTGTCGTTTCCACAGCCGACCCCGCACCGCTGTCCGCCGAGACGCGAAAGCTTTTGGCGAGCTATGTGGAAGCCCACGCCAAAGAGAAATCAACCGCGCGAACCGTACCGTCGTCTCCGTCAGGGAGCGAATCGCTATCCGCCGAACCGTTCGATTTGGCTTCGTATGAAGTCGTCAAAGCGGAATCGTTCGAGAGCGCCGGCGGTAACGGGAGCAAGAATACGGGCTTGTTGGGAACCATTATCACAGCGGTTCTGGGCGGCTTCATCTCGTTGTTGACGCCGTGCGTTTTTCCCATGATTCCTGTGACGGTCAGCTTTTTCCTCAAACAGAGCGAACGGATGCACTATCGCCCGATGACGATGGCGGCGGTGTACTGCGCTACCATTGTCGCCGTGCTGACGGCCGGCGGCATTGCCCTGGTTCATGTGCTTCAAGTGATTAGCCAACATTGGATCACCAATATCTTTCTCACGGGTGTCTTCGTTTTCTTCGCCCTCAGTCTGTTGGGCATGTACGAGATCGAGCTGCCGTCGGGTCTGGCGAATCTCACCGGGGCGCGCGAAGGCAAGGGCGGCCTGGCCGGCATCGTCTTCATGGCCTTGACGTTCAGCATCATCAGTTTCGCTTGCGTCGGTCCCATTTACGGCGCGTTCATCACGTTGGAGGCGTCGTCGTCGGTGACGGGCTGGTTGCAGCGTGTGCTTGGCCCCTTCGCCTTCGCCCTGGCCTTTTCCTCGCCGTTCTTTGTGTTGGCGCTATTCCCCAGTTTGTTGCGGTCGATGCCGAAGAGCGGTTCGTGGATGAACTCGGTCAAGGTGGTCATGGGTTTCCTGGAGTTGGCCGCCGCCTTCAAATTCGTTCGCGCCGCCGAGGTCAATCTGCTAGCCGGCAGCAAATTCTTCACCTTCGATCTGGTGCTGGGCGTTTACATCGCTCTGTGCGTGGCTTGCGGGCTGTATCTGCTGAATCTCTACCGTCTGCCGCACGATCACGAGGTGGCCGAGTCGATAGGCGTGCCGCGCCTGGTTTTCGGTCTGGTCTTCCTATCGTTCGCTTTTTATCTGCTGCCGGGCCTGTTCAAGGACGACAAAGGCAGAGGTCTGAAACCAGGCGGCGAGACGTATCAATGGGTCAGTTCCTTCCTGTTGCCGGACAACCCCTCCGATTGGCGTTCCGATCTGCGCGAAGCCTTTGCCCGCGCCGAACGAGAGAAAAAGCCTCTTTTTATCGACTTCACCGGCCTAGGCTGAAACAACTGCAAACTGAACGAGAGCCGTGTGTTCTCGCAACCGGGTATCGAAGGCATCTTTCAACAATTCGTCACGGTTCGCCTCTACGAAGACCGCGTGCCGGAGGGTGTGACACAACTTCCCGACGCCGACGGCACCCAGGCCTTCGCCGGCGAAAAACTGGGCAACTACGCGCGTCCCTATTACGTCGTGTTGACGGTGAAGGGCAAGAAGCTAACGAAGATCGCCGAGTACGACAAAGGCATCATCGGCAGCACCGCGGAGTTCGCCGGTTTTCTCAACAAAGCGCTCACGACGGCGAAGTAGCTCGTCCGGTAAGATGTTATGGCGTCCCCCATCGTCGTGGATCGAAGACACTTTGTTACATCACTCACCGGACTCTACGTCTCCCAACGCAAAGCGGTTCCCGTTCGACGCGAGCGATGAGTGAGGAAGCCATGAAACAAATCTTGAAGAAAATACATCTTGCAGGTTGGAAGTCGATCGAAGATCAGACAATTGATCTGACACCGCTTACCGTGGTTATTGGAGCGAACGGTGCGGGCAAATCCAACTTGCTTTCTTTGTTCAAGCTGCTGAATGCGATGTTTGCCAACACGCCGGGCTTTCGGAATTATGTTGGCCTGAGCGGGTTCGCCGACAGTTTGTTGCATTACGGAGCCAAACGGACTCCGGTTGCCGAGATGGAACTGACGTTCGGCACAGACACAGGCGACACGACGTATTTCGCACGCTGGGCGGCAGCAACCGGAGGCACGTTGATCTTCACGGAGGAACGAGTCACGTTCCAACGGACTGGAGTAGCGAACCCAATCATTGTCGATCTCGGAGCCGGACATTCGGAGACCAATCTGCTTCGTTCTGCCGAGGACGGTAATCAAACGGCGGCGGTTGCGTTACGGCTGCTGCGGTCTTGCCGTCTGTTTCATTTTCACGATACGTCCGAAAGCTGCGCTGCTCGCATGCCGTGCTATATCGAGGCGAATCGCTTTCTCTACCCGGATGCCGGGAATCTAGCGGCCATTCTATACCTGTTTCGTGAGCAGCACGCAACGGCCTACCGACGGATTTCCGCAACGGTGCGTCAGATGGTTCCCGATTTCGATGGATTCGTGCTGGAACCAAGCAGGCTGAACGAAAAGCAGATTCTTCTCAACTGGACGCACAAGGGGCGAGATTACGAGTTCGGCCCACACCAACTTTCAGATGGTTCGCTTCGATTCATTGCGCTTGCCACACTGCTCTTGCAGCCCGAAGAGAAGTTGCCGCTCTTGATCGCATTGGATGAACCGGAACTTGGATTGCATCCTGCGGCCTTGGAGATACTTGCCGGAATGGCCACGGCGGTGAGCGGACATCGTCAACTCGTGTTCGCCACGCAGTCGTCGGTCTTCCTAGATCATTTCGAGCCAGAGAACATAGTCGTGGTCAATAGTCGCTCGGGGACTTCGGTCTTCCAGCGTCTCGAAGCCGATATGTTGGCCGCATGGCGGGCCGACTACACGATGGGAGAGATTTGGGAAAAGAATGTCGTGGGTGGAGGGCCCTACGAATGAAACGCCTCTACCTGACTGTCGAAGGACAGACCGAGGCAGCATTTGCCACGTCTGTTCTCACACCTCACCTAACGAAATTCAACGTATTCCTGACGGCTCCACGATTTACGGGGCTACATAAACGTCGTCGAGGACGAATTCCTCGAGGCGGAATGCTGAACACATTTGGACATGCGCTAGCCGAGATAAAAACATGGCTCAAAGAGGACGAGTCGCCAGAAGCTCGGTTTTCGATGATGGTAGACCTCTATTCGTTGCCGAATGATTTTCCCGGTTACGAGGCAAGCATGGCAAAGCCGACGGGTAGAGGACAAGCGATCGCGCTGCAAAACTCGTTGGCGTCGGAAATCGGGGACGCCCGCTTCGTTCCATATCTGCAAGTTTATGAATACGAAGCTCTGGTCTTGGTAGATCCCCGCCGAATCTCGTCGATCTACGAGGAGGCGATCCAAAGAAAGTAATGCCGCGCTAGACGAGGTGGCATAAACTTACTTTCGCGCTACTACAGCAAAACTCAGAGGGCGGCAAAAGTGGTCGGTAGTGAGCAAAGTCAAAGTTTCACCCGCGAGCAATGTCTGCAACGTCTCCGCGCTCAGGC
>JAKBCS010000122.1 GCA_021807595.1 Planctomycetota bacterium | reverse complement strand
TTGCCAGCCCAGGAGCGTCTGAAGGGGTTGTCTGCCGAGGAAGTGGTCAAGGGACTTCCGCCGGAGACGCTGGAAGCGCTGATTCGCCGCCTCAAAGCCAATGGCTCGTCGCCGCAATCGTCGTGATTCCATAACGCATCGGCCTGATTTGGAGAGTCGTAGATCGACGACTTTGGGGCAGCGGCTCGCAGATTGCAGTTGCTCACGCCGCGTCAGTCGCCGTCGCTTGCGGCCTTCACATGCCATTGAGGCAAAACATTCGAGCGATGCAAACTAATCCATCGCTTCCCCAACCTCGGCGAACCTCGCTCCCACTTCGTAGACGCCGGACATGAGTTGACGGCAGCGAACGATGCGCGCTGCGAGACACAGGTTTTGGCTGTCACCGCGCGGCAGAGACAGCATCGCGGATTCCAACGGCAGCGGCCCACTGCTTAGGAAAGAGATGCCTCCCTTGGAAAGATCGCGTCCGAAGCCGACGTAAGACGCCTGCCCGCCGCCGACTTCGATGCCGATTTGCCCGGTGTAAACCGCGCGCGGATGAAGGCGGCGCTCGTCGCCGCAGGCAGTCTTCTCGCTCAGCTGCTCCAACAACGCTTCGAGATCCCTCTCGACATTGCCGGTCGAGGTTGACTCGGCAGCGGGAGACGAAAGCTGGAATCGGCAACCCAGTTCGACCGCGTCATCTCCGCGCGCTTGGCAATGCCTTACTTCGGCGGGAACGTAGAGCATTTCTCCCTGCCAGTCGATGCCGACGAGAACGCGCTCGCAGTCGGCCAAGCGGCGCTGCAAGATGGAGATGCCTCCCGACGAGAGGTTTTTCGCCATCGCTTCGTGAGCGGCATCCCAATCTACCGCTCCGTCCGCGTCGATGGGCGCGACGCGAATGGGCCGCTGAACGGACAGACGCGGAGCGCAACGCTTCTCCGCGCCGGATTCCCGTTTCAGCGTGAGAATGGCACGGCGTCCCCTCAGTTCGAAGGACAAATCGTCGAGAAAAGCACGCATGAGCAGCAGGCCGCGCCCGCTGGCCAAAATCAAGCCTGGTTCGTCCGAGCAAGCGCGGGTCAAGACGCGCTCGACATCGAACCCCTTGCCCTGATCGGTGAGAATCCAGCGACAGCGCTCGCCATCGTACTCGACGCGCACTTCGACGAGGCGCTCGGCATAGCGCGGGTCGGCGGCTCGCTCGGCCAATGCCGCGGTGAAAGCGTTGTCGCCTCGCTCTTTCAGATCGGAGGACAACTCTAGATTGCCGTGAATCACCGAATTCGTCAGCGCTTCGTGCAGCACGAGCGTAAGCTTGTTCGCGCGGGCGGGGTGGCACGCCCCGCAGAGAATGGCTTTTTGTTTGAGATATTCAACCGTCGGCTCGATCCATTCCGGTTGGCTGGGGATGTGCAACGAGGTCTGTTCTGTCGCTACCGCCGTTGGAAGCGAGGGAGGTTGCGGTGAATGGGTCATCTGCATCTCAAAGCCAAGCGACGAGGGGCGACTGACCGACACCTTGTCCACCGAGAATCGGCGGACGTTTCAATCCTAGCTCAGAATTCGAGGCAGAGCAAAACCGTGACCTCCCCCTTCGCTTCGGTGGAAGCCAGGCAAACGCAGCCTGTAGCCTAGCTCGACGAACTCCATTTCATAGATGGGTCGAAGCAGAAGGAGACCCACCGTGAACTACCGAGAGCGCCCGCTTATTTGTCCTTCTTCGTCGGCGCTTGAACGTCGCGCGGTTTCAGGCAAAACTCCAGAACTCGATGCACATCGCTGCCTTTGGGGATCAATTCCGGTTGGCGCGCCGTGCGCTTCATGTGGTCGGCCAACTGCGCGGTGAACTTGTCGACGAGCCGGGCATGTTCCGGTTTCGAGGCGAGGTCGGTCGTTTCGTCGGGATCGTTCTCCTCGTCGTAGAGTCGAACGGTTCGTCCCGGCAGCGGTCGTCCCGTCGCGTAGCCGTCTTGCCGTTCGCGCTTGCCGGTGCCATAGATGAACTTCCAGCGCGCGGTGCGAATCATCGCTTCCTCGTTTTCCGAATACTCGACCACGATGTGCTCGCGGTGTCGATCCCGCTCGCCTCGCAACAGCGAAACCAAGCTCTTCCCCTGCACGCTGGCCGGGATCGTCACTCGGCAGAAGTCCAGAACGGTCGGGGCGATGTCGATGAATTCCACGAGCGCTTGGGTGCCGCGCCCCGCCTCAATAGGATCCGGCCAACGCATCAACAAAGGAGCGCGAACGGCCGGTTCGTAGCAGCAATGCTTCTCGAATCGTCCGTGTTGACCGAGCATGTATCCATGATCGCCTGTGTAGATCACCAGCGTGTCGGCGGCGCGATCCGATTTTTTCAAGGCATCGAGTACGACGCCGACGTTTTTATCCATGAATTCGGTCGAAGTGTAGTAGGCCGCGGCGATGCCTTGTTTCTCGCGGTCGCTGAGGTTGCGAAAGATCTTCGGGATCTGTCCCTCGTCTTCCTTTCCCAGCTTGGGCACGGCAAATTGTTCGGGACGATACTTGCCCCGATACTCGATGGGAAAGCGAAACGGTGAATGCGGCTCGTAAAAGCTGACCATGAGAAAGAACGGTTTGTCGCGCCGTTCGTTCAGATAATCGACGGCTCGACGCGCGAAGAACGTTCCGGACATATCTTCGTCGCGCGCGCCATAAGGTAGAACGGCGCTATTGAGCCAAACGGAAGCCGGATCGCGGAACGGACGCCAGGTCGGCTGAATCTTAAGGTCTTGCGGCAGCGGTTTCGGCGGATGGGTCTTTAGATAGCGCGCGTGCTGGGGCACGTCGATGCGAAGCTCGAACCCGTGGGAGAGAGTGCTGTTGAAGTGCATCTTGCCGATGGCGGCGGTGCTGTAGCCGGCGGCGTGCAGCACGGTCGCCAGGGTTCGCTCACCTTCGGGCAGCGGCGTTTGCAACAAGGTCACACCCAGTGTGCGCGGGTAGCGCCCCGTGAGAAACGACTGCCGTGACGCCGTGCATACCGGAGAATTGCAATAGGCGCGGTCGAAGCGCATCCCCTCGGCGGCCAAGCGATCCAGATTCGGAGTGCGGACGACCTTATTGCCGTAGGCTCCGCACACATAGGGTGCGTGATCGTCGGCACAAATCCACAAGATGTTCGGACGTTTCGGCGATTCAGCGCGCGCGCGACCCGATGTGAGGGCGACGCACAGCACGGCGATGGTTGCAAAACGCATGAGGTTCTCTCCTCGACTCAGAGTGTCTTTGCTTGACGACCGGCAGCGCGAAGCACCAGGAGGTCCGACTCGTAGGGCACTCTGGGTATCTCGCCCTTTTTCTATTTGTACTCCGCTGCAGGTTAGGATAAACTGAATCTTAATCGACTGGCCACTATTTGTCTTGTTGCGTAGGGAGTGGATCATGCGAATCGTATCACGCCTTGTCGCCTTCGCTTGCTTGATTTCCTTGCTCGGTCTGCCCGTTTTCGGCGCGGACGAGAAGGATAAGAAGACCGATCCGCCCAAGCAGGACGTCAAGAAGGGCGACTTGAAAAAAGACGAGCCGGCCAAAAAGGATGTACCGGCCAAAAAGGAAACCGATAAGAAGAATCCCAAGATGCCGATCCCCAAGGGGAAATTCAAGGGTATCGACACCGATCCGGCCGCCGCCGAAAAGAAGATGATGAGAAAAGCGTCGGTGGGTGCCACCGTCCTGTCGGTCTACGAAGACAAGAAAATGCTTCGCTTGAAGCTGACCATTCCGTATGTGAGAGTAAATCAGGGGCAATTGCAGAATTATTACAACGCTCAAATGAACATGATGCGAGCCACGAACGCTCAAGGGGTCAATAGCGCCCTTCAACAAATGATGAATGCCGAAGCGCAAATCTACGAAATCGCCACCACGGAGAAAGAAGTGGAGTGGGCGGCGGCGGATGAGATCAAGGTGCGCATGCAGAATCCGCCCGCGCGCTTCGACGACAAAGGACGCATCAAACGCTACACGCTTAAGGAGCTGAAAGAGTTGCGAGGAACGGACAAGCTGCCCGGCTTCCCCGGCGAATTCTCCGACATTAAGAACGGGCAAATCGTCCAGGTGACCCTGCTCCAAAAGAAGACGGCTCCTCGCCCCAAGCGCGGCAAGGACAGCGAGGGGGACCTTCTCGACGACAACCTGCCCAAAATCACGCAAATCATCATCGTGCGCGAACCGATGAACCAATAATCGAACCTCCCGCGCGCGTCCGCGAGACGGGTCTCCCCGTAGAATGAATCGATGGATCTGTGTCTGCGAGGAGACCCTATATATGGCCGTCAATCCCAACGGCGTCCCGTCGGGGCGTCGTTCGATGTTGAAATCGAAGCTGCACCGCATCACCGTCACCCATGCCGATGTCGATTACGAAGGCAGCCTGACCCTGGACGCCGACTTGCTGGCGGCCGCGGACATTCTGCCGTTCGAAGAGGTTCACGTTTGGAACGTGACGCGCGGCACGCGGTTGCGAACGTATGCGCTGGTGGCGGATTCCGGTTCCGGCGTGGCGTGCGTCAACGGTGCGGCCGCTCATCTGGCACAACCCGGCGATCTGATCATCGTCGCCACCTTCACGCAGCTGGACGAAGGAGCCGCCCACGCGCATCGCCCCAAAGTCGTTCTCGTCGGACCCGATAACCGCATCCGCGACGCGGATGCCGAAGAAATAGCCGGCCCGCGCCGTCGGCGAGAGAATTAGCTCTATGAAGATCGTCGATGTTCATATAATCGGCCTATCCGGCGGTACCGTCGACGGCGGTTGGCCGCAGGGCAACAGGCCCGAAGAAGACCTCAATACCCTTCTCGAAGTGCAAACCGACGAGGGATTGAGCGGCATCGGCAGCGCCATGACGAGCAAGAGCCTGATCGTCGCCGCCGTCGATCTGCTGCGCCCGCATCTGATCGGCGAACGCGCCGACGAACCGGCGCGGGTGAGCGAGAAGCTGCGACAAGCGATGTTCTGGCAAGGGCGCGGCGGCGCGGTCGAACACGCCATCAGCGGCATCGACATCGCCTTGTGGGATCTGATGGGCAAGATCTGCAAACAGCCCGTCGGGCGCTTGCTCGGCGGATTCTATCGTCATCGCATCAAACCGTATGGGTCTATCCTGTTCGACGAACCGGAACGCCTGCGCGAGACCTTACGGCAAACCGTGGCCCGCGGATTTCGGGCCATCAAACTTGGCTGGAGACCGTTCGGCCGACGCGATCGACGAACCGATGAAATGCTGGTGAAGACGGCCCGCGACACGGTTGGAGCGGATGTGGAACTCATGGTCGATGCGGGAGGCAGCGAACAGTTTTGGCCGCACGGCTACAAATGGGCGCTGGAAACGGCCAAGATGCTCGCGGACTACGACATTGTCTGGTTCGAGGAAGCGCTGCCGCCCGACGACCTCGAAGGCTACATCGAACTGCGCCGTCATTCCCCCGTCCCGATCGCTACCGGCGAAGTGCTGACGCGGCGACAGAGCTTTCGTCCCTTTCTGGAACGCCAAGCGGTAGACATCGTGCAACCCGACAGCACCAAGTGCGGCGGCCTGACCGAGGCGTGGCGCATCGCCTGGATGGCTTACGAGCATAACGTCCAATGGGTGCCTCACGGCTGGAATACGGCCATCGGTCTGGCCGCCGATCTGCACCTCTCCGCCGCCATGCCGGTGGCGCGCTACGTCGAATACCTCACACCCTCGCCTTACCTCGACGAAATCATCACCGAGCCGTTCCGACCGGATACCGAAGGGTATCTGCCCATCCCCGACGCTCCCGGTCTGGGGATCGAGTTGAACCGCGACGCGCTGAAGAGATACGGACGTTGACGCGGTTGCCAAGTCGAGGTTTTCTCGCGCCTTTGCCCTTTCGCCATGCGAACGACGAGAGCCTATTGCGTCGAAACCTTTGACCGAGACGGTCGGTTTCTCGTAAAATGTGAGGTAGACCTCTTCGCCTCACCTTTGAATCGTGACACGATTATGAATGTTCTCGTGGTAGAAGACGATCCGGTAATCGGCAAATCTCTGTCGAAAGGTTTATCGGAGGCCGGACATGGCTGCGTGTGGGTTAAGGACGGCAAGAATGGCCTGGAACACAGTCTCAGCCAGCGTTTCGATGCCATTCTTCTCGATTTGCTCTTGCCCGGAATACCTGGGCTGGAAGTGCTGCAACGCATCCGACTCGCCGGCGTTCGGACGCCGATCTTGCTGTTAACGGCCTTGGGAGCGGTGGAAGAGCGCGTCCGAGGACTGAAGACCGGCGCGGACGATTACCTCGTCAAGCCCTTCGCGCTCCCGGAGTTGATGGCGCGCTTGGAGGCGGTGTGCCGAAGAGCGATCGATCGCCCCCCGGCGGTTGTCACCGTCGGCGATCTCAGCCTCGATCTGACCACGCGACGCGTGGTGAAAGACGACGTCGAATTCGATCTGACGCCGACGGAGTTCAGCATCCTGGAGTTGTTGATGCGCCACGCCGGGCAAGTGGTCACGCGCAAGATGCTGTGCGAACACCTTTGGGACACCGATTGGGAAGGCACGACCAACGTAATCGAAGTTCACATCAATCGCATTCGCAAGAAGCTGGATCGAGAAGGAGTCCCTTCACTCATTCAAACGATACGAGGGCGCGGCTATGCGCTTCGGGCTACTTAGACACCTGCCGCAGACGCTGCGCTTTCAACTGACTTTCTGGAACACCATCGTCATTTTGGTGCTGGTGGGCGCTGCCTTGTGGGGAGTGCGCGAGGGCTTGCGGTGGACGCTGCTCAACGAACAGGACCGATCGCTGACCGAGGACGTTCGGCAGGTGGAACTGACCATCGACGCTTTCGGTTCGGATTGGGACAAGGTGGCGGCCGAGTTGGGACCGAAGGTCGAGAGCAATAGCGATCGCGGCTGGTTCGTGCGCATTTTCTCGACGGGGGGCGATCTCTTGTGGTCCAGCGAAAATGCGCCGGAATTGAGCGTGCCGGTGGCGCGAGCGGTTCGCGCGGGAGCCTACAGTCGAGAGAATTATCGGCTCTTACAACAGCCCATACCCGCGGGAGGGCACTCGCCGCCGTTGATTGTGCGCGTTGGCGTGCGCCGCGATCCCATCGACGAAGACATTCTGCGCCTCACGGAAATGATGCTGACGGCCTTTGCCTTTATCCTCGTGATGGCTCCGCTGAGCGGTTATTGGCTGGCGGGGCGAGCGACGAGGCCGTTGGCGACGATCTTGCAAACGACCGAACGGTTGCATCCGGACAACCTCAGCGAACGGCTGCCACTGCGCGGCAGCGGCGACGAACTCGATCAACTCTCGGCGACCTTGAACGGCATGCTCGATCGTCTGGCCAATTACCTCGAGCAACAGCGCCTGTTTGTCGCCAACGCCGCCCACGAGTTGCGCTCGCCGCTGACCGCCATGCGCACCGCCGTCGAGGTTGCCCTCCAACGCGATCGCGGCAACTCCGAATATCGAGAATTATTGGCCGATACCATCGAAGAGTGTAGCGGTTTGAGCAACCTTATCAATCACTTGCTGTTGCTGGCCGAGGGGGACGCCGGCCTGTTGCACGCCGACGGCGAAGTGAGCCTCGACGAATTGATTCTTCGCGCCATCGATATGTTTCAAGGCATCGCCGAACAGCGCGGTATCCATCTGCACGCGGAAGCGTCCGAAGGCATCCTCGTTTCCGGCAATCGCGTTCATCTGCGCGAGGTCATCCATAACCTCGTCGATAACGCTCTGAAATTCACCTCGGCGGAAGGCAGCGTTTCCGTAGGAGTACAGCGCATGTCCGAGGGTAAAGAGGTGCAACTGCGCGTCCGCGACACGGGAGAGGGCATTCCCGCAGAGGATCTGCCCAAGGTTTTTGAACGCTTTTATCGCGCGGATAAATCGCGCCATCGGGATCGACCCATCGGTGGCAACGGGCTGGGGTTGAGCATCTGTCGGGCCATTGTCCACTCTTACGGTGGACAAATTGCCGTCTCCAGCACGTTGGGCAAAGGAACCACGGTGACGGTAACTCTCCTCGCCTCGCAAGAAACAACGATGCAACGAGAGTAAGCGATAGGCCGCCGTTCAGGCTCCAGCTCGGAAACCAGAGGCTGCGGAGGAGGACGAAAGAGAAAACGGCTCACTCCTTCGGTCGAACCCAGATCGGCGAAGCCCACGCCATTTGTCGGTCTTTTTGAATCGCGCGCACATAGTAGTAAACGACCTTGCCGTCTTTCTTCGGCTGCGCGTCGTCCCAATGGAACCTCGCTTCTTCGCCCCCTTTTTCGGGACGATGGGTATGGATCACTTCGCCGTCGCGCAGCACCTCCACGCGGTCGAGCGGCGATGTGCCGAGTACGACCACGTCCAGCGATGGTTTGCCGGTGCGGACTTCGTCGCCCATCACGTTTGCGCCCATGCGAACGTCGAGAACGATGTTGTCCGTGGCGGCGTAGCTGTGCCGTTTCTTGAGCGCCTCGATCAACCCCTTGCGGCTAAACTCTTCGGCGAGGATGCAGGCGTAGCTGATGTGCGTGGAAACGTGGTCGCTCGACGCCTGGAAGCCGAGACGATACCCCTTCTCCAACGCCAACGAGACGAATCCGTCCTTGCGATAAGGACCGTGTACGCGATCCGCTTTGTCGTCGATGCTGCGCGGCGCGCCGGGCGCTTCGTAGGACGAATCGAAGCCCTGGAACAGTTCGACGACGGGTTCGAGGGCATTGTCGTGTTCGGCCCAATTGGTGCCTTGGTCGGTGGCCGAGGTGTGCAGCGTGCAGATGCCCCCCGTGCGACGCAGATAGTCGTACACCTTGCCGGTATCCTCGGCCATTTGTTTCGGAATGCCTGGGCGAGGCAACGGCAATGTGCGATGGCCTCGCTCGGTCCACAGAATGTTGCGATGCCCATTGGGATACGGCACGCTGCGTTCGTAGCCGTACATCGAGATGAACGCCTGTGGAACCGTGTACAGATCGTTGGCCTTTTGCGTCCGCCACCAGGGATATTCCTTGTCCCCACCCATGTTGTGATCGGTAACAAAGATGAAATCGAAAGCGGCGGCATCCAGCGCGTAGCGGTGCAGATCCATCAACGAGCCGTCGCCGACACCATCGGGCGAAATGTCGGTGTGACGGTGCATGTCGCCGCGGTAGATGCGATAGGTCCGCCCGCCGGATTCGACCTTGTAGGCGCGAATACGTTGGACCTGCTCGGCCTCACGCGGATGGATGCGCTTCACTTCGCGCGAAGCGAGTCGAAGATCGCGCCAGTGCGGGTCGGCAAACTTCCCGGCACCGTGCAATCGGCTGACGGCGACGCTGAGGTTTTTCTCCATGAGCGCGCCCGGAGGGAACCAGCCGCGATTATCGCTGGCATAGGCGAAGTAGACGCTGCCCTTGGGATCGCGTTGCGGCGACATCCGCATATCGTTGCGGCCCGCCGACTCCGGAAGCGCGACGGGGCTACTCCAACGGTCGCCGAGAAACGCCGTGGCATACACGTCCCATCGGCCACGCGCCGCCCAATCGTCCGCGCGCGGAACGAGCGTCGTCCGATGTCGAAACGCCAGCCACATGCGCCCCTCGGTGTCGCCTTGCAGACACGGCAACTCGCTGAATGTTCGCAGCTCGGACGGCAACGCTTTCCCCAAATCGGCTTCGGGTTCTTGCCATTTGTCATCGACCAAACAGGCGATGCGCAGACTTCGATCGTGATAGAGGCGCGTCCCGGCGTTCTCGGTCACTTGATGGCCCGTATCCTTGCCCCATTGCGGCCCCGATTGATCCCAGGCCACCCACAAGCGGCCGGCGCGATCGCACGCCAAACTCGGATGCGCCTGGAACACAGGCGACTTATCGGGACAAAGGATTTCACCGAGCTTCGGCGACGGCCCGCCAGACAGCGATCGGATGCGAATGCCGTAGTCGCCGCTCTCGTAACTGTCCCATGCCACCCATACGCGATCTGTTTTGGGGTCGGAAGTCACCACGGGGTTCCAATCGTTGGCTTTGGAGGTGCTGACGCGAATCGTGTCGTGCCAGCCGTCGCCATCGACGCAGCGCGCGAACACGTCGGACTGGCCGTCGCGGAATCCCTGCCACACCAACCAGGCTCGACCGCGCTGGTCGGTCGTCATCGCGTGCCAAATGTCGGGTCCGGCATTGTCGGTGAGACGAATCTCGTCGCCGAGCTTGCCGTCTTGGTAGGGACGCGCGAACAGATCCCAATTGCCCTCGCGCTGACTCGACCAAACGATCCACAGCGTATTGCCGTGCGTACTCGCCAAGGCCACGCGAAAGTGATCTCCCGCAGCGGCCACTTCCTTCGGCTCCGACCATGCGCCTTCCGAGCCGTCGCGCTCTGAGAGAAGCACGCGATCTTTCTCTTGTCGATACGCTACCCAAGCGAGGGACTGTTTGCCGGTCTTGTAGCGCACCCAGAAGGCGGGATAGTCGTCCTGGACGGGATTGGGGGCTTTCGCTCCCGTCGCCGGACGCAGCACGCTCGTATCGGGCAGACGTTCGACGCGCGCTTGTCCGTCGAGGAACATTTTCGCCTCGCCCAGGGATAGGTCTTCGCTCTTGAAGTGAATCTCTCCGGCGGGAAGCGCGACGGTTAGCGTCGGCGCTTCGCCGCGCACCGTCACGGTCACACCATTGGGCCACGGCTTTTTCGGCACCGGTTTCACTTTGCCCTTGGAGTCTTCCAGCGGGATGCGTTCGCCGGGGACGATCCGCTCGTGGGTACGGCACTTCCACGCGATCTTCCCTTCGACGGCATCCTTCTCCTCGAAGTGCCAACCGTCGAGGGCCGCGACCTCGCCCCCAGATATTTCTACTTTGCCGCTCCAATTGGTCGATTGTGTGTCTTTTAGCCCGAAGATGATTCGGAAAACGTGGCGCGGCGGCTCGTTTTGTTTTTGTGACGCGGCCACGACAATCATTCCAACGACGGCAACGATGGCGACGGCGAATCGACGAAGACGCGCGGACATGGAGAACTCCCCGGAACCTGGTGGAGCGAGGCGAAACCCTTTGGGCATTATTAGAACGTCCGAGGCGCGACAATGCAACCGAGTTTCGACACCGCGCCTCCCTCGCAACCTCGCCGACCTTCGGCAAAATCGGGAGGCACGCGCAAACGCATCGCTCTGCCGCCGGGCGATAACACCTCGGCAGAGCGATGACTGGCACCCAACGAGGGTTATTCGTCCTCGTCCGAGCCGAGCTTGGCCTTGCCGACGATCTGCTGTTGCACGTTGCCGGGAACCGTGTCGTAGTGTTTGAACTCCATGTGGAAAGAACCTTGCCCCTGCGTAATGCTGTCGAGTTGCGAGGCGTAGCGCGTCACCTCGGCCAGAGGGGCGAGAGCGGTAATGACGGCTAAATCGCCGGGCAGGCTGTCTTGATTCTCGATCCGCGCGCGCTTGGTGTTGAGGTCGCCGAGAATGGCCCCGGTGTACTTGGTGGGCACGGTGACTTCCAGCTCGACGATCGGTTCGAGTAGCACCGGATGGGCGGCGAGGAAGGCGTTCTTGAAGGCGATGCGACCGGCAGTCTTGAAGGCCGCCTCCGAGCTATCGACCGGGTGATCCTTGCCGAAGTAGACTTCGACGGCCACGCCTTCGATGCGATAGCCGGCGAGCGCGCCGCGCTCCAACAGTTCCTTGCATCCTTTCTCGACGGCGGGTACGAACTGATTGGGAATGGTCCCGCCGACGATGGTATCGATGAAGGCGAAATGGTGGATCGGTTCAAAATGCGCCGCCCGCATCTTCTCGAACTTTTCCTTGTTGGCAAAGCGCTCCACGAGACTCGCTTGATCTCCAATGTCGCGGGGCAAGGGATAGACGCGCAAATGGACTTCGCCGAATTGGCCTCGACCGCCGGACTGCTTCCTATGGCGATGCTGCCCCTCCGCGTTCGTGGTGATGGTCTCGCGGTAGGGAATCTTCGGTTCGTGGGCGACGATCTCCAAGTCGAAACGCCGTTTCAGTCGATTGATCAGCACGTCCAAATGCAGCTGGCTCATGCCGGTGATGACCAGCTCCTTGGTCTGCATGTCGCGGGTGACGTGGAAGGTCGGATCCTCGTTGGCAATCTTCTGCAAACTGCCGGAGATCTTTTGTTCGTCGCCGCGCGCTTTCGGCTCGACGGCCAGTCCGAACATCGGAGTGGGGAAGGCGGGTGGCGGCAGTTTGGGCGCGCCGGCATGATTGCTCACCGTGTCGCCGATGTGTAGATCTTCGATCTTGGTGACGGCGAAGATATCTCCGGGCAGCGCTTCCAGGATGTTGGCGTGCTTGCTTCCTTGCATCAGCAGCAATCCCGCCGCTCGCGCCGATTTGCCGGTGCGAGCGTTGAAGAGCGGTTGATCCGGTTTGTAGCAGCCCGAAAAGACGCGGATAAAGCTTAAATTGCCGACGAACTTATCGGTGACGGCCTTGAACACCTGACCGACGAACTCGCCGGAGGACGACGGCTCCAGAGTAACCTCGGCGTCTCCCTTCTTGGCGGCACGGCTTTTTCCTTGTTCGGGCGACAGAGCGTAAGCCGCCAGGCCGTCGAGTAGCTCGGCGATGCCGAGATCCTTCTTGGCGGCAGTACAAAAGACGGGCACAACGGTACCCGCCACGATGGCTTTGGGGAGAGCGGCGGCCAACTCGTCGGTGCCGATGCTCCCTTCGAGAAGGTATTTTTCCATGAGGACATCGTCGGCCTCGACGACGGCGTCGATCAGCTGCGAACGGGCGGCGTTCAGATCGACCGCGCAGCCGGCCGGAGCGGTAGCCGGGGGGTTTACGGTGCTGACGACGCCGCCGATTTTGGGACCGACGCCGATCGGGGCATTGAACAAGACGCAGGCTTTGCCGAAGGTATTGCGGATCGTCTTGAATAACTCCTCGAATTTGACGTTGTCGCTATCGAGCTTGTTGACGACCAGCATGCGTGCCAAGCCGCGTTTGCCGGCCTCGGCGAACATGCGGCGGGTATTGACTTCGACGCCGTTTGCCGCCGATACAACGAGCAAGACGTTCTCGACGGCGCTCAGCGCTCCCAGTGCCGCGCCGAAGAAAGCGGGATCGCCTGGCGTATCGAGTAAATGAACTTGTTTGCCTTGGTGTTCGAGGTGGAGGACGCTGGTATCAATGGAAAAGCGTCGTTTGTGTTCTTCTTCGTCGTAATCGGAAATGCTGCTGCCGTCGTCCACGCTGCCGCGTCGATCCACGGCTTTGGCTTGAAACAAGAGGGCGTCGGCGAGCGATGTCTTCCCCGACGCCCGATGTCCAGCGAGCGCGATGTTGCGGATGTCACGCACCTGATAGTTCGACATGGAATGACACTCCTCTGCGATGATGGTTGGATGACGGTTCGCCGCGACCCGAAGGCAGAGCGGGCTTGGGCCGCGCTCTCCTTCGAGTCTCGGCGAACCGGAAGAATTATTGTTCCCGTCCTGCCTCCCGTCCCCGTTGAATCGCAACGCTCAAGTCGATCCTTCCCTCGTACAGCGCGCGGCCGATAATGCACGCGGGCAGGCCGCGCTGCGTCAGTCGAACGACATCTTCCACGGTCGTCACTCCTCCAGACGCGATGACCGGCACGGAAACGGCGGCGGCCAACTCGGCGGTGGCTTCGACGTTCGGACCTTCGAGCATGCCGTCGCGGCTGATGTCGGTGTACACGATAGCGGCCAACGGCCAGGAGGCGCAAGAACGCGCCAGATCGAGAGCGGATCGATCCGACTCCTTTTCCCAACCTTGAATGGCAACGCGGCCGTTGCGGGCGTCGATTCCCAGACAGACGCGCCCCGGAAATCGGCGGCACATGCTTTCGCATCCCGCCGGATCGAGCAAAGCGCGCGTGCCAAGAATGACGCGCTCGACGCCCCAGGAGAGGACTTCGCGGATATGCTCCTCGCTGCGCAGCCCGCCACCGAGCTGGCAGGGCACGGCCGCCGCTTGCACGATGCGCCGCACGCTGTCTCCGTTGACCGGATGTCCTTGGCGCGCTCCGTCCAGATCGACGAGATGAAGATAGTCCGCTCCCTGCTCGACCCAGCGCCGGGCCACCTGCGCGGGATCGTCGCCGAAGACGGTCTCTTGAGCGTAGTCGCCTTGCCGCAGCCGCACGCATTGGCCGCCGCGTAAATCGATGGCCGGCAGAATCTGCACGGGAGAGTGCCTCCGATCCAAAGAAAAAGCATTTCGCGCCACTGTAGGGGGAGACGAGGCAATTTGCAAGGGTCCGTGAAGATTTGTTGAAGTGCGTCGCATCCGAAGCCGTGTCAAACTTTCCGGAATGTGTCCGTTGTATCGATAATTCCGCGAGTGATCCGGCGATCCTGCCGATAATAGTTGAAGATGATTTCTCGGAGGATTTCGCGCATGGTCCCCGTGCGTTGTGGAATGCTCGCCGTGGTTTGCTGGGCCGGGTCGTGGTGGACCTGCTGCGCCTGCGCCCAATCCACACTTCCACCGGCGGATGGCGTCGGCGAACCGCTTCCCACTCCATCGCGCGTTTCGGACGCGCTCGGCGAATCGTCTCCCACGTTACCGAACTTGCCGTCTTCGCCGCCGTCTCTCTTCGCTCCACCTCCGACGACGCTGACGCAAACTCCGCCGTTGGATGCGCCGATTCTCACTCCCTCCGGACAAGTTGCCGGTTGGTTCGTCAACTTCGACGTGGGCTTGATCGTCCCACACGTTGGTTCGCATCTCAACAGTGGCTCGAATCTGAGCGATACGTTTACCAACCCCGTCGCTCTACCCATCGCCCCGATGCACTGGGTTCCCAGCCCCTTTTTGCGCGCAGGTTACCGTTTTGCGAACGGAGCGGGGGATGTGCGCCTCGATTGGCGCTCCGTGGCCAGTCAAGGAAACACTTGGCTCCCCGCGTTCGACCCAGCGGGTTCGGGGTTGCTCCGCAGTCAAATCGACGTGCAATATGCAAGTCTGACCTACGGAGCGAGCGAATTTCTGACCAACGATCCAAAAATAAATCGCACCTGGACGGCGCGTTTCGGCGTAAGTGCCGCCGACGTGTTCTTCGACTCCACCGCACAGGGCCGACAGATTCTCCTTCAGTCGGCGAGCAACAGCTTTGCCGGCGTCGGGCCGACAATCGGCCTCGGATTCTGGAAGCCGGTGTCAGAGTGGCACTTGACCTTGTACGGCGAATTGGACGCGACCGGGATGATCGGCTTCACGCGCCAGCGCTTCGGCGAGTCGGCGCTGGTTGGCGGTCAGAACGTAAGCGAATTCGTTTCGGTCGGACAGCAGAGCAATGGGGTGGGGATTCTCGGCGCGGAGGGCGGCCTCAGTTTCACACCTTGCGAGGAACGTTCGTGGAGATTCACGTTGGGCTATCAATGGCAGCGCTGGTGGTGGGTCGGCGCAACCAACGATTCCAACGCGGCGCTGACGCTGCAAGGCTTGTTCTTCCGCACCGAATGGCGGTATTGATGCGACGGGCTCGATTTGGGCAGTAAATCGGCCTCGCAGTTTCGAGAGGACAACGTAATGGGTCGAGGGTGTGCCATTGCCGTATGCCTCGTGGGGTTTTTGTCGCCGGCTCTGACGGCGCAAACGCTTCTGCCTCCGGCCCTACGCGAACGAGGCGAACCACTGACCTTGCAGCGTCTCGAAGAATTGGCCGATCAGTATCACCCCATCTTGCCGCGCGACCGCGCGCAAATCGACGCCGCGCGCGGCGCGGCCACGCAGGCCGGCATGTGGAGTAATCCGCGCTTCGACACCAACAACCCGCAGGTCTTCAACGGTCGCAACACCGCACTCAACGCCGGTTTCCAACAGGAAATCCCGGTCATGGGCAAAAAGCGGCTCGATCAGGCCGCCGGCAACGAAGTCGCGCGCCAGCAAGAATACAACCTCTCGCAAGATCGTTATTCTCTTTTAACGTCGATTCGACAACAGTTCTATCAAGTGCTGAGCGATCAACGGCGGATTCAGGTGTTGAAGGAAATGGTCGGTGTCTTGGAGAAATCGTATCGGGCCGGCGAAGAATTGAAGAAGGGCGGTTTGGCCGCCGAGATCGACCTGGTGCCGTTGCGCATCGAGTGGCGTCGCGCCGTGGGCAATCTGCAATCGAATGAGCGATTGCTCGCCAGCGACCGCAATCAATTGAGCGATCTCGTCGGCCTCCCCGGTCTGGTGGACCGCGATGTGATGGGCCAGTTCAGCGGCGATTATCCAATCTTTTACGAAGATCAGATCAATCGCTATATGACGCAGCAGCACACGCAGGTCCGCATCGCCCAAGCGGTGATCGCGCAATCGAAAGTGCAACTGCGCCGCGCCGAAGTCGAGCCTTTTCCCAATCCGTACATGGGACCGGCGTATCAGTACGGATTAGTGCCTGGTCTCGAACAGTTCTGGTTCAACATTCAGTTCGACATTCCCGTCCTCAATCGCAATCAGGGAGGCATCCGAGCCGCGCGCAGCAACGTCCGCGCCTCGGAGGAAAACCTCGTTGCCATTCAGTACAATTTACTCAACCAAGCTCACAACTTGATCGGCCAGTATGAAAGCGCGCGCGCGGTGGTCGGCGAGTATGAGAAGAATATCTTGCCCGACAGCCGCGACGGCTTGCAAAAGGCTCTCGACGCCTACAGCAAGCGCACCATGGATCTGGCGACCTTTTTGACGATTCAGCGCAGTGTGGTGCAAGCCAATTCGGACTACCTGGACGCCTTAAACAATCTGTGGTCCAGCGCCGTGCAGTTGGCGGGTTTGTTACAATTGGAGAGATTTCGCTGAGCCGTGTCGTGGCAGGTCTGCCTACCACCGCGAAATGCGGGATCGCGTCCAATTTGATGCAACCGACTCGATGAGCTTAAAGGATCGGCTGGCTCTGGTTTTGCGACTGCTGGTGTATGGTGCCGGCGCGGGCGGCGCGGCGGGGGGGATCTTGACGGCGGTTCCGCACGCGGGTATGGGTGGCACGATCGGCGCGATTGCTGTCGGCATATTGGAGGTAGCACGCTTTTTATACGCGGCGCTCCGACAAACCTCGGCGAGAAGCAAGATTCTTGGCCTCATCTTTATCGTTTTGCTGGTGGCTTTCGTGGGAGGGGCGATCGGACTGTTGATT
>JAKBCS010000007.1 GCA_021807595.1 Planctomycetota bacterium | reverse complement strand
CTGCTGGAGGCGTCGAATGCTCGGCGGATGGCTTCCATGCGACGACGGTTGACGCCGAAGTCACCGAAGCCGGCGCGCGAGGCGGAGCGGAAGTGGATCGTTTTCGTTGAGTCCTCGACGAGAAACTCCACATCATCGACAAAGCGGAAAATCAGACTTGTACACTCGATGTGTAGATAATTCTCGGTTTGGGTCGCCGTGCGTGTGCGCGGCTGGGTGGCGAGGATCGCTTTCAATCGTTCCATCGCACGTTCGCCAGAACCGGTGTAGCGCAACGGCTCGAGGCGATGCGTTTCGTCATCGGTCTGGGTGCAGACGCAATTGGGACTATCGGGGCAGGCGGCGAGCCGGCCTTCGTGGACACCCAGATGCGCCGGACGCCTGGCCGTCAGACTCAACAATGCCAAGACCAACGCGCCGACAACGAAGGAACATCCGGCGACAATCGCAATCGTTCTCACCAGCCGCTTTCTTCCCATCGAGCGATCCCCACAAGGCAAGTGCTACCTGAAGATGATAGACGGACCATTGAGGAATTGGCAATGCCTCCACGTCTCTGAGAGGGGATCGTACCCCGAAGTGGAAGTGCATGGTGGTAATCTGGCAAGAATTGGCAAAATGTTCTTGACAGGAAGGCGGTAACGCGCATAGACTATCATTATCTGTCATGGATTGCCAGAATCTGTCAAGCTTTGCGAGGGAGCCGCCGTGCTGGTTGAGGAACGACGACAACGCGTGCTGGATCTCGTCAGCGAACGAGGATTCGTTGCTCTGAACGATCTTGCGCAAACCATCGAAGTGTCGGAATCGACGCTACGGCGCGATTTGGACTATTGGCACAAGCAGGGAATGCTGCGGCGGACGCACGGCGGAGCGATGTTCGTCGGCGATGTAGCCACTTTACCGGCGTTGGAAGAGCGCTCGGCCAGCCAGCTGGAAGAGAAGAGGCTTCTCGCCCGCGCCGCCGTCTCCCGCATTCAAGACGGCGACACGATCTTGCTCGACGGCGGTACGACGACGCTGGAAGTGGCGCGATTGTTGGTCGGAAGGTCGTTGCAGATTGTGACGAACAGCCTGCCCATCGCCTCACTCTTTGCCGCCAGCCGGGAGATCGATTTGGTCATCCTGGGTGGCTACGTTTATCCCAAAACGGGGGTCGCCCTGGGACCGCTAACAGTGCGCATGATGGAAGACATTCACGTCCAACAACTGTTGATGAGCGTGGGCGGCATTACCGGAAAGGGATTGTTTAACAGCAATCTGCTGTTGGTGGAGACGGAACGGCAGATGATGCGCTGCGCCGATGAGGTCGTAGTGTTGGCCGATCATACGAAGATTGGTCGGCAGGCATTGGCCTATCTGTGCAATTTGACCGACATCGACACGCTAATTGTGGACAATCAGTTGGACGCGGTACAGAGGGAATTGCTGCGACAAAACGACGTTCGGCTAATGGTAGCCGGTGAGGCGGAGAACAATCAACTATGAGTACGGCAACCTTGGATCGCGCGTCGATCGAACGCCTGGTGCGCGCGGCTTTGAGCGAACGAACAGGAAATGGAGATGCTGCCCCGGCGAACCGGCTGCGACAGATGCCGGGCCATACGCCCAAACTGGTCGTCAACGTCTCCGCGCGGCACTGCCACGTTACGCAGGAAGATCTCGAACGCCTGTACGGCAAGGGCCACAAGCTGACGCCGTACAAGCCACTCTATCAAGAGGGCTTCTTCGCCGCCGAAGAGACGGTGACGATGATCGGACCGCGACACCGCACCATCACCGGCCTGCGCATCCTCGGTCCCTGCCGCGATCATAGCCAGGTCGAGTTGGCGTTCACCGACGCCGTCATGCTCGGCCTGGACATCCCCGTGCGCAAGAGCGGCGACCACCGCGATTCGCCGGGTGCGTATCTGCTCGGCCCGGCGGGCATGATTCACATGGAGCGCGGCGTCATCCGCCACGAGCGCCACGTTCACATGGGTCCGACGGATGTGGCCCATTACGGCGTCAAGGACGGCGACCGCTTGCATCTGCGAATCGATAGCGATTGTCCGACGGTGTTGGAGAGTTTGCTCGTCCGCTTTTCGCCGGCATCGAAACTGGAAGTTCATCTGGACACGGATGAGGGCAACGCCTGCCACATAAACCGGGCGACCCGTTTCGAATTGTTCAAATGATGATTCGCGCCCTCTCGGTTAGCCGCGACCCGATGGGGAGCGCGTCCGCCCGCGCTCCCCATCGGGTCGCGGCTAACCGAGGAACTTGGATTTCGACAGTTACCAAAGAAAATGGAGACCCACATGGCTAGTTCCCACATGGAAGCCCTTGGCATGATTGAAACCAAGGGTTTGGTGCCGCTGGTCGAGGCTAGCGACGCCATGCTGAAAGCCGCCAACGTCACGTTGATCGGCTGGCAAAAGATCGGCAGCGGTTTGGTCACGGCCTTGGTGGTCGGCGACGTGGCCGCGGTCAAGGCCGCCATCGACGCCGGCAGCGCCGCGGCTTCGCGAGTCGGCGAGGTTGTCGGCGTGCAGGTCATTCCCCGCCCGCACGAAGATCTCGGCGCGGTGTTGCCTTTGGCCGGCAAAAAGACGGCCGTTGGTGTGTAATAAAACATCCGAATAATCTTTTATTGAGAGGGTAGAATCATGGCGAGCAGTAACGGCAATGGCCGCAACGGGAACGGCGAAGCCCTGGGCTTGATCGAAACCAAGGGTTTGATCGCAACGATCGCGGCCACCGATGCCATGTGTAAGGCGGCCAATATCACCCTGGCCGGTCAATTGCAGATCGGCAATGCGTTTGTGACAACCTTCGTTCGCGGCGATGTTGGCTCCGTACGGGCGGCAGTCGACGCCGGAGCGCAGGCCGCCAGCGCCAACGGCGAACTGATTAGCGCGCACGTCATTCCCCGCCCGGAAGCGGATGTGCTGGAGACGTTCCTTAAATGAAGGCGTAAGGATTGATTCACGAATGAACTCGGTTCGTGAATCAATCTTGTTTTTTAACCACCCTGTTTCTCCTGAAGGAGATCGAGCAATGCCCAAAAACGGCGGCAATCAGCTCTCTGGACTCGATGGGACATTCGCGAACACCAATATCGTGCTGCTGATCCTGTTTGGCTTCTGCTGCGGTACGATCGCCCTCATCCTCGGCATCATCGGGTTGGTAACGTGCAAGGATGAACTGGCTAAACGCAACGCCATGATCGTCACAATCATCAGTGGCGTCATGCACGTGGTGGGCATCGTGGCGCAACTGGCGATTAAACATTAACGATTTCCGTACCACGCAGAGAGTTATTCGAAGAATCATGAAAATCCTCGTTGCCAATCTGGGCAGCACTAGCTTCAAATATCGGTTGTTCGACATGACAACCGAAACGATGTTGGCGCGCGGCGGCGTCGAGCGAATCGGTTCGCCGTCGTCGCGCTGCTTCGTCGAAGCCGGAGGTCAATGCGAAGAAGCAACGATCGAAGCGCGCGATCACGCAGTAGCTGTGCGACTGTGTTTACAGCAATTATCCGATCCGAAAAGAGGCTGTTTGTCCGATCCATCGGAGTTGGCGGCCATCGGTTTCAAGGCGGTACACGCCCAAGGTGTCAGCGGTGCGCAGCGCGTGGACGAGCGGGTGCTATCGGCGATGGAGGCCTATGCCGATGTCGCCCCGGCTCACAATCCACCGTACATCCGCGTCATGCGGCTGTTGGCCAAGGAGTTGTCGCAAATTCCGTTGGTGGCCGCGTTCGAGACGGGGTTCCATCAAACGATTCCCGATGCCGAGCGCTATTATGCCGTGCCGCGCGAATGGGTCGAGAAGCACGGCATTCTGAAATACGGCTTCCACGGCGCGAGCCATCGGTTTATCGCCGAGCGAACAGCGAGGCTACTGAACAAGCCCGAAGCGAAAATTATCTCGTGCCATCTGGGCGGCAGCTCGTCGCTGTGCGCCGTCGCCAGCGGCACATCGCGAGCTTGCAGTCTGGGCATGAGTCCGCAGAGCGGTTTGCCGCACAACAACCGCGTCGGCGACTTTGATGTTTTCGCGCTGCCGGCGCTGATGAGGGCGACCGGCAAAACCGTGGAACAAGTGCTCGATGATTTGGCGAATCGCTCCGGCATGTTGGGCCTTAGCGGTTACAACGACATCCGCGACATCCAAAAGGCTGCCGCGTCCGGCGAAGAGAATGCCCGGCTTGCCCTCGATGTCTTTGTCGCCTCGATTCGACACTATTTGGGAGCGTATTTGTTGCTCTTGAACGGTGCTGACGCGATCGTTTTCACCGGCGGCATCGGTGAAAATTCGACGCACATCCGCGAGGCCATTTGTGCCGATCTGGATTGGTTCGGCATCGATCTGGATCGCCGGAAAAACAACGAGGCCAAGGGAGAAGCGGCGATTCACAGTGCGAATAGCCGAGTGCAACTGTGGATCATGCCGACGAACGAGGAAATCATCGTCGCTCGGCAAGCCAAAGATCTTCTGAGCGGGGGGCGTTAGCCCCCTGAGTGAAGGAAAGGGCAAAGATCTTCTGAGCGGGGGGCGTTAGCCCCCTGAGTGAAGGAAAGGGCAAAGAAACCATGTTCCTGGCGCGCGTCAACGGAGTGGTAGTCTCCACGCAGAAAGTCGCTTCGATGACAGGCCACAAACTCCTGATCGTCGAACCACTGCGCGTCGAACCCAGCCAGCGCGATCGTCTGGTTGGCACAGGTCGCAGCTTTGTCGTGGTCGATACCGTGGGCGCGGGTCAAGGCGAGATGGTGTTAATTGTACAAGGGTCGAGCGCTCGCCTGACGCCGGAAACCGAAAAACTGCCGGTGGACGCCACCATCATTGGCATTGTGGATACCGTCAACGTCGAGAACCGAACGATTTTCTCGGCAAGCGAATAAAGTGAGAAACAACGATGCAAGTGACAGACGAACTCGTTCGCGGCGTGATTCAACAAGTGTTATCGCAGATGCGTAATGGCCAAACATCTGCGGCGGTTCCCAGTCGGAATGGCCATGCGAAACAGCGCGGCGTGTTTGCCGACGCCGACAGCGCCGTTGCCGCCGCCAAAGAGGCGCAGTGCGAGTTTGAATCGCGCGGACTGGAAGACCGACGAAAGGCCGTCGCCTGCATTCGCAAGATTTGCAGCGAACAAGCCGAGGAATTGGGCCGCGAGGAATTGGAAGAGACACAGATCGGCCGGCTCGTCCACAAAATCGAAAAGCTGAAAGTGATCGCCGATCGCATCCCCGGCGTTGAGTTTCTCCGTACCGATGCGTTCAGCGGCGAAAACGGCGTGTCGCTGCAAGAGTACGCGCCGTTCGGCGTCATTGGTGTCATAACTCCCGTGACGCATTCGCTGCCGACCTTGGCCTGCAATGCCATCAACATGCTCGCCTCCGGCAATTCGCTCGTGTGCAATCCGCATCCCTCTGGGGCAAAAATTGCTTGCAAGGGCGTTCATCTGTTCAATCAAGCGATTCACGAGGCCATCGGCATCGACAATCTCTTGACCATTATCGACAAGCCGACTCTGGAATCGGCGCAGGCGATCTTCGATAGCCGTGATGTCCGCATGTTGTGCGTGACCGGCGGTCCCGCCGTCGGCCGCGCCGCCTTGCGAAGTCCGAAGCGTGCCATCGTCGCCGGCCCCGGAAATCCACCCGTGGTCGTCGATGAGACCGCCGACCTCGACAACGCCGCGCGTTCCATCATCGCCGGAGCGGCCTACGACAATAACTTGCTGTGCATCGGCGAGAAGGAAGTGTTCGCCGTCGCGTCCATCTTCGACGAGTTATGCGATCTGATGAGGCGCTATAAAGCGGTGCAGCTGGATGCGGGACAAATCGCGGCGTTGACGAAGGCCGCATTCGTCAAGGACGACAAAGGGCACGAAATGGTCAACAAGGATCTGATTGGCCGCGATGCCGCCGTGCTGGCACAAGCCGCCGGTGTCAAGGTTCCCGCCGATACGGAACTGCTGTTCGGCGAGACCGACGAAGCGCATCCGTTCGTCGATCACGAGCAGATGATGCCGTTCGTGCCGTTCGTGCGCGTCTCGGATGTCGATACCGCGATTGCGTTGGCGAAAAAGTATGAACATGGATTCAAACATACGAGTATCCTTCATTCGCGCAATGTCGAGACGATCACGCGCATGGGCCGCGAGATGGATACGACGCTGTTCGTGCAGAATGGACCCAGCGTGGCTGGACTCGGCAGCGGCGGCGAGGGTTATCTAAGTTTCAGCATCGCCACGCCAACGGGTGAGGGAGTGACGACGCCGTTGACCTTCACACGACAGCGGCGTTCGACCACCGTGAAGAGTATGCGAGTTCTATAAGGTTAGCCGCGACGCGCAGCGGAGCGCGAAACGATAAATCGTCCTGCGCTCCGCGGTGCGTCGCGGCTAACCAAGGGGAATAATTGTGCAAATCGGTCGTGTCGTCGGTCGTGCGGTGGCTACGGTGAAACACCCGAGTTTGTCGGGTAGCAAACTGCTGCTCGTGCAACTGCTGGGCATCGACGACAAACCCGATGGCGAACCGATTTTGGCAATCGACCAGTTAGGGGCGGGGGCCGGCGATCGCGTATTGATGTGTAACGATGGAGCCGAGGCCCGGGCGATGGTAAAGGCGAAGGATTCTCCGGCGCGTTGGTTCGTGATGGGTTTGGCGGATTGATGAACGGCAACGGGCAAAACGTGGCGGGATGGGGCTATGCCGTGGAAGGCCGGCCCTCGACGATGCTGCAAATCGCCCTGCGCGCCGCCCATCGCAACGGACATTCGCCACAAATTCTGCCGGAGTGCAACGGCGAAACGTGCGATTGGATACGGCGCGTGGCGGAGTGTTTGCGAAGCGGCAAGTGCCGAACGGCGGTGCTGTTTTGTCGCGATGCCTGCCTCGCATGTTGCATCGCCAACAAAGTCCCCGGTGTGCGAGCGGCGGCGGTGTGGACCGTGGCCCAGGCAGCACGAGCGCTGGAACAAGTGGGGGCGAATCTGCTCGTCGTCGAGATGAATCACTGCACTTACTTCGAGTGTAAGGAATTGCTACGGCTGTGTTGTGATGGCGGCAACTGTCCTCCCGGCGTGGCGTGCATCTTACAGGAGTTGGACGGTCATGCGCATCGCTGAGATAATCGGCAACGTCACGCTCTCGCGCGTGCATCCAAGTATGATTGGAGCGCGTTGGTTGATTGGTGTACCCTACAGTTTGACGGCCTTGCAAAATGATACCGTTCCCGATGGCGAGGATCTGGTGATTTACGACAATCTTGGCGCAGGAATCGGTGCGCGTATCGGTTTCAGCGAAGGCGGTGAGGCGGCGGCACCGTTTCATCCGCAGAAAAAGCCGGTCGATGCGTATTGTGCGTGTATTTTGGATTCAATTGTGCTGAACGTATAACCCCTCGTTCCCACGCACCGGCGTGGGAACGAGGATGAGGTGCTTATGAACGAGTACAAACTTAAAGAACAGATGTGTGAAATTGGTCGGCGCGTCTATGCCAAAGGCTTCGCCGCCGCCAACGACGGCAATATCACCGTTCGTCTCAGCGAGCGGGAGTTTTTGTGTACGCCGACGATGGTATGCAAGGGTTTTCTGAAACCCGAAGATATATGTAAGGTGGACATCGAAGGCAAACAATTGGCCGGTACGAAAAAGCGTACCAGCGAAGTGCTGTTGCACTTGTCCATCTACAAACAGCGTCCCGACATCATGGCGTGCGTCCATTGTCATCCGCCTCATGCCACCGCCTTCGCTGTGGCCCACGAGCCGATTCCCAAGTGTATTTTGCCCGAAGTCGAAGTATTCCTCGGCGAAGTGCCCATTGCCGTCTATGAGACACCGGGCGGCCAAAAATTTGCCGATACCGTCGTTCCCTTCGCCAAGGATTGCAATACGATTCTGCTTGCCAATCACGGTACCATTACGTTTGGGCCAGATTTGGAGAAAGCGTATTGGAATACGGAAATTATCGATGCTTATTGTCGCATTCTTATTCTCGCCAAGCAGTTGGGCCGCATCAACTATTTCGACGAACAGAAGACGCGCGAACTGTTGGAGTTGAAGAAACGGCTCGGCTACGACGATGTGCGCTTCCGCGACGATAGCTACGCGATGTGCGGCGACAGCAGCTTCGACGAATCCTACACTGACTTTGTACCCCAGCCGCACGCTTTCCGCCGCGACGCTTGCTCCGTCTCGCCCTCGCGCAACGGACGTGCCGCCGAGGGGTTGGACATGGACGAGTTGGTGCGGACAATTACCGATCGGGTCATGGACGCACTCCAGGGTGTCGGTGTTGGATGAGGCCGTAATGTTTAGTTTTCGTCGAGATAAAACCGGGTTTTTCGTCACGATCATCTTGCTCACCATTGTCGGCGGAACGCTGATTAGCACGCTGATTTTGCTGATCGCGGGCATGGCGCAGGGCAATTGGAAGGAGTACCTGCTGAGTGTCAAATGGGTACTCGGTTCGGCGTGGGTGGCGTGCATCGTCACGGTGCTGGTCCGCTTGAAGATTTTCAAGACGCAATACGAACGTATGTTGGCGCGTCGAAAGAACGAGAGCGATCCGCAGTCGAGCGCACAAGAAGCGGACGTCTCTCGTTCGCCGGAGTGATGCCGGATCGAAGCCATAAAGAAAGGCGGTAGATTATGGCGAGTAGGAGCTTGGAAGATCGCGTGGCCGTACTGGAGGCGGAAATAGCGGAGTTGAAGGATCGACTCCACGACGGAGAACCCCACAAAGCCGGTTGGAAAGCAATCGTAGGGACATTCTTGAACGATCCCTATTACGAAGAAGCCATGAAACTCGGAAGAGCGTATCGAGAATCCCTGCGTCCAAAAAAGAAGAAAAAGAAGAAAAAGAAATGAGGGCGGCCTTATGGTGATTCTCGATACCGATCATGTGAGTCTGTTGGAGTGGTCGGGCAGTCCGCCGGCTCAAAAGTTGGATACGCGGTTAAGCCAATTGCTCTCCAACGAAACTTGCACCACGATCATCAGCTATGAAGAACAATTGCGCGGTTGGTTGGGCATGCTGGCCAAGGCGTCGAAACAACCAGCTCAGATCGAGATTTACGGTCGATTGAAGAGCCAATTGAACAATTATTGCCGGTTAACTGTTCTTACCTTCAACGAGCATGCCGCCATCGAGTTTGCCCGGCTGAGGAAAGAACACCCTCGCCTGGGCACGATGGACTTGAAGATCGCCGCGATTGTACTCTCTCAAGATGCGACGTTGCTTTCTCGAAACCGCAAAGACTTTGGGCAAATTACCGGCTTGAAACTCGAAGATTGGACTACATGACATCCCAATCTCCTTCGAGTCGTGATGAAATCGAACTATTGGCGAGTGAGTGAAACTATGAAAGTCAGCATTATCGGCGGCGGCGGCTTGGTCGGTAGTATGGCCGCCTACGCCTTACAGTGCGGCGGCATCGTCAATCATTTGTGTCTTATCGACGCCAATGCCGATGCGGCCAAGGGGCACGCTTTGGAGTTGCTTCACGGAGCGGCGCTGACCAGCGATCAACGCCTCAGCGCTGGCACGATGGAAGACATTCCGACAAGTAATATCGTCGTCATCACGGCGGGTCTGCGCCGCAAACCCGAAGAGAGTCGGCTCGATCTCATCAACCGCAACGTCGATCTGTTCCTGACGCTGCTCGATCAGGTCAAGAACGCCGGACTGAAGGACGACGCCTATCTCGTCGTTGTCAGCAATCCCGTCGATGTGCTGACATATCTCGCCGTGCAGCGGAGCGGTCTGCCGTGGCAGCGTGTCGTCGGCCTCGGCACGCAATTGGATACGGCGCGCTTTCGCGGCTATCTCGCCAAGAGTCTGCAAGTGCCGGCGTCGCAGGTGCAGGCGATAATCCTCGGCGAACACGGCGACAGCATGGTGCCGATCTGGTCGAGTGCCACCATCGCCGGTTTGCCGCTGGAGCAATGGCCGACCTTCTCGCCTGCCGTGCAACGAGAAGCGTTTGAAGACACAAAGACGGCGGGAGCGCAAGTTATCAAGCTCAAGGGCGGCTCCGGCTTCGCCGTCGGATTGTCGATCCGCGAAGTCGTCGAATCGCTGGCCCGCGACAGCCGCCGCATTCTGCCGGTCAGCAGTTTGCAACAAGGACTCTACGGTATCCGCGATGTGTGTTTGTCGGTGCCGACGGTCGTGGGCTGTGGCGGCGTGCGACAGCAAATCGAATTATCGCTTACGCCGAAGGAACGCATGGCGATGCAGCAATCGGCGCGGGTGCTGCGCGAGACCATCGATCGAGTCGAGGATCGCGTCGGAAAGGTCCGGGCGAATAATACAGAGACGATCGCACCAAAAGGGAATACTGTACCTGCGAAGAATGGAAAGCCGATACCGCGCGCGGCATGGCAGAAATCTTAGATGCTAGCTCGAGAAAATGGGAGAAATGCAATGGGTATCGGTGTCTCCATTTTGACGTAGGTATTGCTCGGATTCTGCTGGTTGATGGGCGACCAAGAGTTTCGCACGAAACTTATATTTACGGGTGTGTATCTTGCCAGTTGGGCGCTCGTTCTGGTAGAACCGCTACTTTGCTTCGTCGCTCAGGGTGTATTGTCTATGATTTTATGGTATTCAACATTTGGAATTCGTGGGCGCTGAGGCCGACGAGACTGGGACGTTAGTTATGCAAAAAACTCTCGAAACAAAGCTCGCTCGCCTTCACGCCGATCCGCGCGGCTGCAAGGATTTCATCCTCGCCGACGCCAAGGACGCCGACATGGCGCTGGCCATCGGTGCGCCCGGACGTTCGCCGGAAGCACACAGCGGCGAATTGCGCTATCGCAGTCTCGCCGAGTTCCGCGACATCATTACGCAAATCGTCGAGGCGAAACTGGTGGACATCATGCTGATGGCCGCCAGCACCAGCGAAGTGCTGACCATTCACAAACGGCTGTTCGACAACAGCCCCGTCACACCCGCCGCTCGCGCCAACGACACGACCGACATTCACATCATTCGCGGTAGTAAATATCCGACTTCGCCCTCGCTGCCCTTCCGCACGGCCACGCTCGATCACATCCAGTGCGGCCATCTCGATTGCAAACCGGAGGAACGTCGTCTCGGTGCCAATCTCGGCTTATATAGTATCACGTTCAACAATGATACGGAGTTGGATCGCGCGGCATTGGAGGAGTACAAACAATTTCGCCTCGAAGCCGAGCGCAAGGGGTTCCGCCATTTCCTCGAAGTGTTTGATCCAAACCGACCGGAAGCGGTTCAGGCGAGCCAGCTGCCCGGTTTCATCAACGACGCCATCGTCCGCACGCTCGGCGGCGTCACGAGTTCGGGCCGACCGCTGTTCCTCAAAATGGTCTACCACGGCCCGCAAGCGATGGAAGAACTGGTCCACTACGATCCGCATCTCGTCGTCGGCATCCTCGGCGGTTCGGCGGGGACGACCTACGACGCCTTCAAACTGTTGAGCGAAGCGAAGAAGTACGGCGCGCGCGTGGCCCTGTTCGGTCGCAAGATCAATAATGCGGAAAATCAGCTCGCTTTTATCCGTTTTTTGCGCCTCATCGCCGACGGTGAAATAAGTGCTGAAGAGGCCGTGCGTGCCTATCACGGCGTCTTGCAGCATCTCGGCATCAAACCGTATCGTTCGCTCAACGACGACATGCAATTGCAAACCAACGTAATGAACTACGGCGGCAACGGGGTTGCGATAAGTTTACCGCCAAGCGCTAGCGAGACCGGGAAATCGACCGCCTGCGCCTGCAGAAGCGCAGCGCAGCAGGCTTGCGCTTGCCACGAAAAGAAATCGATTCAAGCCGAATCGAACGGCAAAGTCGAATTCGCAAAAATGACCGCGGCACAGAAAGTCGCCTATCACAAGGCGCATTGGGACCGCATCTTGGGATAAATTGATTCCAACGCGAAGCTATGTCGAGGAGTCAGAGTCATGTCCGAGCGAGGATTCCGCTTTACGCCCCTCTTCGTCGTATTCAATTTCTGCATCGCGGCGCTGAGTTTTCTTGGATTCTTATCGTTCGCTCTGATTCTCATCTACGGCCTCTTTTTTTCGGGGGACACGGGAGAAGATCTGTTTGCGGGAGTGGCAGGATGCTCAATCTTTATGGGTGTCACTTTTGCATTTTTCGGATTATATTTATTCGCCGCGATCGGACTTCTTCGCAAGGCGGCATGGGGATATTATTGTCATCTCGTGGGTGCCGTTTTCCCCGCCCTGACCTGCCTCGGTCTCGCTTACACCATCCCCGTCATCATCTTTACCCTACAGCCCGACTTTCAGGCCGAATTTTTCTCCTCTTAGCGTGCCGACGAAGATTTGGTCGGCACATGCAGCCCGTACCTATTGCCGGGTGTTCGATTCGAACGCGGTGAATCCGGGAACGTGCGCCGCCAGCCACGCCGAGCGAAGCGAGACGCTCCGGGACAACTCAAGACCTGGATGCCGAGCGTGAGTCCGTATTTTTGCGCCCTGGCCGCTCTTAAAAGCGATTGGCATTGTCGCTTGACAGCGATGCGCTCGACAGCATCCGGCGTTCGTTGCCTTGACTCGTGCCGAAACTCGAAATGATAGACGGCGCGAACGCACCGTTTGTTGGAATCGAGCGAGTAGACCCGCGGGAAGCGCCGCGTTAGGGTATGCACTACCCCCGGCAGGACTCGAACCTGCATGAACCCGCTTAGAAGGCGGGTGCATTATCCATTATGCTACGGGGGCGCTCGTAGGGGCTATTAGAGCAAACCGAAACGACAGTAGCAATGGCGTTAGGCTTAACCTGGCGTTTTCCCAATTTACGGACTTTTCCTCGCTTCAAGTTTTCTCCGCATTTTCCGTACAGTCCGTGTCCTCTCTCCGCCGAAGATTACAGCGGCTTTCCGTCGCCCCGAGTTCCGGAAGCCGAGAGCCGATAGCCGAGCGGAGACACGGAGCATGTTCAAGAATCTTGGACGATGGACGGCGACGCATCCGTGGCTGATATGTCTCGCGTGGCTGGTTGTCGCCATCGTTGTCGGCGTGGTGGCTCCCAAGTGGGACGACCGTGCCGCCGACGATGATATTCGATTTCTGCCGGCGCGATGCGACAGTGTCAAAGGCCATCAACTGCTCGAGCAAGCGTTCCCTCAAGACGTGTTCGCCAGTCGGCTGATCGTGGCCGTCGAACGATCCGAGTCGCCGTTGACGCCGCGCGATTTCAGCCTCGTGGACGGTCTTGCCACCGACCTTCAGCGGTTGCGGCAAGCCGATCCGAGCCTGCCGTTTGGCCGTATCTGCACCCACCGCGATCCGATTCTCGGCAAGCGCCTCATCAGCGCCGATGGTCGCTGTACGCTGATTCAGGTTTCGCTGAATACGCCGTATTTGGCCGTGCAAACGCGGACCACCGTGGATGCCGCTGAGGCGTGTCTCCGTTCGCGCATCGCCGCTTCGGGCACCGATGCTCCAGCCATCTATCTCACGGGGCCAGCCGGTATCGGACGCGATCTCATCGCCGCCAGCGCCAACAGCCTCGACAGTACGACGTTGGCGACCGTTCTCCTCGTCGTCGCGATCCTGTTGGCCGTGTATCGCGCGCCGTTGTTGGCTCTCATTCCGCTGGGTACCATCGCCGTTTCGGTCTGGGTGGCGCTGAAGATTCTGGCACTGTGTACGTTGATCCCTGGCTTTGTGATGGTCAATATCAGCCAGATCTTTGCCGTGGTCATGTTATACGGCGCGGGCACCGATTACTGTTTGTTCCTCATCAGCCGCTACCGCGAGGAGTTGATGCGCGGCCACAATTGGCCGCAGGCGCTGGCGCGAGGCGTAGGCGGCGTCGGCGGCGCGCTCGCCGCCAGCGCCGGAACGGTCGTGTGTGGCCTGGGACTGATGGGTCTCGCCGAGTTCGCCAAAGTGCGTTGCGGCGGGCCTGCCATCGCCATCAGCCTCGCCGTCGCCTTGGTAGCTTCGCTGACACTGACGCCGGCCCTGTTGCGCTTGTTGGGGCCATTGGCCTTTTGGCCGACTCGAATTCTCGAAGGGGCGGCGAGTCCAACCCGCGGCCGCCGACGCGTCGCCAACACCGTCCGTCGAGTAGGCGGCATATGGGAGGGGATCAGCCGCCTTGTCGTTGCCCATCCGATCCTGACCTGGACGGTTGCCTTTCTGACGTTGTTGCCGTTGGCCCTCCTCGGATTCGGAGTGAAGCCGAACTATCGCGCCACCAGCGAATTGGCGGCGCGGAGCGACAGCGTGCGCGGACTAGACGCCATCCAACGCCATTTCATCCCCGGCGAAGTCGGTCCCGTCACCGTGTTGCTCGAATCGAGTACCGATTGGGAAAGTCCGCGCGGGCAAGCGATTCTGACGTACCTCAGCCAAGGGTTCGGCTATCTGGACAATGTGGCCGAGGTGCGCAGTTTGACGCAACCTCTCGGCTCGCCCGTAACGGATTTCAAAGATCGTCTTTCAGGCAATTGTCCGAGTCGCTCAACGATGGCAGACAAGAAAACCCTCTTCAAGACGATGTGGTGCAACGTGGTGCAGGGGTTGACCGATCAGATCAATCGCGCCGCGGGCGAGTTCTACCTGGCAAAGTTACCGGGAGCGGAACCGCGCTTCGTTACCCGCCTCGATGTGGTGCTTCGCTCCGATCCGTTCGATCCCCAAAGCATCGAAACGCTGGAATTGATCCAATTGTGGCTCCGCGAGGAATTGCCGAAGTATCCGGGCGCGGAGAGCGTCCGGGCCGAGTGTCAGGGCATCACCGTCAATGCCCGCGATCTCGCGCAAGTGACGGAGAGCGACCGTCTGCGCATTAACACGTTGGTGTTGGCTGGTATCTTTCTGATCCTGCTCGTCTTGGTGCGTCGTCCGTGGTTGGCGGTCTATCTTTTAGTCACGGTTTTGTTCAGTTATTACGCCAGTCTCGGAGCTACCACGTTGCTGGCCCATGTGTGGCACGGAAGGCCTCTTGGACAGGTCGATTGGCGCGTGCCGTTCTTCCTGTTCACGATCCTCGTGGCGGTCGGCGAGGATTACAATATCTTGCTCATCACCCGAGCGCTGGAAGAGCGGCGGCGGCATGGAGCCGTTGAAGGCATCCGCCGCGCGTTGGCGCGCACCGGCGGGACGATCACTTCCTGCGGCCTCATCATGGCCGGGACGTTTGCCACGCTGATGTTGGGCGGGTTGAGTACCTTGGTGCAGATTGGCTTCGCCTTAGCGTTCGGCGTGTTGGTCGATACCTTCGTGGTCCGGCCTCTGTTGGTTCCGGCTTTTGCCGTCTGGATGTGGCGAAACGAGGAACCGATCGCGGCACGGCAGCGTTTGCGTTTGCCTTCGTCGAAGCGGCGCGATCTCGCCGCGTGAGGAGCGTAGCCGTGCAGCAGACAATGGGACCGGCGGACTGCCGGTCCCATCCAGCGATCCCTATTTCTTCTTCCCCGTCTTCTTTTTCTTTTTCGCCGCGGCGTTCTTGGCCACGGTCTTCGTCGCCTTACTTTCGGCTTGCTTCTTCTTACCGAAAATCGCTTCGTAGCCTTCGGCGAAGTTCTTGGTCTCCGACAAGCCGACACGAATGATACTCACGAAATCAACCTCCCGCGCAGAATGTTTGTTCCTTGAGCGCTGCGACGTCTCCTCCCAGGAGCGCGCCTCCTCCCGATACCCTCCCAGTGTAAACCGCCGAAAGCCCCTTGTCACGAGCAAAATCGAGTGAACGGCGGTCGCCTGCATCTTTGCTCATTTTACGATCTTCAATTTCTTTGATGACTTTGACGCGATCCGCCTCTCATGTCAGCGCACCAAAGCCGCGAAGGCGTCGTCGCCATCGGTCAGAAAACATTCCAACAGGCGTTCGCCGTTAGATCCCGCGCCGGCCGAAAGGAGAGCCGCAATTGCCGGAACATTTTTCGAAAAGCAGGGTTCGATGGTAAACTCTCCCGTGGTCCCTCATCGCTTGACCTTAGATCGGTGAGAATCGCAAGAATTGATTCAATCTTTTGCGATAGTATTAGTATTTTATATCAATTGAATTGGAGTCGCCCTCGCGACTTCCAGGCGAATTGAAAATGATCGAATGGACTGGCGAGAATGCGGGAGGATCAGCCTTTGCAACGAACAAAAAGGCTTACGGCGTGAGTGGATGTTAGGCAATGTGCTGGGGAGAATAAGAGGGTTAACGCTCACCGTTCGCCTGATTCCGGCAGCCTATTTGGAGCCAAATCCTAGCGCTGCACGCGGGCCGACGCGCCGTGGGCCAGGGCTTCGACTTCCTCCAAGCGTGCCATCGAGATGTCGCCGGGATAGGTGGTCAAGAGCGCGCCGTGCGCCCAACCCAGACGCAAGGCTTCCTCCGGGGTTCGGCCCGTAAGCAAGCCGTAAATGACGCCGGACGCGAAACCGTCGCCGCCTCCGATGCGGTCGAGAACATCGAGCGAACAGGTCGGGCTGACGAACTTTTGGCCCTTCAACCACAACACCGCCGCCCAGTCGTGCCGGTTGGTCGAATGGACTTCGCGCAGGGTGGTGGCCACCATCTGAATGTTGGGGAACTGTTCGACGACGCGGTCGATCATGAGGAAGAACGCATCGGGATCGAGATGCGAGCGCTTATCGACGTCGGGACCGGCGATGCCCAAGCCGTTTTGTAGATCTTCTTCATTGCCGATGAGCGCGTCCACTTGGGAGGCGATGCGGCGCAACACCCTCTGGGCGCGTTCGAGTCCGCCTGCCGATTTCCACAACTTCGCCCGATAATTGAGATCGAACGAAACAATGGCTCGCGCGTCCTTGGCGGCCTTCATCCCTTCGAGAATTAGCTCGGAAGTCGTCTGCGAGAGAGCAGCAAAGATACCGCCGGAGTGAAACCAACGAACGCCTGGCGCAAAAATGGAGTGCCAATCGAAATCGCCCGGCTTGAGCAGCGCTCCGGCTTCGTTGGCGCGATTGTAGAAAACGACGGGACCTCGCACCCCTTGGCCGCGATCGCTGTAGACCGTGGCGAGATTGGGGCCGCGCACGCCGTCGTGTTCAAACCATTTGTAAAAGGGCGTCACGCCGGTTTCCCGCACGCGCGTCTGTACCAATTCGCCGATGCCGTAGTTCACCATCGCCGTGGCGATGCCGGTGCGCAACCCGAAACAATCGGCCAAGTTGGCGGCGACATTGTATTCGCCGCCGGAGACGTGAACCTCGAACGTGCGCGCTTTACGAAAAGGGATCACGCCGGGATCGAGCCGATGCACCAGCGCTCCCAAGGAGAGAAAATCGAGTTGACACGGATCGTTGCGAATCGTGAGGTCGTTCATGTCGTTGATTCTTCCGATTCGATCTCAACTTGCAAAGTCCAGGCCGACTCGATCGTTTGCCCCAAGTTCTCAACTTACCGCCCGCCATACCCACCCATCATGGCACCGCTTCCCATTCCCATGGCACCCATGCCGGGCATGCCCATGCCGCCTCCGCCCATGCCGCCCATGTTCATCGCGCCGACGTTGGGCGTGCCTCCGCCAGCGACCCGGTCGGGGTCCTTATTGGGGTTCGACACTTCGGGATAAATCGGCGGATTTGCAAAGCGACTGTCCGCTTGTGGCGGCAAGACGATCTCATCGGGATGTTTGGGCGGCCGCAACGAGATATTGCGGTCGGCACAGCCGAGAACTCCCAGAATCAGCGTACACAATAATCCCAGCCCTTGCCGCATCCGGCGCATGGGCATCTCCCCGTTTATAAAGGAAATCGAATCCCTTCCTCTCCCCCAGCGTCGGAGGAGTATACCTTGTCTTCGGCCGGGGTCAAGCAAGATCTTGCGGGTTCTTGCCACAACTCGATGAATCTTCGTGAACCGCCGAGGTGTCGACAACCCGGCAGCGGCGGCTACAACCCGGCAGCGGCGGCTACAACCCGGCAGCGGCGGCGACAACCCGGCAGCGGCGGCGATAACCCGGCAGCGGCGGCGATAACCCGGCAGCGGCGGCGATAACCCGGCAGCGGCGGCGATAACCCGGCAGCGGCGGCGATAACCCGGCAGCTTACGCTGCCGGTTCGCCAATCGGGTGTTATTTGCCTTGTGCGGCGGCGAAGCGCTTGGCGACTTCATTCCAGTTAACTACCTTCCACCACGCTTCGAGGTAATCGGCGCGGCGGTTCTGGTAGCGCAGATAATAGGCGTGTTCCCAGACATCCACGCCGAGAAGCGGCGTTTGTCCGCTCATGTAGGGACTGTCCTGATTGGCGGTGCTGACAACGCTCAGCTTGCCGTGCTGCGCGACCAGCCAAGCCCAGCCGCTCCCGAATCGCCCCAAGCCCGACTCTTTGATCTTTCCCTTGAAGGCGGCAAAATCGCCGAATGTCGATTGAATGGCCTCTGCCAGGCTCCCCGTCGGTTCTCCGCCGCCTTGCGGACTCATAATCTCCCAGAACATGGTGTGATTGGCGTGGCCGCCGCCGTTGTTAATGACCTTTTGGCGAACGCCTTCGGGAACGCCGGAGATGTCGCGCAGCAGTTGCTCGATCGGTTTGCCCTGTAACGCGGGCTGACCTTCCAAGGCGGCGTTGAGATTGTCCACATACGCCTTGTGGTGCTTGCCGTGATGAATCTCCATCGTCGCCTTGTCGATGGCGGCCTCCAGCGAATCTGCGGGATAGGGAAGAGCGGGTAAGGTAAAGGCCATTGGTGTATCCTCCTCAGGGGTGTCACTCCGCGCTCGGCCAACGGGTCGAGTGGTACGCCTATTTTCTGATGGATACTGTATCTTCGCATCGAAGGACGGCAATGCCCCTCGAAATCGTCTACTCGTGTGCTATCCCTTCCCGTCGTGCCGAACGGCCTTGCGGATGGCGCGAACCGTCGATTCGGCACGAAGCTCAATGATTTGTTTGCCCCATGAAACCGTCTCGGTAGGAGACAAGGCGATGCCGTTGATATGAAACTTGCCTGCCGCCATGCGCTGCCTCATGCGCACGGTATTCGGATCGACGGCCATGAGTTGAGCCGTCGTTGCAAAATCGTCGTGCAGCCCTTCATCCCGTTCGCGGATGCCGCGCTGTTCCAGCCATTGCGTAACCCCAAGATTGTCGTAGTATTCGGGGATGAAATGAACGCGCGTCTTTTCGTTCGTCCATTTCGCATCGAGACGATTGGCGATGGCTTTCATGCCCGTCTGGTTGCCCTCGCTGTCGCCCAAGAGAACGATGTGCCGGAAGCCGTGCTTTTGTAGACTCGAACAGATGTCGGTGAGCAGCCGTTCGTAAGCGTCTTCGGACAGGCTAATCGTTCCAGGGTAGAACATGTGACCGGACGGCGGATCGATGTTTCCTTCTGGCACGAAGGGCACAATCGGCGCGATCAAGGCATCGCCCAACTTTCGGGCAATCGCTTCGGTCGTGCCTCGGAGGATGTAATTGTGTTTGCCGGTGGCGAGATAGGGGCCGGCCTGTTCGACACCGCCCGTGGGGACGATTACGGTTGTCTTGCCCGCCCTCAAGGCGTCGCGCACCTCCATCCATGTCATTTCTTCGAGAAAGAGCGTGTCGAGAGCCTCGATCGCGCGGGGTGCGCTCAGGTTGGGAGGCGAGAGAGGAGACTGCGTCGGCAGACACCCGCTCGCAACGAAGAGGAGCAGAAGCCAGACATCGCAGCGTTTCATCGATTCCCCTCCTTGGCTCTCTGTTTCCTTCGCCCGCATTCCCCGCAAGCCGCGGCTTCGCCACTTTTGCCGGACGACTCCCCGTCTCCTCCCTTATATCGACGGTTCCTGGCTTTACAATCGAGAAAACGAGCCAATCCCCATGCGGAAACGGACAACTACCTGGAAGGCATCGCGGTCCATATTCGAGGCAGACGGCTACTGGTTCGAAAGCTCGCCGCGTTCGCGTTCGGGAAGAGCGATCTTACGCTCCGGCTCGTCGCAGAGCGTCAGCGGCAGCTTCGCGCACAAGCGGATCCGTGTCTTGGAGTAACTCGGTGAGAGCGGGCACGGCATCGGCAGCGCGAGGGTTCTTGCCCAGAGTTTGGGCGGCGTGGCGACGGACGTTGGCATCGGGGTCGCGCAGCGCTTCAATGAGACGGGGCACGGCGCGCGTACCCATCTTGGCCAAGGCGGCGGCGGTCACGACCCGAACCCGAACGTCTTCTTCGCGCAACACCTCGATCAGCGCGGGAATGGCGGCGGCGGCGGTCGGACCAATCTCACCCAGCGCGGCGGCGGCATGGCGACGTACCGAAGCACTCTCGTCGCGCAGCGATTGAATCAGAGAGTGAGCGGCCAAGCGCGCTTCCGGTCCCATGTCCCCCAATGTCACGACCGCTCGGCGGCGCACGACTTCGCTTTCATCGCGCAGCGCTTCCATCAGGGCGGGTATGGCCGTTCGCGCTTCAACACCGATCTCGCCCAGACCCACGGCGGCCATGCGACGCACTTCAACGACGGGATCTTTTAACGCTTCGATCATTCCGGCCAACGCGGAGCGCGCGCGCAAACCCAGCGCCGCCAACACCGTGATCGCGTGTAGCCGTTTGCGACTATCGCGGTCTCTCAACCGTTCGATCCAGACGCGCAAATCTGGATCGTCTCCGGAACGGGCATTCGACACAACAGAACCCTCAATCGGCAACGCGGATTCTGCATCACAGAACGCGAACCATAGCCCGCGCACGCCGTCTTACACACTATAGCTTGCAATCTCGCTTCGTGTGGCGAGCGGGAAGTATCAGCCCCCGGATAGGGACATTGGGAGGCGGACGCTCCCAGTTCGCCGGATTCCACTTGGTATTCGCCGGCGCGGCAGCGTAAAATAAACGGCATAAGGAGGAACGAACTACAACGTGACACTCGACAATACCCGCGACGAACTGACCGTCCATCTCGAACGTGCCTTTCTTGTCAGCGTGGCGCTCCCCGATCGTCCGTGGATCAGCAGCGATCCTCTCGACGAACTGCGCGGCTTGGCGACTACCGCCGGCGCTATCGTCGTCGGTGGATTGTGCCAGCGGCGCGAGAAGATCAATCCCGCCAGCTACATCGGCAAAGGCAAACTGCAAGAATTGCAAGAGCAGGTCGAAGCCACCGAGGCCGATGTGATCGTCTTCGACAACGATCTGTCGCCGGCGCAGTTGCGCAATCTCGAAAAGGCCACCAAGCTCAAAGTTCTCGACCGCAGCGAGCTAATTCTCGACATCTTCGCCACCCGCGCTCGCACTACAGAAGCTCGGCTACAAGTCGAATTGGCCCAGCTGGAATACGCCTTGCCGCGTCTGCGACAAATGTGGTCGCACTTAGGTCGCATCACCGGCGGCATCGGCACACGCGGTCCCGGTGAAACGCAGCTGGAAGAAGATCGTCGTCTCGTCGATCTTCGCATCCGCGATCTAAAGGCGCGACTGGTCGAAGTGCAGGCGCGCAAGGAGCGCGAAGTCCGCAGCCGCCGCGAGGAACACACCGTCTCGCTGGTCGGCTACACCAACGCGGGCAAAAGCACGCTGATGAACGTCCTGACCGGCGCGGGCGTCTACGTCGAAGACAAACTGTTTTCGACGCTCGACACCCGCACGCGGCAGTGGCATCTTAAGGATTGGGGCCGCGTGTTGCTGAGCGACACCGTCGGCTTCATCCGCGATTTGCCGCACCATTTGATCGCTTCGTTCAAGGCGACATTGGAAGAAGCGCGGCAAGCGCGGCTGCTGCTGCATGTTGTCGATGCGAGTAACCCCCACGCCGAGGAGCAAATCAAGGCGGTCAACGCCGTCTTGAAGGAACTCGGCTGCGGCGACAAGGCGACGCTCTTAGTCTTGAACAAGGCCGACCGCGTAAGCGATGCCTCGTATCTGCAAGTGTTGCAGAGCCATCATCCGCGGGCCGTGGCCGTCAGCGCCCGCGAACGCAGCGGCTTGGAGGAACTGCAAGAAGCGGTGATCGAAATGCTCAGCGCCGATTTCGCCGACGCCGCGATTGAGACCGACGCCGGTAACGGAAAAGTGTTGTCGTATCTCGCCGCCCATGCCGACATCTATCGTCAGGAGTTCCACGACAATCGTGTGAGCATCCGTTGCTATCTCCCGCGCCAACTCCTGCACCACATCCAAGGCCCAGATGTACGGGTGCGGTTTTTGGATGACGGCGGCGAATAGAGCCGCGCATGAAGTAACCGGTATCGATCCGAAATCTATTCGAATTCGTCCCATCGACGACGGTACGATCCCGGGTGCGCGAGCAATCGGAAGCCGTTGCGCCAGTGCCAGAGCATGCTCGAATCGTTGCCGTTGAGAAATGTGCTGGCCAACACGGTGTAGCCGCAATCCAAAAGGACGCGGACGGCAGCACCGAGCAACAGGGTGCCGATGCCATTCCCGGCCGAGAGAGGGGCGACGAAAATCCACGTCAGATGCGGCCTGCCCAGACGTCTCGCCAGCGCATCGGGTGGAGGCGGTTCCTCCCAATGATAACTGTTCCAGGCGCTCGGATCCGCGTCCGGCAAAAGCGTCGTGAAAAGGGCACCGACCTCGTTTCCCCGTTGCTCGTCGACCGCGACAAAGCTGGCCGATTCGATCCACGGACCATCGCCGCCCGTGCGTGTGTGGGCGAGGCTCTTTCTTGATGCCTCAAGCGCTCGTTCCTGATCCAAACCGCCGAACGGTTGCTGGCGATGGAATGACTCCGCGAACAGGGGCGCGAGTCCCTCCCAATCGGATTCTCGAACCGCTCGCAAAGAAGCCTTGCGATGGGTCTCCGCTAAAGGCGTCTCGACCCAGTGCGGAAGATCGAGCAGAGCGTGATAATAGCGCGGACGTGGATTCAACCAGGCACGCCGGTCGAAATACTCGTACTTGTACGCCGCGTTGCGCGGTAACTGCCGAAACTGGTCGAAGTCGATCGACAACTCCAAACGCGGCATCCACTCGTCGCACATAATCAACTCTCGGCTTTCAGGCAGCGGGGTTCAACGATTTGTTCTGTAGCCAGAATAAGGGATTGGTAGTACAGTGGCCAAGGGGTTTCGCAATGGTTGGCCCCGCGATCGCGATGTCCCGGTTCATCGACCGCGCCAGCGACCATCGATCGCTGAAGGCTGAGAGTTGAAAGCTGAGAGCTAGAATGAAAGTCGGCATCGTTGGCTTCTCGGGTTCGGGCAAGAGCAGCGTCTTTCAATGGCTGACCGGAGTGAAACCCGATCCGTCCAAGAGTCAGACGGGGCAGACCGGCATGGCGCGGATTCCCGATCCTCGTCTCGATTGGCTGTCGGCAAAGTTCCAGCCGAAAAAGACGACACCGACGACCATCGAGTTTCTCGACACGCCGGGCTTGTTGGCGACCGAACGGCGCGATAATCCTCGCCGGCTCGGCATCCTCCGCGAGTCTGGGGGGTTGCTCGTCATTCTCAACGGTTTTAACGAACCGGATCTTGCGGGGCAATTGCGGCGTTTCCGAGAGGAATTGATGTTCGCCGACCTGGAGATCGTCGGCAATCGCATCGGCAAACTGCGCGATCAACTCCGCAAGCCGCGTCCCGCCAAGCAGAAGGAAATCGACGAACAAGAACTCGCCCTACTCGAGCGCATCGCTACCGCTTTCGAGGCCAATCAGTCCCCCGCCACGCTCGGACTCAAGCCGGAGGAAGAGAAGGCGATTCGCAGCTTTCAACTGTTGACATTGAAGCCGGAACAGGCATTCGTCAACCTCGGCGACGACCGGCTCAATCGACCGCTTCCCGCCGAGTTACTGGCGCTGGAGCCGAACGCCCTGGCCGCGCCGGCAAAATTGGAAATGGAACTGCACGATCTGCCGGAAGAAGATCGACAGATGTTCGTCGCCGACCTCGGACTCAAGGGGTTCGTTCGCGATGACATCTTGCGACAAGTGTTCTCGTCGATGGGACAAATCGTGTTCTTCACCGTCGGCGAAGACGAGTGCCGCGCCTGGAGTATGCCGGCGGGAGCCGACGCGGTCATCGGCGCGAGTCAGATTCATACCGATCTCGCGCGCGGTTTCGTTCGCGCCGAGGTGGTCGGCTACGACGATTTTCAGCGCGTGGGATCGATGAAGGAAGCCAAGACCCACGGCGTGTATCGCTTGGAGGGCAAGACCTACCTCGTCCAAGACGGCGACATCATGCACATTCTGGCCAGCACATAAGGGAACGCCCCGCCCGCAACTCGGCAGATGTCTGGGATCGAGTTCTGAAATCGGACGCATATAGAGTACATAAGACATCTCGTTCGCGCTTTACTTTGCTTGAAGGTTGTTCCATACGAGGGTTCTAATCGAGATGCGGCTCTGTCTCTCGACTTTTGGCCGAGGGCGGGGTGTCTGTCCGTCTTGCGTATCATAGGATGACAGCACGGCCCTCAAGCGAAAACAAAGGAAAAGCGATCCGATGACTACTGGGCAGTCCGTGTACCTCGGCACCGACGGCGGGGCGACTACGTCAAAAATCGGCGGCGTATGGAGCGATGGCACGATCGTCTCGACCCGGCTCCTGCAACGTCCGACGCATTCGTCCCAAGGACCACAAGCCGTGGTGCGCGGATGGGTCGACAACGCGGCGGAATACCTGACGGAAAACGGTCTGGCGTGGGAGCAAGTCAACGGAGTTGGTTTGTCCATCCCTGGACCTTTTCAGCGCTACGGCGTGTTCGACCGCACGGCCAACATGCCGGAGAGCTTCGTCGGTTTCGACGTTTACACCTCCTTCGGCAACGCTTTGGCCGAGCGCGCGGGACGCAACGTGCCGTTGGTGGTCGGAAACGACGGCAATCTCGGCGGCGTGGCCGAGGCGCAGCGACTGCGCGGCAGCGGGGGCGGCACCGTGCTGATGCTCGCTCCGGGTTCGGGATTGGGTTGCGCCTATATCGACCGCCACGGTCTACCGCTGGACGGCGACACCCTCGCAGGCATGGAAGGCGGCCATATGCCGGCTTCCCTGCACCTGCTGCAAACGCGGCCCTATCCGTGTGGCTGCGGTCGTACATGGGGTTGCGTCGAAGTTTACACAACCCTTTCCGGTCTCCCCTACCTGTTGGCCGATAAGCTCGCCGAATATCCCGATCACGAATTGGCCCGTTCGTCGCTGGGCGCGCGCGAGCGCGCCTTCGCTCTGCGCGGATTGGCGCAAAAGGGGGACGACCTCGCCATCTCCCTGTTCGATTTTCAGGCCCGCGCGCTGGGTTTGCACGTCGCCAATCTCGCCATGGCGCTCGATCCGCGTTTTGTGGTCATCGGCGGCGGATTGATGGACCCCGAAGCAACCACCGAGACGTTTCGGAATCGTTATCTGCGCATCGTTCGGGATACCGCTTTTCCCCATCTGTGGCCCGCCCAGCGCGAGCGACTCAGCATTGTCCCCGCCGCTTTGGGCGATCTATCCCAGGCCATCGGTGCCGCTCTCGTCGCGCTCTATCAGAGTCGGTCGTGAAGGAGGTTCCGCAATGCCGTCTCCGTTTCGGGGGTACTCGTCACAAAAAACTTTCGCTGGTTGACGGACGCGACAATGGTAGAATGAAGCTCGGAATCCGTTCGATATTGTCGACTCCAACTCCCCGAGGGAATTGGCTACCATCGAATGTTGGCAACGCTCGGTCGGACCTCGTTTGAATTCGCCCGTCCCACAAATAACTGCGAATAACAGCCGCATTGGAGTGAACATTATGGCACGGACGATACGGGTGGCGGTGACGGGAGCCGCGGGACAGGTGGCATATGCCATGCTGGGAAGGTTGGCCTCCGGCGAAGTGTTCGGACGCGATACCAAGGTGATTTTGCAACTGTTGGAGATCCCTCAGGCGCTGCCGGCGCTCGAAGGGGTAGCGATGGAACTCGACGATTGTTCGTTCCCCACGCTCCAAGAAATCATCTGCACCGACGATGCGAACCGGGCCTTTTCCGGTTGCAACTGGGCACTGCTGGTCGGCTCCTTCCCTCGCAAGCAAGGCATGGAGCGCAAGGAGTTGCTCGGCATCAACGGTAAAATTTTCGTCGGACAAGGCAAGGCACTCGCGGCCAACGCGGCGTCCGATGTGCGCATCCTCGTCGTCGGCAATCCGTGCAACACCAACTGCCTCGTGGGTTACCACAACGGCAAGAGCATCCCCGCCGAACGCTGGACGGCCATGACGCGCCTCGATCACAATCGCGCCCGCACAGCCTTGGCCAAGAAAGCCGGCGTCGCCAACGAGGACGTGACGTGTACCACGATTTGGGGCAACCACAGCAATACGCAGTACCCCGATTTCACCAACGCCAAGATCAAAGGCAAACCCGCCACCGAGGTGATTACGGATCGTCACTGGCTGGAAGACACCTTCGTGTCGATGGTCCAGCAGCGAGGGGCGGCGGTCATTAAAGCGCGCGGCATGAGTTCGGCCATGTCGGCGGCCAACGGCGCACTCGATCACGTTAAAAGTCTGTTGACGCCGACTCCCCCCGACGATTGGTTCAGCGCCGCCGTCGTCTCCAAGGGCGAATACGGCGTCCCTCCAGGTTTAGTGTTCGGCTACCCATGTCGCAGCGATGGAAAGGGAAACTACAACATCGTTGAAGGCGTGAAACTCGATGCCTTCGGACAACAGCGCTTCCAAGCGACGTTGCACGAATTGCAAGAGGAACAAGCGGCGGTAAAGGATTTGTTGTAGCGTTCGATCGGTTCGTCGAGACGCGAAGCGGAGCGCGTTCAAGCGCGCGATCCACTTCGCGTCTCGGTTAACCGTCGCGGCTAGCGATCCCCAGCGTATTCTTCCGTATACACACTCTGGAAATGCGTGTGACCGCCTTCCATTTTTGCCTCTTTGTCAATCGACAAAGTCGCTTTTTGTAGCCGACCTGCTTGCACGTCAAAGACGATCTCGCCTTCCGGTTGCATCTGCCACAACGGCACTTGATCTTCCTGCGCCCCTTGCGTGCCCTTCACTTCGGTAACCATCCGAACGACGGCCAGATTCTCCGTCACACTTTTACACTGATAGCGCTGCGCGGCATCGTACTTTTCCCCTGTCCCCTGCGGCGGCTCCAAAGTTATACGGTAGCTTCGCTCCCAGGCCGAGTTCGCTCTCAGCGCCTCGGTCGGCAATACGAATTTGAATGGCGGATCGCTTTCGTACTTGGTCGCCGAGTAGCCGGACTTCGCTTCCTTTACTTCGACAATTTTGCCTTGGCCATCGACCCGCACCACCACCAAAGGTTGACCGACGTAACTCTCGTATTGAGCGCGCAACGCTTTGTCGCTCTTGTCGAGATGGGTCGAATCGAAGACCAACGGTTCGCCGACGGGCGGCACGGTCTCAAAGAACAATGCCGACAGCGACATTCTTAATGTGGCCACCCCGGCATCATCGACGCCCAGCACTTGCCAGCGCTTGATCGACTGCACGCGCGTTTTGGTTTGGCTCTTACTATCGTCCTTGGCGAACGAGGCGAGAGTGTTGTGTTCGGTGCGATAGACCAACACTTGTCCCGTTTGCCAGCGGAAGCGTGGCATTTGTGCCGAGGCCAGCGAGGCCGTCAGCAGTACGCCGCACAGGACCGCCATCGTTCGATACTTCATCGCGCTCCCTCCCAGTTCCAAGCCCATTCCGATACGGACATCGGCCTATACCGGAAGGCGCGATCGAGAGCCAGAGCAGTTTCTCCCCATTCACCCGAACACCCAGGGAGAGGGGCTTCTCGGATCGGCTCCGGGAAAATGCCTCGGCTTTAGGGCAAACGACTTTCGGAGAGCGGGCAACAGTGTTATCTTATAAACACTCTCGCTTCGTGCTTTCTCCGAAAGGGGATTTAAGGCCATGACGAACGAACCTTCGCCTGCTGGGCCGCACCATTCCACGCTGGAACCGGGAGCGGCGGCCGCGCTCGATGCCGCGCTCGACGCACTGCAATCGGGGCTGCCCATGAACCGCGCCGCGTTGGTAGCCCAACATCCGCAGCTCGAAGGCGCGTTGGCAGCCCTGGCACGGCTGTTCCCCGAACCGCCTACCCTCGCCGAGGGAACTTCTTGTGCGACGACGCTCGGACTGCCGCAACAGATCGGCCCCTATCGCATCGAGCGCGAACTGGGTCAGGGCAGCTTCGGCGTCGTTTATCTCGCTTTCGATCCGGACCTCAAACGATGGGTGGCCGTCAAGGTATTGCACGCCGGCCGGCTCGATCAACCCGAAGTCGTCCGGCGTTTTCAACGCGAAGCCTGCGCCATTGCTCGATTAACCCATCAAGGGATCGTGAAACTCTTCGATTATAGCCGGTCGGGGCCGCCCTATTTCTTGGTGACGGAATACATCGACGGCGTCGATCCGCGCCTGTGGTGTCGCCAAGCCGGCGGCGGTGTTTCCGCGAAGGTCGAAGTTGTCGCTCGCATGGCCGAAGTGCTGGACCATGCACATCGTCAGGGCGTTTTTCACCGCGATTTGAAACCGGGAAACCTGCTCGTCGACGCCGAGGGCCGACCCCATCTGCTCGATTTCGGACTCGCCAGGCTGGACTCCAGTTCCGAGTCGGGTGGGGCGGAAACTTCGGACGGGCGCATTCTCGGCTCGCTGCCCTACATGGCACCGGAGCAGGCCGCCGGCCGCAGTCATAGCGCGGATGGGCGCAGCGATATTTATTCGCTCGGCGTCGTGCTGTACGAATTGTTGACGGGCCGCTTGCCGTTTGAAGGTCCGGCACACGCGCTGCCGGCACAAGTCGTCGAAGATAGCCCGCCCTCGCCGCGCTTGTACAACTCTTCCGTGCCGCGCGATCTGGAGGCGGTTTGTCTGAAGGCGTTGGCCAAGCGGCCCGAAGACCGCTACGCCCATGCCGCCGACTTCGCCGCCGACCTACGAGCGTTCCTGCGCGGCGAGGCGGTGTCGGCCAAGCGGCTCACCTGGTTGAAGCGTCTCCAACACGGTCTGCGCCGTCGGCACCGAGACATTCTTTCGGACGGTTGGCCGCGCCTGTTGCTGGCCGTCGGATCGACGATCTTGCTGGGATGCGTCGTGGCCAACGTCTGGCAATTGACCCTCGATCCCGTGCATTGTTGGTGGGCCATTCTGGGCACGAAGCTGGTCCAGATCGTCGTCATGCTTTATTTGGCCGTGCGCCTGCGACCCGTCAAGGAGCGCGGCCTGACGGCCGTTGAGCGGCAGGTGTGGAACCTGATCCCAGCCTATTACGGAGGTTTTCTCTCGCTCTTGATCGTCAACTGTTTTCTTCCCGCGCCGCTGCCCTTGGCACCGATCTTGGCGGTACTCAGCGGTATGGGGTTCGCCACGTTGGGGGCGAGCATCTGGGGATGGTTTTACGCTTGGGCGGCGATGTTCTTTGTTCTGGCCGTCGTCATCGTCTGTTTGCCGTTCGGTGTGACGTATGGACTTAGCCTGCTCGGTTGCTGCTGGTTCACGTCACTCTTGGTCGGCGGCATTCAGTTGCACTTCTCGCGCGCCTGACTTTTTGATCGGCTCGCTGCGCAAGCAAGGGGATCTGTTTACCAGCCCGCCGCGCTCGCAAGGGAATCTTGCTTGCGCCGCCGGCTGGCGTCCTGACGATTTCCGCCGAGCGCCCGTTACGCCAGCACCGGCAGGCGGACGCGGCCATGCTCGGAATCAATCCGCTTCTCGCGCGGCAGGGTTCCCTTCTCCGCTTCCTCCTGTTCCCATTTGTCGATCTCTTCCATCAGGGCATCGACCATTTCGCTTTCGAGAACGTGGCGAATCATCTCGCCGCGTTTGAAGATGACGCCCTTGCCTTTGCCGGCGGCGATACCGAGATCGGCCTCGCGCGCCTCGCCGGGACCATTGACGATGCAGCCGAGAATGCTGATCTTCACCGGCGTTTTGCGTCCGGCCAAGCGCGTCTCGACTTGGGCGATGATGCCTTCGAGATCGATCTCCAATCGACCGCACGTTGGGCAAGCGATCAACTCCGGCTTGCGCACCCGCCTTTGCGTCGCTTGCAGAATGTCGAAGGCCGCCACGATCTCCGGCACCGGATCGCCGAGCAGACTGATGCGGATGGTGTCGCCGATGCCGTCGAGCAGAATCGGGGCTAGGCCGCACGCCGACTTGGTGACGGCGTAGGGCGCTTTGCCGGCTTCGGTGATACCGATGTGCGTCGGATAGTTCGCCTGCTTGGCGTAGAGCCGATAGGCTTCGACGGCGGTGAGGACATCGCTGGACTTTAGCGATACGATAAGATCGTGATACCCCTCCGCCTCGGCGATTTCGATGTAGCGCAGGGCGCTATCGACCATCGCCGGAGGGCACGGGAAGCCGTATTTCATGGCCATCTCGCGTTCCAGGCTGCCGGCATTGACGCCGATGCGCATGGGAATGCCTTTGTCCTTGGCCTTGCGAATGACTTGACGATAGCGGTCGTAGCCGCCGATGTTGCCGGGGTTGATGCGAATCTTGTCGATGGGGTGATCGAGCGCGGCCAGGGCCATTTTGTAATCGAAGTGAATGTCGCAAATCAGCGGAATGTGAATGCGTTTCTTGATCTCGGCGAGAGCGGCAGCATCTTCGGCCTTGGGCACGGTGACGCGCACCAGTTCGCAACCGGCTTCCTCGAGGCGATGAATCTGGGCCACGACTTCGTCCACGAGATGCGTGTCCGGCACAGTCATCGACTGCACCCAGATGGGGTTGTCGCCGCCGACGATCGTGTCGCCGACTCGAACTTCGCGGGTTTTATGGCGCGTGAAGGGACGTTGATACATCATCGTTTCGGATTCCCCTGAAGATCGGCCGTGCGAATCGACCGCTCGGCTTGCATCCTTACCGCCTCATCGTAGTTCGACGAACCGCGTCGAGTCAAGACGAACGACGTGGCTCCATCGGTCGATGTCATCGCTGGAAGATGGGCATGTAGTTCATTGGCACCGAGAGAATAATAACGGCGATCGAGGTTTGATAGACGGGGCCAACTTCAAAGCGATCGCGGCGCGACCAGCTGCCGTCGTCGCTCTGCCAGGGCAAAAAGGTATCGCAGATCCGACCGTACCACTCTTCCCACTCCTTGCCGCCGACTTGGTGCATGGCGTGCGAGGCATAGTAATGGCCGTACCAAAAATGTTGGTGTTCGCTGGCGTGTCGCTTCATAAACTCGATGGCCTTCGGGATTTCCGCCGCCTTGTATTCGCCAGTCAGTTGAAGGACGCAGACGCCGGCCGCGGTGCGCGCGAAACCGGGAGGCTGACCGGGCATGTACGAGAAACCACCGAGACGCTTGTTGTAGCATCGGTTGATGTAGGCAATCGCGCGGCGCATGGTCTCGTCCTTGACGTGCAGGCCGCTGTTCTTGGCGGCACGCAACGCCATGACTTGCATGATGGTTACGGATATATCTGCGCCGGTTGGTCTCGGCTCGTAGCGCCAACCGCCCTCGAAGTTTTGACTGCCGACGATGAGATTGACCGCCTTCGTCAACACGGGCTTGATCTCCTTGTCGCCGGTCATGCCCCACAATTCGGCGAGGGCGAGTGTGGCCATGGCATGACAATACATATTGCCGCCGCGCGCGCCGATCAGATAGCCGTCCTCCCGCGCCGAGGCCAACAGGAATCGACTCCCTTTGGCCACCTCCGGCCCGTAGGTTCCCTCGCCGGGCAGATGTCCCTGCGACAGAAAAGCCAACAGGGCGAACGCCGTGATGGCGGTGTTGTGCGGATAGGGACCTTCGCTCCAGCTACCGTCGGAGTTCTGCCGCGCCGCCAACCATTCGAGCGCCTTGACCGTGGCCTTGCGGGCGCGCTCGTTCATTTTAACTTCTTCGGGAGCGCTTTTATCTTTTTTGTCGGCGGCTTGCACCGAAAGAGTCACCATCGACGCCGCGAGCAACGACAAAACGAAAAGTCGGAATCGAAGCATTTGTTATCGCCTTTGAATAGTTGGCACTTCACGGCATGAGGAACAAATCCCTTTTGCTCTTCCCAATAGCACGACGCGCAAAACCTATCGGTAGGAGGCTATTTCAGTAGCTCCCCTCTCTCCTGAGTACGGAGGGAGAGGGGCTTTGCGTCTCGCCTCTCAGTTACTCCCCGTCCACAATCCAGTCTCGTTGCGCGCAGCGAAGAGATACGGGAGGTAGGCACTCTAAGTGATTTAGTATAGAGCGAAGGATCGCGGGATGTCGAGGCTTGTTCCTTCCTTTTCCATTCGCGGCCGTCGATGGGAACAGCATCGCGTCGCCGAGTCTCGACGATTAGAACCGCGCGCCCACCGGCCGTGTCGTCACGGGGTCAACAACACTACCGGCATGAGATCTGGCACACGCGGGATGTCGTCGGGGGGAAGAAACAAGAGGCGGACTTCTTGTTCCCGCTTCCCGCGCGAGGCCGGCTCCGCGTTCTTGTGCAGGCGCGGGGGGCGAGACAAGCGCTCGAATTGATACATCAGACTGCGGCAACGCACCCAGGTGAGGGTCCACTCGTCTTGCAGCTGGAGCGTCGCCCAAAGAGCGTCTCCCGGACGGTAGGGTAGAGTCTTCGATTCTTCGAGGCGGAACGAATAGATACGCACGCGCCGCCGAGCATCGCGCTCCCCCTCACCGGACGGTTTGAACGTTAGCGCGGGCTTGTCCTCGCCCGCCGAGGCGGGGTGGTAGATTGACAGTGCGGCGTCGGCGGCCGGCTTGCGCCCCACATCGTCCGGTATCTCCAACGTCAACCGGCGAAGTGTTATTGAAAAGCTCGCCCGCTCCAGGAAGTCCGCCAGCGCCCCAACGGGATCGACTGTTTCCGGCGCATGAGGGCCAGCCGGATCTTGTAGGCGAATCAAAACGCGCGCCAACGCGCGCCAATCTTCCAATTCCTTCGGGTCGCGCAGCCAGTCGCGCACCCCCTGCCAGCGTGCGCGAGTCTCTTCCGCTCCGCTGCCCGCCCGCCGCAATTGCTGCAACACGACGGCGCGGGCCGGTTCCAATAGATGTTCGTAACTCGTTCGCGCCGCCTGATCTACGGTTGGGCGAACGGCATCGGGCAACTTGTCGAAGACAAAATCGCTCTGGTAAGCCTTATACATGCGTTCCAACTCGTCGCGAAATCGCCGCGCTTGAGTCAGTGTGAATTTGCGCGGGATGTCGAGCGGTGCCGTTTGGTTCCCCGTCGCCTTGGCCAATCCGAGGGCGGACGTCACGTCGAAAACATGCTGCAAACGGATTCTTTTACCGTCCCAATCGGTTCGCGCCGATGCGACCTCGGTGTAACGCAGAACCGTGGCCTCGTGGGTGAGGGGCGAGGCCGCCCCGACCACAGGGGTCGTCCCGGTGAAGGGCGGTCGATAATCGGGTGATAACACACTCTCGGCGTCTTCGGTCCAGCGCGGCCAGTTGATCCCTGCCCTCTGTTGGCCGGCGAACGAGCGAAGCGTCTCCGTCTTGGCCGCGCTCTCTCGATACCACCCCTCGGCGCGATCCAGAGCCGCGGTCAGGGCCGCCGCATCCTGCAGCCGCCGGGCGTACTCTCGGCCCGCTTCGGTACTCTTCCACTCTGGACTCGGCAGCGACAACTCGGTTTTGAGATTTCGTTCGATCTCCTCCAACTCTCGCCTGGACCGCGCGTCGCGCGAACGGGGCGATTGCGATAAACGGTCGTAATAGCCCAGATACGTCTCTAATTCGTCAATGCGGGCCTTCGCCGTTTGCCGATCTTCGGCGGACAGTTCGTCGAACGAGGGATCGTCGCGCAGTTCACACCACTGCTTGAGACGTTCGCGCAACTCGCCCACGGGAGCGCGCAGGCGGTCCAACTCGGATGCCGAGCCGGTATCGCGCAAGAGAGCAAAGCGATCGCGTAGGGCATTGCTTTGCGTATCGAGACCGCGCAGGGTAAAGGTTGCGGCGAGAGCGATCATGGCGGCGACGAGGCCGATCGCGCCGCCGGCGGTCCACAACAGACGGCGTCCCGCTCGGCCTCGGGTTCCCCGAAAGGCGGCGGCGCGCTCGAGACATTGGCGAAACAGTTCGGCCACGCCATATGGCTCTCTTTCTTTGGCGGGAGAACCGGCCAGCGCCGGCCGTTTCACTGCTGTCGCCCACAAGTGCAGATCGAGCCGACCGAAAGGCAGCGGTCCCGACTCTTGTTCGCGCCGAGCCAGAAAGCGGCGAAAACGGCCATCGACATCGCGCTTGTGTTGTTCGATGCGTTCCATCCAGTCGGCCATGGTGTCGCCGACTCCTGCCAGCAAGTCGCATTTGGTCAGCACCAGAAACACCGGCAGCCCGCCGACCTCGGCGCGCTCGCCGCGATGAATCTCCAGTTGACGAAGAAAGCGGTCGAACTCGGCGAAGTCCGACTCGACCTGGGCCGGCGGCGCGGAGGCGTCGAGAACCAGCACGAGCGTATCGGCGTCGAGAACCTCGCGCGCCAGCGTGCCTTCGGGGCTATCGTCGGCAATGGCCTGCCGGCGGACGAGCAGATCGTTGGCGACGCGGCCGTCGCAGTCGATGAGGACTGCGCCCACATGACCGTCGTTTTTCGCCTTCCGTTCGTCGGGGTGAAACGGCTCGAAATCGACCGGATACGGCACGACCTCGTCGGCGGTGCGACGCGCGCTTTCTTCGTACAATCGCCGTCGTAGCTCGTCCAAGCCGTGGGAAACATCGGTGAGTTTGCCGTTGAGCAAATGTTCCTGCGCCTGCGCCGCCTGCGCCAGCGCGCCGAGCAGCGACGACTTCCCCGCCGCCGGCAGTCCGAACAGAACGATACTCAAATCGTTAACGCTCTTCTGCTCCATCGCGCGTTCTCACTCTACCGCGTTGATCTCCCTCTTGATTGTACAAATGCGACGCCGACAGCGGACGGCAATTAAAAGATATTTTGATATGATTAATGTCCCTTATATCTTAAGTGCTGAAGAGAGAGACGCGCTTCGCGCGTCAGGACGGCGTCCGGCGTTCCTTCGGCCCATTGGGTCAGCAGTTGCCTCGCTTCCGGCGAGGACGGTTGAGCCGTCGGAGCCGACCGCGTGGAAAATCACTCGCTTAGTGCGTTTCAATTTTTGGACGTTGCGGTAAGGGCATCATGGGGATTGATCCTCTTCGAAGTTGTCCGACAAAATCCCCCTCGCCCCTGCACTCAGGGGCGAGGGGGAGCTTGTGAGACAGTCTCGTTGCGAGTGAGGGCGAAACGGCTCGAAAAACCGCTACCTCACTGTAGCGGATCGGACAGAACTACTCCTCCGGGACAAACTCGTAATCGTCCTCGATCCTTAAGGAAGTGCAAATGGCGCGTAAGACGGGTCCATATTGTGCCAATTCCAGGTCGTTGCTTTGACACAGTAGGAGGAGTATGCCATCTTCCGTTTCAAGACAGCGCGTCCAACAAGTGTTGGTGAGGTCGAGACTGAAGAATTCGATGTCGTGGCCGATGGCCATTCGACCGGCTATCGTCTCGGCTTGGGGTCTCGCTTCGAGTGCGGGATATTCGGTTTGGAGAACTTCCAGCGCAGCGGCGGAAATCGCTTCGGAATTCGTGTCGCCCCGGCTGAGGGTCAGGGTTAGAAACGCCGTGCCGGGACTCTGCAGCATCACCGTCCACCCGTCCTCGTTCTCTTCGCGGTCGAGCCGCCAATTTTCGGGGTAGAGGAACGCTATGCCGTCGTCTCGATAGTTCAGGCTCATGGCTGCTTCCCTCGTTGCCGCGCGGTCGATTTCGTTTTCACCTCGAGCGGTTGCACGACCATGCCTTCCTCGCTGTCGTTGGCGGCGTGGACGCGGAGTAGTACGCGTGGCCAGGAGAGTTTCGACGGAACCTCAATCGTCGCTTGGAAGCTCCCGTCTCGAACCTTCGTTTCGCGCTCGACCAAGACGAAGCGATTGGCGCGGTTGTGGTTGGCGAGTAGAATCCGATCTTGTGCTTTGTCATCGGCGCGGGAAGCGTTTGGCACGGCTTCCAAATCAGTGGGCCGACTATCGACGGTTCGTTCGAGCGTCAATCGAATACGGGCTTGGGACAAGCGCTGAGGAACCGTTCCACGAACGGCGAGTTTATCCCCCGCGGCAATCGACTTCTCGACACCCAACTCGAAATCTGAAGCCATGCGCGGTAGGCGCAGCGCGGGATCGCCCAAGAGAACGAACATCTCCAGGTGTTCTCGGCGTTGCGTCGCTTGCGGAATGTTTTTATCGCCGTCCACCGTATCGAGGAGCCGATAAGTAAAGTCGTCGATTTTGCCGCGCGCCAGGCCATCGAGAATGGCCAACCAGCTGTCGCCCAGACGTTCGGGCAGGGTCCTTGCCAAGGTGGACTCGAAGAAGCCGTCGGCGGCCAGCTGCACCATTGAGGCAAAGCAGATACCGTGCGAGCCGACGACGGCCGCGGGGCCGTGGGCGTTGCGCATCGCGGCCACGCCATAGCCCTCACCATCGTTGCCCTTCAGCTGGCAACCGTTGCAGCCGAAGGTGAAAAAGATGCCCTTCCCTCGCTCAATCTTCAGCCGCGACCAATCGGTTCGGTCGAGATAGCGCCGCGCTCCGCCGCCGTACAGGCCAGCGGGGTTGGAGTGACCTAGATAGAGCGTGAAGGCTTGACCCTCTCGAACGTAGCGCTCGGCGCGTTCGTGAAGTAGCGTATCGGGCAGAGTAAAGCGCGAACGTGGATTGCTGTAGATCGCACGCCCCGACCACATCGGCGACAACCGTGCCAGGCGCGCCATGGCCAAACTTTCGACCAGGCGGTCGACGAACGGATTGTATGCGGGAATCCCGGCCAGAATCGTTAGCCGCCGCCGCCATTCTCCGGGATGCCTTGTGTCTTCGTATTCCAACGTCTTTGCCGTCATGGCGCGGGCTTCTTCTTCACTGTGGGCTGGAAAGCGTCCAACGGCAACCGTAGGCAGTTTTCCGCCGTCCAGGCAACCGTAGCCGCAGTCGCTGGGTTGATCCTTCATGCGGCCAACTGTCCCGCTCAAGGGAGGCAGCACTTTCGTCTCCGCGTCCGGCAAACGTCCGGCCTCGATTGCCCCGACGAGGAGGATAGAAGACGATCCCTTATATTGGCGAAGTAGTTTACGCACGTACTCGCACAGCTTGCTTCCATCACCGGCGCGGAGATCGTCGGCGCGGAGAACGTCGGTCGTTTGCACCACGACAACGTGAAACCCCTGTTTTTTGCGATGTTGGCAAAGCGGCTCGACCGCCTTGCGAAAGGCCGGCGCGGTGACAACGATCCATTGTGGCGGAGCAGCTGTCGAGGGCACGGTGACGAACCATAAGATGAGTGCAGTCCATGCCGAGCGGATCATCTGTTCTTCCCTCCCTGAAGTTGCGAGATATGTTCTCCCTTCCATCGTACCGCGAACGACGCATACGCCCAAGTGCAGACGAAGGGCGACGAACCCTTATCGCTTGTCCAAGGCGGCGATGGTCGCGCGGGTTGCTTCGTCTATGCGCATCTCCCACGAGGGATCGTCGGGCTTAAACGGGAAGAGGATGCCGCGCGAACTGTTGACGATTGCTCCCAAACCATCGGGTCGAAAAGCCGATGCGACATCCTCGGCCTTGCCGCCCTGCGCTCCGAAACCGGGCACCAGAAAGATCGCCTCGGGCAGCAACTTCCGCAACATCACCAACTCGGCGGGATAGGTTGCGCCGACGACCGCTCCCACATCGCCGAGTCCGCAGTGCCCCACGTTTTCGCGTGCCCAAGCTCCAACCGCTTCGCCGACGTACTGATACAGAGGACGCAGCGACGAGCCTTCGGTGGAGCGCGACGAAGAGGCAGGGGGAGAAACGAGTAAGTCCTGAAATTGCCCCGCCCCCGGATTGCTCGTTCGCACCAGAACGAACAAACCTGCGCCAACGCGGCGAGCGCTCTCCAAAAACGGCTCGACGGCATCCCGTCCTAGATAAGGATTAATCGTCAGCGCGTCGGCTTCCCAAACGGGAAAAGTGCGTGCGGCAAGACGTGTTCCACCGAAAGCGGCATCGGCATAGGCGGAGGCCGTCGAGGCGATGTCGTTGCGTTTGCCGTCGAGTACGGTAATGAGATTGAGATTGCGGGCTTTGCACAGCAGGCGCTGCATCGCGGCCATCCCCTCCGGCCCGCACGCCTCGAAGAAAGCGCTCTGCGGCTTGACCGCCGCAACGAGCGGGGCCACAATGTCGAGTACCCGACTACAAAACTCCTCGTAGGCGGACGCGATCGCAGCGAGGGAAGCGTCGCCCCGGCGCTGTCGCAGTTCCAGAGGCAACGATTCCCAACGCGGATCGAGGCCGACGCAAACGGCGTTGCCCTTGGCCCGGACGGCGGCGGCGACACGGTCGGCGAAGTGGATCATTTCAGCGGTCCCTCGAGCCGAGTTTGGGAGAAAGTACCGGCTTCAAGCGATTGTTCGCGCTCGCGATTCAGCCGTTCCTCCTCGTACCATTCGAGCGTGCGTCGAATCCCTTCGCGAATGCCGACACGGGGTTGCCAGCCGAGTTGTTCGCGCGCCTTGGCGATGCTGAAGCGTGTCGAACGACCGATGAGAGCCACGGCATAGCGCGTCAAGTGTGGCGGACGGCGCAAACGGATCAGCCTGCCGATGGCCTCCGAGACGAAACCACCCCAGAAGGCAACGCGATAGGAGACGTGCCCCTGAATGCGCGGTCGGCCCAATTCATCGGCGAGCAAATCGAGGAAATCGCTCTGAGAAATCTCGCCCTCGCTGCTGAGATTGTACGCCTGCCCCTTGGCCTCTGGATGATTGGCGGCGCGAATGGCTCCCTCGGCGACATCGGCGGCGTACACGACATTCAAGAGATTCTTCCCGTCGCCGATGATCGCCACCCGCCCGGCGTCGAGCGCCTTGAGAACGCGCGGCAGGGTGGTGCGGTCGCGGGGGCCGTAGATCCAACTGGGGCGCACGATCGTCAAATCGCCAGGGTATGCACGACATAGCTCCTCGGCCTTCACCTTCGCCCGGCAGTAGTAATCCCACAGCCAGGGGTTTTGACCGAGCGGTTCGTCTTCGTTGAAGCGTTCGCTGCGAATGCGCGGATGACCGTAGACGATGATCGAGCTAACGTGCAAGACCCGACCGACGGCCTCAGTACGGCAGGCGTCGAGGAGATGGGCGGTGGCGTCGATGACCTCGCGTTGAAAGAGCCGCCACGGACCCCAATCGCCGACGCGGGCCGCACAATGATAGACCACGGCGGCTCCAGACAGAGCGGAACGCAAACCGCTCGGCTCGTTGAGATCGCCTACCGCCAACTCGACGCCCAATCGGCGTAAAAACGTCGTGTCGCTCGTCGGCCGCACGAACGCTCGAATACGCTCGCCGCGTGCGTGCAATTGTTGGACGATGTGGCTGCCGAGGAGGCCCGTTGCTCCCGTCACGACGTTCAAGCGATCCGTCAAACCTATTCCTCCGAGCCGGAACCCCTTCGTCTCGAGTCCTCCCCTCGTGGGGAGATCACCGCTATCATAGGAAGATTAACAAGAGGGAGACGAGTGCCAACAGAATGAGAACCGCGAGCGAGACGATCCATGCGAAGGGTTGGGATTGGAGACCCTGTTGACGGCGCAGAGAGGAACTCGACGCACCGGAGGTAGGATCCTCTAAAATCGACGACCAATTCGCCGAGGTATCCGCCATCCATTCCATGTCCGGCGTCGTCGATTTCATGGGCGAAGGAGGCTGCGCGGATGCATCGACCGCAGGGCGGTGGACGGCGATCAGCGCTTCTGCCGCTTCCGCTGGGGTCTGAAAACGATGTTCCGGCTTCTTGGCCAGGAGACGCTCGACGACGGCGTTCAACCAGGCCGGTACATCCGCCCGCAATCGCTCGACGGGTGGCGGCGAGTCCATCTGGTGCTTGATGAGTTTCTCGGTCGGCGTGCCGCCGGAAAAAGGAGGCTGGCCCGTCAGCAAAAAATAGAGCGTGCATCCCAGGCTATACAAATCGGCGCGCGTGTCCGCCAAGTGCGCGTTTCGGGCTTGTTCCGGAGCGAGATAATCGAGGGTTCCCATGACCACGCCTTCGCGCGTCATGGCGTCGGAGTCATGCCCCTCGCCACCGCGGTCGAGACGCGCCAAGCCCATGTCGAGGATTTTGACGATCGTTTGCCCGTTGGCTCCGCGCGTTCGCAGCAGGTTGTGCGGCTTGATGTCTCGATGCACCAGTCCACACTCGTAAGCATGTTGCAATCCCAGCGCCGCTTGGCGAACGCAATCGCGCGCTTCCTCGATTGGCAAGGGACCGTCGCGGCGCACCAACCGGGCGAGGTCGATCCCATCCACATACTCCATGACGTAGAAGTGTCGATCTCCGGAATCCCCAGCGTCGAAAGCGTGGACGATGTTGGGATGCGATAGTTGGGCGGCGGCGCGAATCTCGCGCTGGAAACGCCGCACGGCGTCGGCGTCTCCCAAGCGTTCCTTGCGAACCACCTTCAAGGCGACGGTTCGACACAGCTTCCAATCGCGCGCCTTGTATACCTTGCCCATGCCGCCTTCGCCGAGCCGTTCCTGCAAGACGTAGGAACCGAAGTTCAATTCGTCGTGCCGCCCCCGAAAAATGGAATTGACCTGAAATGGCGTCAACCAGCCGCGCCGAATCAACTCGCCGGCGAGGGCTTTCGGTTCGACCCATTGCGCGCCGAGTCCGGAAACCTCCGCGAGTTGTCGCGACTCCAAGAGATGGCCAATGCGTAAAATGTCCGCAAAATCCGCGATGGAGACGGCGGGCATGGATAGCCTCCCCCGCAAGGGCGTCTGGGCACGATAGATAACAATGCGAAGATTGTATCCGTTCTCAGGGCAAATGTCACGCATTTGTCTTGAAAAATGGCCAGTCACCGGCCCGCCGCGCCCACAGGAGAATCTCCGCCGTCCCGACCAATGCTGATGCGGGACTCGATGCCGAGGAGCGCCATCCGATCCGCGCGGCGCTGTGGGCCGATTCTCATTGATTTCTAACTTGCATTGCGTCGCGGAACCGTCATCATGGGGATTGGTTTCTGTCTGTAAACAACTTCGCCTCGTGCAAGGAGTAGACCTCATGATCGGTTCGCGTCTTCGTTTCACCTCGCTCGCATTGGCCTCGGCGTTGGTATTGGCCAACTCTCTCCAAGCCGCCGGTCCGCGGGACGGTCTCAAAAAGGGCAACGTCGAACTTCAGTCGATCGGCGCTCTGGCTTTCGGGCCAGAGGGAATTCTGTTTGTTGGCGATCCGCGTGCTGCCGCCATCGTCGCGCTCGATACGCAAGATCGCGTGGCCGTCGGCACGGAACGGCCCAAAGTCGAGGCGATCGACGAGAAGATCGCCTCGCTGCTCGGTATCGAAGCGGGTCAACTCGTCGTGAACGACCTGGCCGTTAATCCCCTATCCGGCAACGCCTATCTCGGCGTCACGCGCGGCAAGGCAGCCGAAGCCAAGCCGGTGCTACTGCGCGTCGAACGCTCCGGCAAGATCGCCGAAGTGGCTCTGACGGACGTGCCGTTTGCGCGCACGCCGCTGCCCAATCCCGGCAAAGGGCGAACCCCGAACGAGGTTATCACGCACATGGCCTACGTCAAGGGCCAGCTCTTGGTGGCCTGTCTGTCGAATGAAGACTTCGCGTCGCAATTCCGCTTCCTTCCTTTTCCCTTCAAGGAAGCGGGCAAGGGTGCGGCTGTTGAAATCTACCACGGCTCGCACGGCCGCTTGGAAACGCGCTCGCCGATTCGCACCTTCGTACCCTACGAGATCAACGGCGAAGCGAACGTGTTGGCCGCCTACACTTGCACTCCCCTCGTCCAGGTTCCCGTCGCCGAGCTAAAGCCGGGAGCCAAGGTCAAGGGCAAGACGATCGCCGAGTTGGGCAATCACAACGTCCCGCTCGATCTGATCGTCTATCAAAAGGACGGTAAGGATTATCTGTTGATGGCCAACAGCGCGCGCGGCGTGATGAAAATTCCGACCGAAGGCATCGACAAAGTCGAAAGCATCACCAAGCGGATTGGCGACACGGCGGGACTGAAATACGAGACGGTTGCCAGTCTCGAAGGAACCGCGCAGCTCGACATCTTCGACAAAGGGCACGTCTTGGTACTGCGTAAAAACAAAGACAAGAAACTCGATTTGGCGACGGTCGAACTACCGTGATCGCTTTTTTCGATTCCATGCGGTTCCGCGTCGCCGCCGCGGAGCCGCATGGAAGGAATTGTAGCCGATGTTACTCGCCCTCAGCTTGCTTTATGCGAACGAATGCGTCGAGAGTACGATGAGGCAGGTTCGCAAGGAGATACGAAAAAACTTGCCCCTCGCGACCCTGCGACGAACGAAGAAGCGACGAGGAAACGACTCGACTTCTCGCTCAGGGAACGCAACGTGGGGCATCGCGAATTAGTCCACGAATGAAAACTCGTTTGTGTTCAGGATCAAACGACACAGATTCGCCAGGCCGTGTTTGCGGGCATAATCGAGCAAGACCCGGCTCTCTTCGGGCGTCGGTTCGCGGCCGAGGGCGAGACGATAGGCGCGGGTGACGCGATGCGATAGATCGCCGCCCTTCTTTTCGATGCGCTCGGCAAAGTGTTGGGCCATGCGCAGCATGAACTTGTCATTGAGCAGAGCCAGCGCCTGGAGTGCCGTCAGCGATTCGTTGCGTTTCTCGACGCGCAGCGACGGATCGGGGCAATCGAGCGTTTCCATGAACGGATCGGGCACGGAACGCACCAGAAAGCGATAGACAGAACGACGCTGGCCGAGGGGATCGTCGGGGTTGTATTCCTCGTATTTGTAGTGCGGAGAATGATCGTCGAGAAAACCGAAGGTGCGGAAACCGGGGCCGTACATTTTCAGATCGAGCTTACCGCTAATCGACAGCACGGCATCGCGGATCGACTCGGCGTCGAGACGGTGGCGGTTTGCGCGCCAAAGCAGGCGATTGCCGCCGTCGCGGCGCGCATAGGCAGGATTATCCTTCGACACTTGCCGATAGGTTGCACTGTTGACGATGAGGCGATGCAGGTGCTTGATGGACTGGCCGCCGTCGCGGAACTCGACCGCGAGCCAATCGAGTAGTTCGGGGTGCGACGGTTTGCCGCCCATGCGGCCGAAATCGTTGGGTGTCTCAACGATGCCTTGGCCGAAGTGATACAGCCAAACGCGATTGACGAAGGATCGCCATGTTAGCGGATTGTTTTTGTCGGTTATCCAATTCGCAAGAGCGGCGCGGCGTGTTCCTTCGGGTTTGCCAGCGAGCGGGAAGCGCGAGGGTAGACCCGCCACACAGGCGACCGCTCCGGGACCGACTTCGCGCAGCGGATTTTTCTCGCTGCCTCGCTTGAGAAGATAGATGGGCCGCGGTTTACCGCCAGTGGGTATAAAGCTACCCGCCGAGGCGAACTGCGTGGCGGCGGCATACACCAAGCCAGGGGGCGGCAGATCGGCGAGTTGCCGTCTCGTCTCCGCGATGTCGCGTTCGATGGCCTCGACGTTTCGCTGAAGGGCTGCGTTACGGACTCGACTCAGCACGAGACGGCGTCGTTCGTTCAAGCGGGCGACTTCCGGCAGGTGAACGCAATTCTTGGCTCCGGGACAATGTCCATCCACGAGATTCGTTCGCCGCCAACGCGGCGGCGCTTCGATGGAATCGAGCGAAGTGATGCGCGTTCCAGCGGCCAGGTTTTTTCCTTGCGGTGAGAGAACGCTAACCTCGGCGAGCGCGAAAATAAAATCGCCGGAGCGCGGGGCCAGCTTCGTTGCTGTGATGCGGACGTAGCGCGCGGTTTTGCCGCCGACGGCGATACTCTGTGGCACGATGCCGGGATTGGCTATATCGACTCCGGTGTAATCGGCGACGAGTACGGCGTTCGCGAACGACCGATCGTCGCCGATTTCGATCTTGTAACGCACTGGAAAGCCGAAGCCGTCGCCGATGTTGTTGAAGGTATCGTGACATCCGACATAAACGATGTACTGTATCTCCAATGATTTTCCGAGATCGAGTTGTACCCATTTGACGACGCTTTGCCGGGCTTCGATGCCGCTGTGATAACCGTACTCCGGTCGCTCTGGACCTTTCGCCTCGGTCAGCAATTGGGCAATTTGTCCGTCGATTGGAGCGAGTTCCGGTCCAGCCAACTTTTGCAAGCGTGCTTCCATCGCGCGCTTGTTTCCGGCCAATTTCGTCAGTCGCTGGTTGAGGGCCAGCCGTCGATCCGCCGTTTCGGCATCGACTTCATAAGGCCGGTCGGCCCGATCCACGGCGGCGAACACGGTCTGCAGCGCGTAATAATCTTCCTGGGCGATGGGATCGAACTTGTGATCGTGACAGCGAGCGCACTGCACCGTCAGGCTGGTAAAGGTGTTCATCGCCGTGGCCACCATGTCGTCGCGGTCGAGATTGCGCGTGATCTTCTTATCCAGCGTGCCCTCGCGCAATTCAACCTGACCGACGAAATCCCACGGACCCGCCGCCAAAAAACCGAGTCCGGCGATGCCGTCGCGGCCGTTGGCATAAAACACATCTCCGGCGATTTGCTCTTTTACGAATCGTGAATAGGGCTTATCTTCATTGAACGAGCGCACGACATAGTCGCGATACGGCCAAGCGTTCGGACGGACTTTGTCCTTGTCGTAACCGTGTGTGTCGCCGTAGTGAACCACGTCGAGCCAGTGCCGCGCCCAGCGTTCGCCGTAGCGCGGCGAGGCCAACAATCGCTCTACCTGTTTCTCATAAGCGTTCGGCGACGTATCGCGCGAGAAAGCGTCGAGGTCGGCGGGCGTCGGCGGTAGGCCGAGCAGATCGAAATAGAGTCGGCGAAGGAGTGTGCGCCGATCCGCTTCGGCGCTCGGCTTCATTCCGTCACGCTCCAACCGATGGAGAATAAAGGCATCGACCGGCGTTCGCACCCATCCCGGCGTTTGAACGGCGGGATTGGGAGATCGAGTCAGGGGTTGCAGCGACCACCAGTTTTCCTTTGTTTTGCCGCGTGCTTGGAGAGTTGTATCCTTCGGCCAATTTGCTCCTTCGGCGATCCATCGTTTCAAAAGCGCGACTTGTTCCTTCTTCAAAGCCGCTGCCTTCTTCGGCATCTTCGGTTTGTCGCCGGAGATCATTTCCAGCAGAAGGCTTTCGTCCGGCTTCCCCGGCACGACCATCGCGCCGCTATCGCCCCCGGCATGTAGTTCTGCCGCCGTCTCCAACGACAAGCCGCCGCGCGCCGATTTCGCGTTGTGGCAATGCAGACAATGCTGCTCCAAAATAGGCGCGATGTCCTTGCGGAACAGCGTCTCATCGGCACGAACGCCGTTTGCCGCCGCTGCTAACAGAAGGCAAGCCAACTCGGCTCGCCACCGTCCTCTTTCTCGAAAACTCATGACACTGCTCCATCGAGCGAATTGTCGCAGACAACTCCTATCGCAACAGCGCCGGCGCACGTCGTACTCCTCTGGTGTCCGATCCTCTCCTTCTCGCCGCGGCAGACCGCGGACGGGACAGCAGGTGACGTCAAGGTGCCTCCGTGCCGCAATGCGTTACAGATCATTCAGATGCGACGAATCGCACCAGCGACGGGTTCGGCTTTTCGCTCCAATAACATCCGTCGTTCGCCGCATTCATCGTAATAGTAAGCCAACCGCCCAGGCAAGCAACTGATAATGGTGCCGCAGCCGCTCCACACTGCCTGGTCTACCGCCTCCACGAGCGACAACACCCGTCCGTCCAAGGCCGCCGCGTCCGAGAGGACATAGCAGGTCGTCGAAGCACCGTGAGCTTTCAATAGAGCCAGTATATCGGCATTCGATGCCAACGGCGTTGCGTAGCGCTCGTCGATGTCCCTACCGTGGTTGAGCCGGTCGAGGATTCGCCTTCGTCGCTTGGCAGACGCCAACGATTCGAGCCATCGTGTCCGTCGAGGCGGACTTATGAACGCCCGGATCGTCGCTTCCTCATGTGGATGCATGATGCACCGTCGGGCACTGGTTTTGGGGCCGAAACGAATCGTGGTCTAGCTCTCGTGCCGTCCGGGCGGGAATCGTGTCCACCGTCGGCGACCGGCACGGGGGAGTAGAACTTGGTGCATGAGCTTCGCGCCCAACTCCCACAGAGAAAAATAGCTTGCGGTACATCGGGCGGCAATCGAGTCGCATTCCCTACGTTTTGGGGGCACAAACTCTGCGGCATGAACTGCCTTGGCTGCACTCAGGATGCTTTAAGCCGATTCGCCGCGCTCGCCTTCCGCAATTCGTCGCTGCATTCGACCGCCCAAGCGTCCGCCCACACCGCTAGGCGAAGATCATGCCCGCGAGAACGAAGAGTAAACCGAGGGCTGACAGCCAGGCCTGGAATGGCCTCGGGTACTCGCTCGCTCTAAGGCGTCGGCTCTCCCCTTAGAAGGGGCCGCCATCGCGACCGCACCGTCCAGCGTGAAGCGGCCGCTGAGTGGCCTCGCCGCAGAAGAACCAGGCGGCCGCGGCCACCATTGGCTCGCCGCTGGGAGAACCTTGTGGGATTGGATGTTCGGGGACACAGAAACACTCTTGCGGCCTTATCTGGCGTCGCATCGCGGCAAGATCGTATGATGACGAGAGGAAATTGAGGCCTCCGAAACCTGGATCAGACTCAGAAGACACATGGCACGCTATCTCATTGGCATCGACCTGGGCACGACCAACAGCGCGCTGGCATACGTCGATTTGCAGCATCCGCGCCGCGGCGAGCGTTTGGACATTCGCTCGTTCGCCATCCCGCAATTGACCGAGGTGGGCGAGATCAAGGATCGGCCGTTATTACCGTCGTTTTTGTATTTGCCGGGGCAGCACGATCTGCCCCCCGGAGCGACGGCGCTGCCCTGGGATGCGCAGCGCACCTACGCGGCGGGAGAGTTTGCGCGCAACCACGGGGGCAAAGTGCCGGGACGGTTGGTCAGTTCGGCCAAGTCTTGGCTGTGTCACGGCGGCGTCGATCGCTCGGCCGGCCTGCTACCCTGGGCCGCGCCCCCGGACGTGCCGCGCATCTCGCCCATTGAGGCGTCCGCCCGCTACCTGCGCCACATGGTGGAAAGCTGGAATCACAAAATGGCCAAGGATCGACCGGACGATCGCTTGGAGAAACAGACCGTCGTGCTGACCGTGCCGGCTTCGTTCGACGATGTGGCCCGCAATCTGACCGTCGAGGCGGCGCGCACGGCGGGGTTGGAAGGTGCGATTCTGTTGGAGGAACCGCAAGCGGCGTTCTATTGTTGGCAGGCGACGCACTCAGTCAAAGAGGCGGCGGCGCTAAAGCCGGGCATGCGTTGCTTGGTAGCGGATGTGGGCGGCGGCACCAGCGATTTCAGCCTGATCGAAGCAGTAGAACACCAAGGCGAATTAGGCTTCGTGCGTCGAGCCGTCGGCGATCACCTCTTGTTGGGCGGCGACAATATGGATCTGGCATTGGCCAAATCCGTCGAAGGCAAACTGGCCGGCGCGGGACGACTCGACGCCGTGCAGTACGGATTGCTGACGCAAGCCTGCCGTGCCGCCAAGGAAGCCTTGCTGAGTCCCAATCCCCCGGCCAGCCATACCGTCACCGTCATCGGTCGCGGACGCGCCGTCATCGGTGGAACGCTTCACGCGCCGCTGACACCCGTAGACGTGCGGCAGGTGATTCTCGACGGCTTCTTCCCCTTGGTTGCGAGCGATGAACTGCCGCAGCGCGGCGCGCGCTCCGGCCTGCACGAGATGGGACTGCCCTACGTCAGCGATCCGGCCATCACGCGCCACCTCGCCTCGTTTCTGAAACATCAAACCGGAGCGGCGGAGAGTACGCCCGTGTCGGCGATCCTCTTCAATGGCGGCGTGTTCCAACCGGCTGCACTGCGCGAGCGCGTGGTCGACGTGCTGCGCCATTGGTACGAAAAGCCGGGGCAACCGTGGCAGCCGCTCGTGTTGACCAATCCCTCGTTGGATCTCGCCGTCGCCTGGGGGGCGGCGTACTATGCCTGGCTCCGCCACACCGGCGGACGCCGTATCGGCGGCGGCATTGCCCGCTCCTACTACATCGGCATCGAACAGGCCCGAAACGCCGCCGAGGAAGACAAGGATGTCACCGTCGTTTGCGTCGTGCCCCAACACTTGGAAGAAGGCCAAGATCTTATTTTAGACAAACCAGAACTTGAATTGTCTCTGGGACAGCCGGTGATGTTCCCGCTGTACACTTCGACGGTGCGCGGCGACGACAAGCCCGGCGATTTGTTGACGGTGTCTCCCGAACAGTTGTTGCAGATGCCGCCGCTGCATACCGTGCTGCGCGGCGGCAAGCGCAGCGGCACAAAATCGGTACCCGTCACCCTGGCGGCGCGATCGACGGCCATCGGCACGCTGGAACTATTCTGTGTGGCGCGCGACGGCCAGAACCGTTGGCGATTGGAGTTCAACGTCCGCGATCTGATTCAGGAACCGCCGAGCCGCGAATCCCAGAAAGACGAAACAGCGCAGGAGCAGCGAGTCACCGATGTGTGGCCCGAATCGCAGGTACAAGAGGCCGCCAAGTGCATTCGTTCCGTCTACTCCGCCGCGCCGAGTGACAATGACTTGACACCTCAAGAGTTGACGAAAGCGCTCGAATCGGCTCTCGATGCCCCACGCCACTCTTGGCCGACCGGATTGTGTCGCCGACTCTGGGAATTCTTAGCCGAGGGGGCGGATCAGCGCCGTCGTTCTCCTTCGCATCTGAGCCGATGGTTCAACCTCGTCGGCTACTGTCTCCGTCCCGGTTTCGGCGACCCGCTCGACAAATTTCGTATCGAACAACTGTGGAAGACGATGGCCGTACCCGCGCGCTCCGGCCCGACGACCGCTCGTTCCGGGGCAGAGAGTGGAGGTGCGGACGCATGGATCATGTGGCGGCGCGTATCCGGCGGCTTGCATTCGACGCTACAACAGGCATTGTACGACCGTTTGCGTCCGGTATTGCTTCCGGCCAAGGGCAAGGTAGTCGCCAAGCCCGGTACCAACGAATTGGCCGAAATGTGGCGCGCCGCCGCCTCGTTTGAACGCCTGGAGGTGAAACACAAAGAAGTACTGGGAGCGGCGCTCCTGAAATCGCTGCGCCGAAGTCCGGTACCGACCTACGGCTTCTGGGCACTGACTCGCCTGGGAGCGCGCTCACTGATATACGGCCCGCTCAACGCCGTCGTCCACCATCAAATCGTCGAAAAATGGCTGGAGGCCACCGCGCCGTTCGAGCCGAGCAATCAAAGCGAACGTCTGGCCTGGGCGTTTTGTCTGTCCCAACTCGCCCGCCGCACAGGCCAACGCGCGCTCGACATTGAGGACGGTCATCGAGAGAACGTCTTGCGCGTTCTGCGCGGCCTTTCCATCCCCGGTCATTGGGTCCGCATGGTCGAAGAAGTATCGGAACTGGAACAAGAAGAACAGGGCCAGCTGCTCGGCGATTCGCTACCCATCGGTTTGCGACTGGTACCATCCGATTCGTGAGAGCCGATGCGATCGGCCCCTCTCCGTCGGCACTACCGAAGAGGGACGTTGGGACGAGGGAAGACGTTCGGTGGGGTGGGTCGAAGCGCAGCGTGACCCACCATGCTCTCCTTCGTTTCCACGCACCCGCGTGGGAACGCAAGCTCGCCGCTCCGCGGCGTGACCCACGGGACGCCAGAGACGAGACGCGGAGCGTCCAGACGCGCGTTCCCACACGCAGCCTGGGAACGAGGAGAACACTTCCTCACAATCAATTAACCGTTGCAATCGATGCCAACCTCCCAGGCACGCGTTCCGTTCGTATCGCTTTCTCACTTATTCTCGTCATGCGCCGAACCGTCTAGGTCAGATAGAGAACCACCCGCGTTGTTGGCGTGTAGGCAAGCTGTGATTGCCGTCGAAAAGGAGTGAAGATCAGCAGGACGGTCAAAGGGCGGCAAGGTGGAAGGAGCCTCCTTGTCGTGTATCACTCTGCCGCACACCAAGGAAGGACAACGCGGACATGACGCACTGGGGAAGTTGGCTGCGCCGGTTGGGGGTGGGTATGCTTGCCGCGCTGAGCTTGACCGCGGGGCAGGGATGCCTCAGTTTCGTGCATTCGCTGGATGTTCCGTCCAAGGAGCAAATGGCCCTGGGCGAGACCGTCCCCGAACCCAGCCGCAACCGCGTCCATGTCTTCCTCGTTCACGGCATGGATCCGTTCGACCTAGCCAACATGAACGGCCTGACGGAATACATCCAAAAACTTGGCTATTTGAAGACGCACTACGGCCAACTTTTCCACGTCTGGGAATTTAAGAATGAGATGCGGCGAATCCACAAAAGCGATCCGCAGGCGCGCTTTGTGCTAATTGGCTTCAGTTTCGGGGCCAATTTGGTTCGCTCCGTGGCGAACGCGGTCAAGGACGACGGCATCGCGGTCGATTTGTTGGTCTACTTGGGCGGGAATACGCTCGAAAACAAGCCCGAAACCCAGCCGGACAACGTCTTGCACATCGTCAACATCTTGGCGGTGGGCTGCATCTGGAATGGGGCGCAACTCGATCGCGCGGACAACGTCCAGTACGACAATGTGTTGCACTTTGGTTCTCCGACGCATCCGCGCACGCGCGAGATGTTGGCGCGCGAGTTATCCGCGGTCGCCGCGCGCGTGCCCTTTTCGGATCGATCGCCTCCGCTTTCTCCGGAATGGGAGGAGGAAATCCCGCAACCGCGCCGCGTGAGTTCGCAGCAGAGGCAACAAATGAGTTCGGAGATGTCTTCCGAATGGGCTTTTCTCAATCCTCGCAGCGCCGCGACGGAGCCGGCAGCACCTGAGACGGCGCGGCCGGCACGCCGCCGTGCCGCCCAACGTATCCCGTTTTCGCGGCTGCCGTGAGCGTCGTTCGGAGACGGTCGCTCAATCTTGCACCACGGGGTTGCGCAACACGCCCAATTTGTCGATCTCGACCTCTACGACGTCGCCGTGCTTGAGAAAGACCTGCGGCTTTCGCGCATTGCCGACGCCGGGAGGTGTGCCTGTGAAAATTAGATCGCCGGGTTCTAACGTCACCACTTGCGAGAGATAGGCGATCAGATCGGCGGCATGGAAGATCATCTGCCGCGTATTGCTGTCCTGCATGGTCTGCCCATTCAGCCGCAAGCGAATGGACAGGTTGTGCGGATCGCCGATCTCGTCGAGGGTGACGAGCGTGGGGCCAATCGGCGCGAAGGTGTCGAAAGTTTTCCCGGCCAACCACTGTTTGCCGTCCTTGTGCAGCTGCCAATCGCGGGCCGAGACATCGTGACCGACGGTACATCCCGCCAAATAATCGTTGGCTTCGGCGACGGGTATGTTTCTCCCCTTCTTGCCGACGACCAGAACCAGTTCGGCCTCATAATCGACCTGATTGCTCACGGAAGGCAGATGGATCGCCTCGCCGGGGCCGATCAGGGCCGTAGCAAACTTGCTGAATACCACCGGCTCCTTGGGGATCGGCACGCCGCTCTCGGCCGCATGGTCGCGGTAATTCAAGCCGATACAAATTACCTTTTGTGGATCGGGAATCGGCGCTAACAGCTTTACGGACGCCGCCGGATAGCGCACGGCGTCGGGCCGCGCTGCGGCCTCGGCGGCGCGGCGGAGCATGTTCGCGCCGCCGCCGAGCAGTTCCTTGACGCTGAAGGGCAAATCCGGCCGCGATGCGTGCAGGTCGATATATTGCTCGCCCTGAAGCAGGGCGGCTCGTGGGCCAGAGGGTGTTTGGATGGTTGCCAGTCGCATGATGTCCTCGCCAGTCGCAGGGGTTGAACGGGCCGTTCGTGCCATGTTGCGGCGCGGGAAGGCGAGAGGCAAGGGCGCTTTGCATTTTTCGGCTTTGTATCCGGCATCCTCGCGCCCGTATGAGAGCGAGGAGAGATCGCGGAGAGGTCCATCACTCCGCCGACTCGTCCTCGGTGCCGATGCCGTGGCCGGGAACGTGCTCGTAGAGCAGCCAATAGACCACCGGTACCAGGACCAGTGTGAACGCCGTCGATACGACGAGGCCGAATATCAACGACCAGGCGAGCCCCGAAAATACCGGATCGAGCGTGATTGGCCACGCGCCGAGCATGGCCGCGCCCGCCGTCAGAAAGATAGGACGAAAGCGCACCGCGCCGCTCTCGATCAGGGCGCGGCGAAGATCGTCGCCGCGCTGGAGGACATGGTGGATGAAGTCGATTAGCAAAATGGCGTTACGGTCGGCGATGCCAGCCAAGGCGATCATGCCGATCATGGCCGTGGCCGTGAAGAAGACCGGATCGGGGTAGCCGCCGATGGGACGATTCCACAGCACGTTCAGCAACCAGAAACCGGGCATGATGCCGATGATCGTCAGGGGGATCGAGATCATGCGAACAAGCGGCATGGTGTAGCTGCCGGTCTGCCATACCAGAAGAATGTAAATGCCCAATACCGCTCCGCCATAAGCCAGACCGAGATCGCGGAACACATCGAGCGTGACTTTCCATTCCCCCTCGCCGCGCCAATCGACGAGGGTTCCGGCAGGGGGCGGCTCCTTGGCCAGGCGCGATTGGAGACTGAGGACGGCTTCCGGCGGCGGAAGCCCGGCCGTGTCGCCGAAAACATAGACCACGCGGCGTAGATTCTTGTGGTAGATCGTGTGGTCTTGATACCCTTGCCGGAATCGTCCTAACTCGCCGAGTTGCACGAGTTGACCGTTCGCCCCTTTGACGCTGATGCGGTTCAGATCGACGAGCGTGGAGCGTTGCGGCCGCGGAAATCGAAGGACAATGCTCAGCGGATTCAACTCTTGCGGTTGATGCAGAACACCGGAGGAGGAATCGCCCGGACGTTCCCCTTGCAGCGCCGTTCGCATGGTCGCCGCGATCGTCTCCGCGCTGATGCCGTTGAGCGAGGCTTTTTCCTTATCGACGACGAATTCATACTTGGACTGTTCGGCCTCCACCGTATCATCGACATCCACGATCCCTTTTTCGCTCTCGAACAAACGGCGCACATGCTTGGCGGCGGCGACGAGCTTGTCGTAACTCGGTTCGCTTTCGCCATAGACCTCGGCTACCAGTGTGGCGAATACGGGCGGGCCGGGAGGCATTTCGACCAATTTGATATTCGCCCCACGCCGCTGCGCAATCTGTTCCAGTCCCGGACGCAAGCGAAGCGTAATCTGATGGCTCTGATGGGTTCGGTCTTCCTTGGACGCCAACATCACGCGAATGTCGCCCTGATGCGGCTGTTGACGCAAGTAGTAGTGGCGGACCATGCCGTTAAAATCGATCGGCGAAGCGATGCCGGCGTAGGTCAGTACGTTCGTCGTTTCGGTGGCTTGGCAAACGTAGGCCGCCAACTCGCGCAGGGTGGCGTCGGTACTCTCCAAGGTGGTGCCGCGCGGCATGTCCACGACGATCTGAAATTCGTTTTTGTTGTCGAACGGTAACATCTTCAAGGGCACTCGCCCCGTCAAGGGGAGTAGAGACGAGAGAATCAGCAGCACAATCATGCCGAAAACGAGCAGCCAAGCCAGCCAGCGATGGTTCAAGAACGGGTCGATCAGAGCGCGATAGATGCGATAAGTCCAAGTGCGTTCGAGGACAAATTGCGTCTCGGCGTGTCCGCGAACTCCCTTGAGGACGTGATAGGACAGCCAGGGGGTGATGGTGAAGGAAACGACCATCGACATCAGCATGGCCACGGGCACGTTGAGGGCCATCGGACGCATGTACGGTCCCATCATCCCGGTGATGAAATACATCGGTAAAAAGGAAATGATGACGACCAGCGTGGCGACGATGATGGGCGGTCGCACTTCGTTGACGGCGTTGAGAACGGCCTTGCGCGGCGACTCGTGGCCCATCAACAGATGCCGGAACACATTTTCGACATCCACGATGGGATCATCGACCACCAGTCCCAGCGACAGAATCAGGGCGAAGAGTGTGACTCGGTTGATCGAGTATCCGGCCAAATAGTTGACGAGCAAGGTAAGAGCGAAGGTCAGCGGCACGGCCGTCACCACGATGATCGATTCGCGCCAGCCCAGCGACAGTCCGACCAGACCGACGACGATGAGTACGGCCAGCCCCAACTCGCGGACCAGTTCGTTGACCTTCTCGTTCGCGGTTTCACCGTAGTTGCGCGACGTGAGGAGGTGAATATCGCTGGGGATGAAATCGCGGCGCAACTCGTCCAGTTTCTTCTCGATGCCCTCGGCCACCCACACGGCATTGGTGCCGCGCCGCTTGGCCACCGCCACCGTCACGGCGGGACGATCCGCGGATTCACCCGGAGTCTCGCGCTGCCGGTTCGCCTCCGCGCCGAAGAAGATTCTCGTGTAGTTCGTACTCTCGGATGGACCGTCGCGGATCGTCGCCACGTCGCGCAAATAGACGGGCCGACCGGAAAACACGCCGACAACAAGATTCTCTAGCTCGCTTATATCTCTGAAATAGGGTCCGCTCTCCACGACCGCGTCGCGGTTGTCGCGGCTGAAAGCTCCGGCGGGGAGATTGGCGTTTGCTCCCTGAAGAACCTTGGAAACTTCCAGGGCCGTCACTTGATGTGCGGCCATTTTTTCGGCGTCGAGATGGAGCGAGATTTGCCGCGCCCGCCCGCCCACCACCTCCGTTCGAGACGTATCGGGAACCGATTGCAACGCTAATTCCACCTGCTCGGCCACGCGCCGTAACTCGAAATCGCTGGAAGTCTCGCTCCACAGCGTCACGTTGACGATTGGTACGTCGTCGATCTCCACGGGCTTGACCACCCATCCCGTCACGCCCGGAGGCACGATGTCGGTGTTCATGGCGATCTTGTTGTACAAATCGACCAGACTCTTCTCGCGGTCTCTACCGACGTAGAAACGAACCGTGACGATGGCCTGACCGGGAAACGACATGGAATAAACGTATTCCACACCGTCGATTTGATAGAGGTAGCGCTCCAACCTCGTGGAAACCAGCTTCTCCACCTCTTCAGCACTCGCGCCGGGCATGCGGACCAAAACGTCGGCGACGGGCACGACGATTTGCGGATCTTCCTGGCGCGGCGTCAGCCACAGCGCAACGCCTCCGGCGATCATCGAAACGATAATCATCAAGACCGAGAGATTGCCGCGCAGGAAAACTTCGACGATGCGAGAAACCCAATGGTGATCCGACGCCGTGGTCATGGGAGATACTCTTTTCGGATGAAGGAAAATATCGCCGGAAAAACGTGGCCTCGCTACTTGCCGTTCGTTTTCCGAGGCGAAGCCTTGGCTGGCTCCGCCAGCGCTACCGTCTCGCCGGTCGAAAGTCCGGATAAGATCTCCAGATCGTCGCCGAAGCGCCGGCCCGTCAGCACGAACCGACGTTCCAAATCTTTCTCGGGCCGCACCACATCGACGAGTTGCAGCTGGCCGACCTCGCGCACCGCCGCCGCCGGTACAACGAGACGTTCGCTCTGTCCCAGAGGCAAGTAGACGCGACCGAACATGCCGACGTAGAGATCACCGCTCTTGTCGGGCGGCAGTTGAATCTTCATCAACATCGACCGCGAGCCGGCTTGGACCTGGGGCACGATCTCGCGGAGCTTGCCCTTGAGATCGAGCGACGCCGACTCGACCCGAACGTCGAGGATCAATCCGGGACGCATGCCGCGTGCCAGCTTTTCCGGCACGCTGGCATGCAATTCGAGTTGTTTGGGATCGTGCAATGCGAGCAATGGCTTGCCGGGCGCGGCGAGGTCGCCCGGATCGACGAAACGGTCGGTGACCAGCGCGGGAGCTTGCGCGAGAATGCGCGTGTAGCTGAGCATGGTTTTGACGCGCTGAAATTGCTCCTTGGCTCGGCGCTGTTGGGCCACGGATACTTCGTACGCGCCCTGGACGGTATCGAATTGCTCCTTGGTGACGGCGTTGCCGGCCAACATCGTCTTGTAGCGATCCACTTCGCGTTTGCGCAGGTTCAGGTCGGCATCGCTGGCGGCGATGGCCGCTTCCGTCTCGCGCAACTGCGCCTGGAGTTCGCGGTCGTCCAACTCGACCAACGGTTGTCCTTCGGACACGCTTTGACCGGCGCGGACGAAGACGCGATGGATGACGGCCATCACTTGACTGGCGACGAGCGCTTTATGGTACGGCTCGATGGAACCGACCGCGTCGACGGTTTGCGGCGTCGTCAGCGTGCGGGCGCGGGCGGTTGCCTGCCCTGGGGCGAGTTCGCGCCGCATTTCCTCGACCTCGCCGGGTTGAATCTTGGGATGATACCATCCCGACATCCAACCGATAACGGCCACCAGAAGGGCCAGACTCACGACGATGAGCAAGAAGCGACCGAGTATCCGGCGCGCAGACGCAATCGATCCCGACATGGCACGACTCCTCTTGGGTGCGACAGCAGATCGCGTTTGTCTCACTTGCCTAGTATCTCGGCGACGCGGCCCACGGCCCGTTCGAGATTGGCCCGCGATATTTCGACGTCGGCCTGCGCCGTCGTTCGCCGCACTTCGGCGGAGGTCAAAGCCGACTGCGCGTCGATGAACTGGGTGATGGTGGCCGCTTGCCCTTCGTAGCGAACGCCGATCTCCCGATAGCTCTCCGCCGCTTGCGAGACGGCTTGCTCGGTCACTTGAAAGCGCCCTTGTGCGTCGGATAAGGCCAAATAGGCTCGGCGCACCTCCAATTCGATGTCCAAAAGTAACCGCTCCTGCTTGGCGGCCAACTCGGCAACGCGAGCCTGAGCCGCCTGCACCGCACTGCGGGTCCGACCGCCGTCGAAGAGATTCAAACTCGCCCCCAAGCCGACGAACAGATTGTTGGTTCCGTTGTACAAATTCGGAGACCACAGTGAGTAGTTGCCGAAGAGATTGACCGAAGGACGATTGCCGGACCGCGCCGCCTCAATGTTGGCGACGGCTGCTTGGTGTTGGCCGTTCATCGCCCCGACCTCCGGCCTTTGGCGAACTGCTTGAGCCACGGCGTTTTCCACGTTGTCGATGTGGTCCGTCCACGGCGCGGGCGGCAGACGCGAGGGCAGATTCAGGCGCGGCAGACGCGCCCCCATGACGTTCTCCAGGATCGCCCACGATAATTCGAGCTGATTCGTCGCCGTGATGAGCGCCTCGCGCGCCTCGGCCATTCGCACTTCCAACGACAAAACGTCCGAACGAACCGCGGTTCCGGCTTTGAAGCGCGTCTGGACCACTTGCAACTGGCGCTGGACCAGTTCCACTGTTGCTCGACGCACCTGCGCCAGGTTGCGCGCTTGGATGAGACGATAGTACGCCTCGGCGACGTGGAACACCAATTCGTTCTGGGCGGCACGAAGCGAATACTTGCTGGCGAGTTGCTCCGATTCCGCCACTTGGCGGCGCGAACGCAACCGCCCGCCCGCATACAGCGGTTGATCGATCGACGTTTGCGTCAAAAAGTTATCGATGAATCCGGGATGATTGAAGTCGCGGTTGAAGCTGAATCGGCCTTGATTCAACAGATACATAAAAACATTCGCGGGAGTATTCGTCTCGACGAAGTTCTCGGACACGCCCAGTTTGGGATAGAATTCGGCGCGGGCGCTGGCGATGAGCGCGTCGGCAATGCGCACCCGCTCGCGCGCAGCGCGCAGATCGGGATTCGACCGAAACGCCAAGTCGATCGTCTGCATCAGGTTCAACTCGGGGGCAGGTTCGTTCTGCGCGCGCGGCGACGGAAGTTCATTGTTGGCCGGTGAATCCGCCTTCGGTTGCGCTCGTTCCGTTCGATCCGTCGAGGGTACGGATTGTCGTATCCGTTCGCCGTAGTCGGAAGGTTGAGGCACTGCCGCCGGCGAATCAACGGGCCACTGCCCCGGTGCTGCCGAAGCGACGCACATCAGGCAAACGAAGAGCGCCCATTCTCTGCGACCCATCCGCTTTTCGCATCTTGTCATCTTTCGCTCTCCATGCGCCAACGACATCCCGAACCTAGATTTCGTCTCTTCCTAGAAAAATCGACCTATTGGCCCGCCTCATTGACAAAATCGCTCTTTTCGGTTGCAACGGCTCTATTCCCTCTTCACTCGCTCGCTCGAAGCCAATCGAGGCGTCGCACCAACCGAAACATCGGCCATTGTTATCTTAATCTTGACATATCGAGATGTCGAGATATATTTTAGAAAGAGGAGCAAAACATGACGACGAAGACATTGAAACCCGAATGGATCGAAATGTCGCGGCTGGCGCGAGCGGCGGAGTGTTTGAAAACACTCGCCCATCCGCATCGGCTGCGCATCGTCGAAATGTTGATGTCGGATCGCTACACTGTGGGCGAGATCGCCGAGGCGTGCGGCGTGCCGAGCAACATCGCCTCCGGCCATTTGCGTTTGATGCAGCGTTGTGGCATGCTCGCTCCTCAGCGCGAGGGGCGCAACATTTACTACGCCATCACCGAACCGTGCCTCAAGGGCTTCCTTTCCTGCATCCGCGAGCGATTCGCGGATTCCGCGGGCGAATAAGCCTCTCGCCGAATGGGTCGGTCTAAGGTTTCGCCCTCGATTTTTTGGAGATCAACGCATGGAAGTTGACGTCATCCGACCGCGCGAACTCGAACGGTTGCGCGGCAGCGGCAAGGGAGTGGACTTGATCGACGTTCGCACTCCCGCCGAGTTTCGCGAGATTCACGTTCCGTTTGCTCGCAATATACCCTTGAGCGACCTCGATCCCGCCGCGTTGATTAGCGGACGAACGGGACGCGCCGAGGATCCAATCTACGTCATTTGCCGATCGGGTACGCGAGGGAAGCAAGCTTGCGAGAAGATATTGGCAGCAGGGATCGTGAAAGTTGTCAATGTGGAAGGCGGCACGCTCGCATGGGCCGAGTGCGGTCTGCCGGTGGTGCGCGGCAGAAAAGCGATCTCAATCGAGCGGCAGGTGCGCATCTCCATTGGAATCTTAGTAGTTTTGGGAACGGTTCTCGCGTGGTGGGTGCATTCGATCTTTCACTTGTTGGCGGGGGCAGTGGGCCTGGGCGTGTTATATTCGGGAATTACCGACAGCTGCGCCATGGGTATGATGTTGTCGTACATGCCGTGGAATCGAGCGCCCCGAACCAAAGCCCCGATTCCCGGTTCGCAATGCGCGCCGTGCAGCAGCCCGGTCGCGGTTGGTCCATGAAACTCGAACGAAGATGTTGCCCGAATCTGCCGGAAGCGGGTTCCGGCGCGGGTGGCTCAATGAGGAGGAGGATTCAATGAAAGACTTGATTTCGACGCGATGGTTGTGCGGTCTGTTGACGGCTCTGGGTATCGGCTGCGCCACGGTCCCCGGTTTGGCCGCCGAACATACCAAAGACTCGACGGAGACGATTAAGAAAGCGATCGCCGACAATAAAGCGGTGTTGCTCGATGTCCGCGAAAAAGCCGAATGGGACGATGGCCATCTCCGCGATGCCAAGTTCCTCGCACTCAGTTCGTTGCGCGATGCGAAAGCCGACGATTTGGCGCGCGCGCTGCCCAAGGACAAAGTTATCTATTGTCATTGTGCTTCCGGTCGCCGCTGCCTTGCCGCCGCGGATATTTTAAAGAAGAAAGGCTACGACGTCCGCCCGCTCAAATCCGGCTTCACGGCTCTTCTCAAAGAAGGTTTTGTCGCCGCGCCGAAATGACCTCTCCGGCGATCGGGGGCGAACGACCCCCGGTCGCCGGGCTTGTCGTCGATGATTATGGAGTAAAGGATTATGAAACTCGTCATTGTCGGTGGCGTGGCCGGTGGCGCGTCCGCTGCAGCACGCGCGAGGCGTCTATCCGAAGACGCCGAGATCGTGCTTCTGGAGCGAGGCCCGGACGTGTCGTTCGCCAATTGCGGGCTGCCCTATTACATCGGCGGCGCGATCGCGCAGCGCGACAAGCTCTTGGTGGTAACGCCGGAACGCCTGCGCCAGCGTTTCAAACTGGACGTGCGGACTCGTTCTTCAGTGGCGTCAATCGACCGTGCGGCAAAGACGTTGCGCGTTCGCGATTTGGACGGCGACCGCGAGTACGCTCTGCCCTACGACAAATTGATCCTCGCTCCGGGGGCCGCGCCATTTCGGCCACCCATACCCGGCATCGATCTACCGGGCGTGTACACTCTGCGCAACCTGAGCGATACCGACCGCATCAAGCAAGCGGTGGACGCCAACGTCGGCGGAGCCGTCATCGTCGGCGCGGGCTTCATCGGCCTGGAGCTGGCCGAGGGATTGGCGCGCCGGGGCATCGAGACCACGGTGTTGGAATTGGCCAATCAGATCCTGCCGCCGTTCGATGCGGAGATGACGACGCCACTCGCCGAGGAGTTGGCCGCCAAGGGTGTCGTCGTGCGGCTCGGACAAACGGTCGAAGCGATCGCGCCTTCGCAACAAGGATTGGGACTTCGGCTAAACGTCGGAGGGATGTTGACGGCACAATTGGTGATCGTGGGTATCGGGGTTCGGCCCGAAAATCGACTCGCCGTCGAAGCCGGGCTAGCGGTTGGCCCGCGCGGCGGGATTCGGGTCGACGAATACTTGCAAACCTCGGACCCCGACATCTACGCCGTCGGCGACGCCATCGAGACGGTCGATTTCGTCACCGGCGATAAAACGCAGGTTCCACTGGCCGGTCCCGCCAATCGTCAAGGGCGCATCGCCGCCGACAACATCTTCGGACGGCGCGCGCGCTATCGCGGTACGCAGGGTACGGCCATCGTTGGCTTCTTCGACCGCGTGGCCGCCCTCACCGGCGCAGCAGAAAAGACCCTCAAGAGGCTCGGTAAACCCTATCGTAAGGTATACGTCCATCCGGCGAACCACGCCGGCTATTACCCCGGAGCGCAGCCGATGTCTCTCAAGGTTTTATTCGATCCGCAAACGGGCCGATTACTCGGCGCGCAGGCGGTCGGCGGCGCGGGAGTGGACAAACGCATCGACGTATTGGCCGTCGCCATTCAAGCGGGAATGACCGTCTACGATCTCGAAGAGATGGAATTGTGCTACGCTCCGCAATTCGGCTCGGCCAAGGATCCGGTGAATATGGCTGGCTTCGTCGCCGCCGGACTGCTGCGCGGCGATCATCCTCAAAGCGATTGGGAGACGGTTGCCGCGCATCCCGACGAATGGTATCTCCTCGACGTGCGAACGTCCCAGGAATACGCCGCGGGCCATGTGCCCAACGCCGTCAATATCCCTGTCGATGATTTGCGATCCCGATTGTTGGAGATCCCGCGCGAGCGCCGGATCGCGGCGTATTGCCAGGTCGGCCAGCGCGGCTATCTCGCCGCGCGGATACTCACGCAGAACGGCTTCGACGCTGTGAATCTCGGCGGCGGATACACGACCTATCGGTTGCATCATCCGCAGCAAGTCGCGGCTCTAAAATGAACTGCATTCTCTCACCTTTTCGCTTCTCGTCGTCCTTCGGGCCTAGGGAATCCCCTCGAAGGAACGCAGATCAATGGAGATTCCCAAGGAGCAAGCAGCGATGAATCGACGCGAACTGTTGGAGAGTCTCGGAGTCTTGGGCACGGGACTGACGGTCTGTGGCGCGACAGCGGAAGCCCACGATTCCGGCCCGCGCAAGGGAGACAACGCGACACCGCTCGGCAATCATGCGGCCCACTTTTGCGGCATCCATGTCGCCAAGAAAGACCCGAAGATCCAGATCATCACGCAACATTTCTGTGGCATGGTGGGTGAAGAAATGCACCAATGCCTGCTGTACGATGCGATGGGAAACAAGGCGCGGCTCCTCGGCGTCGAATACATTATTTCGGATCGACTATTCCGCAATTTGCCCGACGAAGAAAAGAAGTATTGGCATCCGCACACCTACGAAGTGCTGGCCGGCGGCTTAATCGCTCCGGAGATGACGCCGGACGACGAAATGAAGTTCATGAAGGGTCTGCTGACGACCTGGGGCAAGACTTGGCACACCTGGCCCGATCCCAAAACGCCAGTACCGATGGGCGAGCCGCTGCTAATGTGGTCGCTGACCGCCGACGGCCAACAGGACGACAGGGTCATCGCCGAACGGGACAAGGCTTTCGACGTGAAGACGGCCAAGGTCCGTGAAAAGCGAATCGAAGCACTCGGTCTGGAAGTTCCCCGCGTCCCCCAACCTCCTTCGCTAGACACCATCGGCCGCCAGTGGACCGCAACCGGCGAAGACAAGCCGACAAAGCGAAAGAAGGGATAATCTCTGCGACGGGGGGAGGCACTTGCGCCTCCCCTTCCTCTTTTAACATTGCGGCATTTCGACCGTTGTTTCACTCAATGCCTCCAAGAATTGCTCGGCTGCGACAGCCTTTCTCATTGCAAAAGCTCAGCATCTGTCCGCCCAGACAGTGCATCTCGTCGAGGTGAATAAAGCGTTCGGCTCGAATGTCTTCCAAAGTGATGCGCCGTCGTTTGACGAGCGGGTGTCCGGCGGGCAAGGCGAGCAAGAGCGGTTCGGTGTATAAAACTCGCACTTCGAGACGGTCGTCCTGAAATGTACGTGCCGCCAAGGCTAGATCGAGTTCGCCGCCTGCCACGGCTTCGGCGAGACGCTCAGTCAAGTCTTCGTGAATCGACAATTCCACATTCGGGCAGCAGCGCGCGAATTTCTCCAAGGTCTCCGGGAATAGATAAGGGGCGACAGTGGGAATGGCACCGAGAGCCAACCTTCCTCCCTGCAGGGTGTCAAAATCCTTTAGACTCTGCCGCGCGTCGTCGACGGCGGCAAGGATTATGGCGGCGCGCTCCATCAAGAGGCGTCCCGCGTCGGTAAAATGCACCCCTCACCCCCAGCCCCTCTCCCCTGAGTACAGGGGAGAGGGGAGCTTTTTAGAAGCCCCTCACCCCCAGCCCCTCTCCCGTGAGTACAGGGGAGAGGGGAGCTTTTTAGAAGCCCCTCACCCCCAGCCCCTCTCCCGTGAGTACAGGGGAGAGGGGAGCTTTTTAGAAGCCCCTCACCCCCAGCCCCTCTCCCCTGAGTACAGGGGAGAGGGGAGCTTTTTAGAAGCCCCTCACCCCCAGCCCCTCTCCCGTGAGTACAGGGGAGAGGGGAGCTTTTTAGAAGCCCCTCACCCCCAGCCCCTCTCCCCTGAGTACAGGGG
>JAKBCS010000121.1 GCA_021807595.1 Planctomycetota bacterium | reverse complement strand
CGAATTCCGGTCGCGGGACTGGAGGAGGCAAACCATGACTGCGCGAATGGGTTGGATCGCAGCATTCTTGTGGTCGATAGTGGGAATCGACGCGCGCGGAGACGCGACGCAGTCGCCGCCGATTCTGCGCGAGGTCGCCCTCCGTCAAAACCTTAACGCCCAAGTACCGCTCGATGATCCATTCACCGATGAACGCGGCGAGCCGACGACGCTGCGCGCATGTATGTCCGGTAAGACGACGCTGCTGGTACTCGCCTATTATCGTTGTCCCAGACTTTGCACCGAGGTCCTTAACGATCTGACGACGGGACTGGGAGGCGTTCCTTGGAATATCGGAGAGGAATTTAATGTGGTAACGGTCAGCTTTGACGACCGCGAATCCTCGGCGTTAGCGGCGGCGAAGAAGCAATCGTACCTTGAGAGATACGGCAGACGCGGGGCGGAGAACGGTTGGCACTTCTTAACGGGTCGGCAGCAATCCATATTGAAGCTGGCCAACGCAGTCGGCTTTGAGTTCCGATACGACCCAAAGAACGATCAATTTGCCCATCCGAGTTGTGTGATGGTGTTGACCCCAGACGGGCGGGTTTCACGCTATTTACTGCGACTGCGCGATCCCAATCCATCGCGAAGCAGCGAGTTTTCCCGCGACCTTCGACTAGCGATGGTCGAGGCTTCCGATCGACGCATCGGGACCGAGACGGAGAGCGTGCTGCTCTTCTGCTATCGTTACGATCCCCAAACGGGCAAATATACTATGACGGCATTACGGCTCGTCCGAGGCGCGGGTATTGTTACCGTCTTGGGATTAGGCTCGGTGCTGTTTTTGATGTGGCGGCGAGACTGGCGTAAGGCTCATGCCGCCTGAAATCAACGAACCTCTGGATTCCCGGAGGATCGGTGTCCAACCTCCACGACGGGGCTGTGCGAGATGAATGCGATTTTTGCCGATGTGCCGCTGTTTCCAGAGAGGGCATCGACCACGGCGTATCAGGTGGACGCACTTTTTTTCTTTCTGTGCGCCGTGTGCGGCGGCATGGCCGTGTTGGTTGCGGCTCTGCTGTTGTATTTCTCGTTCAAATATCGGCGGCGCGGCGAAGACGATCGTACTCCCCGAATCACCGGCAATCATCGCCTCGAGTGGTTTTGGACCATCGCACCGCTATTCGTGTTCGTTGTCATGTTCGTCTGGGGGGCGAAAATCTATACCTCCGTCTCCGAACCGCCACCGGACGCGATGGAAATCTTCGTAATCGGGAAGCAATGGATGTGGAAGTTTCAATATCCCGGCGGTGAGCGCGCCATCGAGAATCTGTATGTGCCGGTGGATCAACCCATTAAACTCACTCTCGCGTCGGAGGATGTGATCCACGACTTCTTCGTCCCGGCCTTTCGTACCAAGATCGACGTGATACCGGGACGCTACGTTCAGATCTGGTTTCGACCGACCAAAGTAGGAGAGTATCATCTGTTTTGCTCGCAATACTGCGGGACGAACCACTCCCAGATGATCGGTAAGGTGTTCGTCGTCGAGCGCGACGATTTCCGCAAGTATCTCGACGGCCGAAAGGCCACCGGTTCGTTGGCGGATCAAGGGTGGCAATTGTTCTTGAAGTTTCAATGCAATACCTGCCACAGCTCGAACGCGGAAGCGCGCGCGCCCGTACTGGAAGGTTTGGCGAACAACATGGTTACGCTGAACAACGGCAAAAAGGTCCGAGCCGACGACGGCTACCTACGCGAGTCCATCCTCAATCCGGAAGAAAAAGTGGTGCAAGGTTGGCAACCGATCATGCCCACCTACAAGGGACAAGCGAACGAAGAGGATATCATAAAGCTTCTGGCTTATATCAAATCGCTCAAACCGGGCCAGACTCCATCCCGCAATGAGAATTCGTCGCCGCCTCTCGATGCTCCAAGAGTGCCGCCCAAAGAGAAGATCGAACCGGGCGATCGGAAACCACCTTATCAACCGGAAGGACAGAACGGCAAGCCATGAGCGACGCAATCGTAAGAGGATTTGTACCGCAAGCGAAAGCGCGGCCCCCGCGCACTCCGGAGACACATTATCTTAATGTCGAATACGGTGTAAAATCGTGGCTCCTCACCACGGATCACAAGCGCATTGCCATCTTATACTTAATTGCCGTTACGGCTCTTTTTCTTCTGGGCGGAGCGGCGGCGACGATGATTCGCCTCAACCTGATGACTCCGCGCGGTGAACTGTTACCCGCCGATACCTATAACAAACTGTTCTCGGCGCACGGGATCATCATGGTGTGGTTCTTCCTCGTACCGGTCGTGCCGACGGTATTGGGTAATTTCATTCTGCCGATGATGGTCGGTGCGCGCGATCTCGCATTTCCCAAGCTGAATCTCATCAGTTGGTATATTTTCACCATCGGCGGGATTATCACCCTTTGGGCGATTCTTGCCGGCGGCGTCGATACCGGATGGACCTTCTATACTCCCTTCAGCACGAAAGCTGCACGCACCAATGTGATTCCGACGATTATCGGCATCTTTATTTCGGGCTTTTCCTCAATTCTAACCGGACTCAATTTCATCGCCACCCTACACCGGATGCGCGCTCCGGGTATGACGTGGACGCGGATGCCGTTGTTTCTGTGGTCCAGCTACGCCACCAGCGTGATCCTGTTATTGGCCACGCCCGTCTTGGCCATGGCGCTGATTCTCGTCGGCGTGGAGCGCGCTTGGGGCATCGGTATATTCGATCCGGATCTGGGCGGCGATCCCATTCTCTTTCAGCATCTCTTTTGGTTTTACTCGCACCCCGTCGTCTACGTCATGGTTCTACCGGCGATGGGAATTGTCAGCGAGATCATCACCTGTTTTTCGCGCAAGCCCATTTTTGGATATATTTTTGTCGCTTGGGCCAGCGTCGGGATTGCCGTATTGGGATTCCTCGTTTGGGCCCACCATATGTTCGTGGCCGGTCAATCGGTCTATTCGGCACAGGTCTTCTCGGCCCTCAGCTACCTCGTTGCCGTGCCCTCGGCCATAAAAGTCTTTAACTGGACGGCGACGTTATACAAAGGATCAATTTCGTTTGAAACGCCCATGCTCTTCGCCCTGGGCTTCATCGCGCTTTTTACCATGGGCGGCCTTACGGGTCTCATGTTGGCGGCTCTCGGCGTGGATATGCACGTTCACGACACCTATTTTATCATCGCACACTTCCATTTCATCATGGTCGGCGGGACGGTGATGGCTTACATGGCCGGCTTGCACTATTGGTGGCCGAAGATGACGGGGCGTATGTATTCCGATTTTCTCAGCAAACTCTCCGCGCTCATCATCTTCGTCGGTTTTATTTTGACGTTTCTTCCGCAGTTCGTTCTCGGCTATCTGGGAATGCCGCGGCGCTATCACGTCTATCCGCCGGAGTTTCAGATTCTGAACGTCATGTCCAGTGCCGGCGCATCCATCCTCGCGGTGGGATATCTTTTGCCCCTGATCTATCTTATCTGGTCGCTCTTCGCGGGTAAGGCGGCGGGGCCAAATCCGTGGGGCGCGACGGGTCTGGAATGGCAGACCCCATCGCCGCCGCCGCCTCATAACTTCGACGAAACACCCGTGGTGACCAGCGGACCCTACGAATATGCGACGGAGGAGATAACGGATGTCCACTAATCGTGGCTTGGTCGCCCATCACTTTGAGGACATCGAACAGCAGCGCGACGTGGAAGCGTTCGGCATGTGGATGTTCTTGGCTACGGAGATCCTCATCTTCGGCGCGGTCTTTACGGCCTATACCGTGTATCGACTTCGATATGCTGCCGACTTTGAGGCGGCAAGCTCCAAACTCAATGTCCTCATCGGATCGATCAATACGATTGTCTTGCTGACTAGCAGCCTGACGATGGTGTTAGCCGTCCATGCCACACGTGCCGGGCGACCGAAAATGCTGATGATTTGTCTCCTCCTTACGATCTTCTTCGGCCTTACTTTCTTCGGCTTTAAGGCGGTGGAATACTACGAGGATTACGAGGAAGCATTGGTTCCCGGGCTACGTTTCGATCCCGGCGAATGGGCGGAGCGATCTCCTCCAGCAAACGCCGGCCACGTGCAATTGATGCTGGTCTTTTACTATATTATGACCGGATTACACGCCGTTCATATGATCGTTGGCATCGGGCTGCTGACTTGGCTCGTATATCGCGCGCGACGAGGGACATTGACGCCGGCGCGCTACATGGCCGTCGAAGTCGTTGGGTTATACTGGCATTTTGTCGATATCGTATGGATTTTTCTTTTGCCGTTGCTCTATCTCGCCGGCACTCATCGTGCGTCCGATCTGCATTTTTAGGAGCGATTATGTCGGAGCAGCTTACCCCCACCAAGACGTACTACAGCGTGTTTGCCGCGCTCGTTGCACTGACGCTGTTGACCGTCGGCGTGTCCTTTTTCGAGCTAGGCAACTGGCACACCACGGTCGGCATTCTCATTGGGGTCGTAAAGGCGTCTCTTGTTGCACTCTTTTTCATGCACTTATTGCATAGTTCCAAGCTGTCGTGGTTGGCGGCCCTGGCGGGATTGTTCTGGTTGGTGATCCTCATGGGCCTCACTTTATCCGACTATCTCACGCGGCAGGTTCTCGATTTTTAGCTTGCAATCGCCCAACACTTTCGCGTTTTGAACGCTCTTGCTCGCGCTGACAGCGGCGACGATGCAGGATAAACTACATTCGGACCTCTCCGCGGCCTCGTATTATGGAGATTCCGCAATGGTTCGGATGCGACGATTCAACTCCGTGGTTTTCATCTGCTCTCTTGGTCTATTCGTAGGCTCGTCTTGGAATTCCTACGCGGATTGGCCCGTTCCACGCGGCCCCTCGCACGAGCCATCTCCCTTTCATTTCGATCCGAACGCACTCAAGTCGCTGCCTAAAGAGTATGTCGAGGATTCCGCCGCCTGTCTCATCTATTCCGCCACGATCCATCTCGTCGAGCCCGACGGAACGGTCGAGTCCATCGGCCACGAGGTCACGCGCCTGAACGGGCGCAAGGGTATCGAAAAGCTTGGCGAGTTTCGTAATATCACTTACGATCCGTCCTATCAAAAGCTCACTTTGAATGAGGCGTGCATCCACAAATCCAGCGGTCGCAAGGTCGAAGTCGATCCGCGCCACGTTCAAATGCGCGACGTGGCCACCGATTTTCAAGTTTACGACCGCGATAAGCAACTCATTATCAGCTTTCCTACGTTAGAGGTGGGCGATGTCCTTGAAGTAAAATGGACGGTACGAGGCAAACATCCCGAACACGGCGGTCAATTCTTCACGCGCTACTCGTTTGCCGATGCCAATTACCCAGTGCTCGTCGATGTTTTCCAGGTTCGCGTCCCTAAGGCGAAGTCGTTCCACCATGCGTGCGTCGGTGGCAAACTTGAACCGCGATGCGTGGAGGATAACAATTCGCGCACCTACTCCTGGAAAGCCTTGAATTGTCGCAAACTGCCACAAGATGACAATCTCCCATCGAGAGAGAAATTGTCTCTTTCCGTGGCCTGCTCCACGTTCGCTTCGTGGGATGAAGTGGGGGCATGGAAGAAGCGTCTTCGCGCGGATTGTTGGGAATGCACTCCGGAATTGCGCGAGGTCGTGCAATCGACGACGCGCGGGCTGACCGAGGCGGAAGACAAGGCTCGCGCTCTGACGCATTGGTTGCGGCGAAACATACGCTACGTCTCGACGGGAGAAAAACACGACTACACTCCGCATCCTCCTGCCGTCGTCCTGAGCAATCGCTACGGCGATTGCAAGGATACGAGTCAGATGCTGGCCGTGCTAATGCGGGAAGCCGGACTCACCGTCGAGTTGGCGACTCTCGGGTCGCTCGACGACGGGCAAGTGATAGAATCGGTCCCTTCTCCGTGGGGCTCACACGCCATCTTGCTCGTCACCATCGACGGCAACTCCCATTGGGTCGATACGACCTCCAGCCTCGCGGGCTGGGATTTTCTTCCGCGCGAAGACCGCGATCGACTGTGTTATGTCGTCGATTCCAAGGGGGCGATCCGCCGCGTCCGAACGCCGACCTTGAAGGCGAGCGGCAACCGCACGGAGCAAACCACCGAGGTGTGGATTGGAGCCGATGGCTCGTCGCGCTGCGAGCGCGTAGCCGTGTTCCACGGCAGCGCGGCACTGGGGCAGCGCGATAATTTGCTCGAAGTTCCCGTCGGCGAACGGCGGCGTCAACTCGCCTCCGCGTTGCAAGACGCCAATAGCCGGACGCGCTTGATTCATTTTCAGGTCGATGAGGGCGAGTTGCGCGATTACGATAAGCCCGTCACCCTTCGCACCGTTTTCGAGATTGCCAATCAGTTCGCCGGCGAATCCGAGCGCGAGGGCGGAATTGCCGACAGTAAGATCTGGAACAAATTTCTCGCCTATCCTCTCGATTACGATCGCTCCGTGGCCTTAAATCTCCAACAGCCTTTTGAGACGCGCCATCGCTATATCATTCATTTACCTTATGCCTATTATCTCGATTCGATGCCGCGCGATCTTCTTTTTCGCACGCCTTGGGCGACGTTCGAGCGCAAGGTCAAATCTTTATCTGAAGGCGATAAGATCCGCGATCTGGAGATTAACTACTCAATGCGGCTGGACAAAAGCACGATTGAACCGTCCGATTTTGCCTCGTACCGCAAGCTCCACGAACAGGTAAACGGTGCCTATCGCGCCTGGTTGACGCTGAAACAGACCGAGGACGCATCGGATGCGCGGGCGCTCGAGTCCCTGCTCTTTTTCGCGCCTCAGGAATCGTACAATACCACCATTCTCGCTCGCCTTTATATTAAAAATCAACGATTGTCGGAAGCGCGGCGCGTTCTCACGCGGGGGCGCTATTATCGTCCCGATGTCGCCGAACTATGGGAGTTGAGCGTTGTCGCCGCCGACAGCTCGAAAGAGAAGGAAGCGTTGCAACGCGAGTTGGCGCGTCGATTTCCACGAGAACCCCGTCACGCGCTCGAGCTTGCCTCGATTCTCGTAGGCGTCGGGCGGCAAGAAGAAGCGCGCGCCATCCTCGAACCACTGACCGAGAAAGGTTCCGCCTCGATCCGCGCGCGAACCCATTTTCAACTGGCGCGCAGCCATTATCGTCGAGACGAATTGTCGCAAGCATTACAACATTGGGAAGCGGCGGCAACACTCGACGCGGACTCCGTTCATACCGTCCGGTGCTATCATTTGAAGGGACGGATTTATGAAGAGATGGATCGGCTGGACAAGGCCGAAGAAGCCTATGAGATGGCACTGACGGTATCGAAAGATTCCGAATTGGCCTTGGATTCTCTCATTCAATTGCAATTCAAGCGAGGCCGGCATTTGCGGGGTCTCGAATATCTACGGCGCTATGCGGTGGCCGTCGGCGACGAGCCTATCGGGTTGTTGTTGGCGGCCGGGTATTATCTGCGTCTGGAATTATACGACGAGGCGTTGGAGTTGGCCGGCCGCGCCGGCGAGGATAAGTATGCGAATAAAGTGCATCGCATCGTCGGCCTCGTTCACTTTCAACGCGGTGAATATAAGGAAGCGGTGGAACATCTCATCCTTGCCGAAGGGGGTAGCGATACGGAGTTGGGATTGCTTACCTCGTATCTGATGCTCGCTCAATGGGACGCGGCGAATCGGCGGCTTCCCCACGCCGAGAAGACGGTTAAGCCGAGTTTGGCCCTTCGATCTCTCGTCGAGCGAATGCACCAATTGGAAGCGAGGAGGAAGGCTCTGGATACGTTGGCTCCGACTCCAAAGGGCAAAGCGAAGGAGTGGAGCGCCGCTCTGGATGCCCTCATCTGCGCCGAATGGGCGCGGACGGAAGGAAAAAAGACAAATAAACAGATTGAGTCGCTCTTCAAATCTGTAATAACCCTCGACGTAGAGCCTGGCCCCGTTCTCGCTCTGCGGGGACGACTCGCTTTGAACGAGGGCAAACTCGCCAAGGCGCTCGCGAACGCGGATCAAGCCATCACCCGCAGTCCCCTCGACGCTCAAGGCTGGTATGTGCGCGGTAGGGTGCGCATGGAACGTGGCCACGAGCAAGCTCTTGCCGATTTGACGAAGGCCGCTCAGCTGAGCGACCGTAAAGACGCCGACATTTTACACGCCCTGGCCGATGCCCTGTTTCGCGCCGGCCGCCTCGATCAAGCGTTGACCGCGCAGCGCGCTGCGGTGTTACTAAAGCCCCAGGACAGCGAGATGGTCGAACAGCTTACCGCGCTCGAGAAGGCGAAGAAGCCGTCGTAGAAATGGCGTGCCGCCGGTTAGGGAAAAGGGAGAAACGCTGCAGCGTTAAACTTTCTCGCCGCCGCCGGGCGGGGCGGACGGTCTCAAAAGCTCCGCCGCTCCCGAAGTCAGAAGTATCTCGGCGAGTCGTCGACCGATTGCCTCGGCGTCGCTTGCGTCCCCCTCGTGTTCGGCCATAATACGTCGATCTCCGTTCGTCGATAGTACCGCGCCGCGCAGGTGCAATCGCTCCCCTACGATTCGCGTCGAGGCACCGATGGGCACTAAGCAACCGCCTCCCAAGCCTCGCAAGAGGGCACGTTCGGCCAACACGGCCTGCCGCGTCGCCCGGTGATTGAGGCGATCGAGCAAATCGAGAACGGGCACATCCTGCGAACGGCACTCCAAACCCAACGCTCCCTGACCGATGGCAGGAAGCATCCATTGAGGATCGAGCAATTCCGTTACGACCGAATGCAAACCAAGGCGCAGCAAGCCGGCCTCGGCGAGTACGATGGCGTCCAGTCGTTGCTCCTCCAGTTTGCGGAGCCGGGTATCGACGTTGCCGCGTAGATCGACGAGGTGTAGATCGGGGCGGCGGTGCAGCGCTTGCGATCGGCGGCGCAGACTGCTGGTACCGACAGTCGCTCCTTGTGGCAGTTGGTCGAAGCGCGCGTACATTTTTGAGACAAACGCATCCCCCGCCGGACCTCGTTCGGGTACGGCGGCGAGAGACAACCCGGCGACATGGGTAGTCGGAAGATCCTTCAGGCTGTGGACGGCGATGTCCACGGTATTGGATAGCAAAGCGCGTTGTATCTCTTTGGTAAACAGGCCGTCGCCGCCGATTTGCGACAGCGCCAGGTCGCGGATGCGGTCGCCGGAGGTCTCGATCTCGACGAATTCCACGGGACGCGGCGCGGCCAAGGGGCGCAGAAGCTCGGCAACATGGCGTGCCTGCCACAATGCCAGGGGGCTGCCGCGCGTGCCGATTCGGAGTGGATTCATGCTTGAGGCGCGCCCAAATGTTGCAGTGCCTGTCGGATCGTTGCCGCCGTCGTCGCCCGCTCTTCGCGGCCGGTCTCCATGCGGCGACGCCACGCTCCGCCCTCGCGCTCGGCTTTGTCGATGCCCAGCCACACGGCGGACATCCGCTCTGAATCGTCGAGATAGCGCGGAAACAGGTGCCAGTGCAAGTGCGGCACTTGATTGCCCAATAACTCGTAGTTGAGTTTATGCGGGCGGTAGCCGTTCTGGATCGCCTGTGCCAGCAAACACATTTCGTCGAGATAGGCGCGGCGCTCGTCCGTCGGTAGATCGTTCAACTCGGTTGCATGGCTGCGCGAAACCAGCACGCAGTAGCCCTGATAGAACTGCCACATCCCCAGGAGGGCGACGCTGTGGGGAAAACGCCAGATAACATCGGAGGCACCGAACTCGTCGATTGTCTCCATCTTCCAACACCAGGGGCAATCCGGTTCGTTCAAGGGCTACTCCCTATTTGGGCGTTTCGTTTTGTGCTAACTGAAACTACTTCTGGACGAGGCAGGCGCGGAGCCTGGCGGAGCAGATAATGGATGGCTTTTGTCGTGTATCCATGCCCCCGCCGGACAGCCGAACATCGTGCCGAGAAGCGCGGGAGTCATCGCGGTTTCGTCCCCTGGCGACGCTGCTCTACCGACGCGCATCCGCCATCGGAGGAGTACAAGCAAAAGCCAGGCGGCAATCCCACCGCCGAGGCAAACGAAAAGAAAGCTATCGTTGTCTCCCAGCGAGGAACCCCGCGTCGCGCGCCCTTGCAACACATCGCGGATGCGATGGACCAGCGCGAGCAAGTCGCCTTGGTTTCCGCCTTCGCGGATTCGCCGCAGCAACGCCCGCCGCAACGCTTCGTCGTCGGGGCGAACCACGATCTGCACGGCCTGTGGCCGACGGCAGACGACGACATAGATGCCAGGCAGCCCCGTCTCGTCGGCGAGTCGTTGAGCCCGTTCCTCCAACGAGCGATAAACCTTCGGCGTCTTCAAGATGTTATACCAAGGCCGCGACCCTAGAGAAGGTGACGCCAGGGTTTGCACGAACACATCGCGGTCGAAGTCGCGACGAATCGAGTCGATCTCTTTCGCGGCGCGCGAAAGCGTCTCGGCGGTATAGAGTCGCGCGTCATCGCGAATCGGCGCTGACATCGTTTCACAGCGCGCGGGCTTCGCCGTGCCCATCATCCACAGAACAGCGATCCCGAACAAGCAGGGCGAACGCATGACAGTCATCCTTCAAATGTGGCTTATGAAAGGGCACCTCGGTTAGAAATCGCCGCCGCCTCCGAAGTCGCCGCCTCCGCCAAAGTCTCCACCCCCTCCGAAGTCGCCTCCACCCCCTCCGAAGTCGCCTCCACCATCGTCTCCGCCTCCGAAGTCTCCTCCTCCAGAGCGGTCGTCGTCGCCGAAGTCGCCCCCACTACCGGAGTAATCCGTATCGTCGGCAGTCCCGCTCTTGATATCCGACGGAGGCATTCCGGCTTGAGCCGAATTACCCCAACCGGACGAGCCGCTGCCGTGCAAGAACGAATCATAGAGCCACATGCCCGCAGCTGCTCCAAACATACCTCCCAGCATCGAGCTTAGAAAGCCTCCTCCTCCCCCTCCGCCTCCGCCACCGTAGCCTCCTCTGCCACCGTCTCCACCACGTCCGCCGCCCGTGAAGGCCCGGATCAACCCAAAGACGACCCACAGGGCCAGCAAAGCCACAAAGCCCACACAGATGTATCCCACGATTGAACTTCTCCCTCCACCCGTGCCGACCGAAGCCGGGGCGATCGCCGCTCTCTTGCCGTGTCCGGGCCACTCCTCGTTGGGCGGAAGCCGTGCCCCGCCCGTTCGACCGAGGTTCTGTCGCAGCGTTTTGGCATAGAAATCGATGGCTTCTTGCAATCCGTCGTCGTATTTCTTCTCTTTGAACTTGTCGATCACGATCTTGACCAACTCGCTTCGATTCCGCAGGGTAAACGCCTTCTTCGTCGTTTCGTTGCCGACCTCGACTTGCAAGTGGGATGGTGTCTTGCAAACGAGGATGTAGACGCCGTTGACCGCATTCTCGTGTGCTCGGTCCCGCGCCCACTTCTCGAAGAACTCTTTCTTTCTTTCCGGAGAATAGTCCTTTTTCAACGCTTCGGGAATCTCAGGAAAGGTCTCCACCAACAGATCCTTGTCGAAGTCCTGAGCAATTTTTTTGATTCTCTCGTTCGCTTTGTTGAGAGCATCGGCGGAGAAGAACTTTCCGTCGTCCTTGATGACCGGAGCGACGGCGGCACCTGCCCACCCGGCGAATCCGATCCAAGCGCAAAGCAGGGCCGGTATCAGTGTCCAGCGATAGAGCGAATCCATAAGGCACGATCCTCTCAGAGTAGGTTCGGACATTGGCCATGAACATCGAGCGACTCTTCTCTTATATTATCGGGGAGAAGTGGCCGGTGGAACAGTCCCCTCGGCGTGGGCGGGCGGCCTCGCCTCAGATTACCCGTTCTCCGGCCAACGTCACGAGCCGGTCGACGAAGGAGAGTTTACGGTGCCTCGAATGCACTCCACGACGATTTTAGCCGTTCGCCATCGAGACGGCGTGGCCATCGGCGGCGATGGACAGGTGACGCTCGGACAGTATGTCGTCAAGAGTGACGCGCACAAGATCCGACGTCTGTACGGTGGGCGGGTCTTAACGGGGTTCGCTGGAGCCTCGGCGGACGCCTTCGCACTGCTCGAACGCTTCGAGGCCAAGCTGAAAGACTTTCAAGGCAATGTCCCGCGCGCGGCGACGGAACTGGCAAAGGATTGGCGCATGGATCGGAGTCTGCGCCGCTTGGAGGCCATGTTGATCGCGGCGGATCGCGAGCATCTCCTCATGGTCGGTGGCACGGGAGACGTTATCCAACCGACGGACGGCGTGGCCGGGGTCGGTTCAGGCAGCCCGTACGCGCTCGCCGCCGCCCGCGCTCTCCTCAAGCATGCCGATCTCAGCGCCGCTCAGCTGGTGCGCTCGGCTTTGGAAATCGCTGCCGACTTGTGCATCTACACGAATCGCAACATCGACGTGGAAGAACTGTAACGGCCATCGGCATTCGGCATTCGGCTAATACATCGGGGAGCGAAAACCGTAGACTTATGGTTTGATCCGAAAGCCTCTCGTCGATTGAATTCCTGGGTAGAGGCTTCCCCCGAACGACGAAAAAGTTCTCGGTTACAGCCGACAGCCGATAGGCGATAGCTTTGGAGGGACAACGTGGCAGATTTAACACCTCGGCAGATCGTACTAGAATTGGATCGATATATCGTCGGTCAAGACGCCGCCAAACGCGCGGTGGCCATCGCCATCCGCAATCGTTGGCGTCGCCAGCAGCTGCCGGAGGATCTCCGCAAAGATGTCACGCCCAAAAACATCATCATGATTGGGCCTACGGGCGTGGGCAAGACGGAGATCGCCCGACGACTGGCTCAACTGGTGGGTGCGCCGTTCCTTAAGGTCGAGGCCACCAAGTACACCGAAGTCGGGTATCACGGCCGCGATGTCGAGAGCATGATCCGCGACCTCACCGAAATCGCCATCGGTATGGTCCGTCAAGAGCAGCGCCAGACCGTCGAGATCAAGGCGCAGGAACGCGTTACCGAACGCTTGCTCGATTTGCTCCTGCCGCGTTCGGGCAATTGGGATCCGGAAAACACCGAGGAAAACGAGCGCTTTCAACGCAGCCGAGACAAGTTGAAGACGCGTCTCGAAGCCGGCGAACTGGAGGAACGACCCGTCGAATTGAACGTCGAGCAGAAACTGGTACCGGTGCAGATCTTTTCCAATCTCGGCATGGAACAGATGGATCTCGACTTTCAAAATATGTTCGAGCGCATCGTGCCGCGACAGCAACAACAGCGGCAGATCCCCTTGCGCGAGGCGCGGCGCATCTTGCTCGAACAAGAGACCGAGGCCCTCATCGACCGGCAGATTGTTACCGAAAAGGCCGTCGAGTTGGTCGAAAACCAAGGTATGGTCTTCCTCGACGAATTGGATAAGATTTGCGGGCCGCAATCGGGGCACGGGCCGGACGTGTCGCGCCAGGGGGTGCAGCGCGATCTCTTGCCGGTCGTCGAGGGCACGACCGTCAATACGCGCTACGGAGCCGTTCGCACCGATCACATCCTGTTCATCGCCGCCGGCGCGTTCCATCTGTCCAAGCCGTCGGATTTGATGCCGGAGCTGCAAGGTCGATTTCCCATCCGCGTCGAGTTGACGGACCTTTCGCGCGATGATTTCCTACGAATCCTGACCGAGCCGAAGCATTCGTTGACCAAGCAGTACGCCGGGCTGTTGGCCACCGAGGGGGTGACGCTCGAGTTCGTCAAGGATGGGATCGAAGCCTTGGCCGACATCGCCTGTGAAGTCAACAGCTCAACTCAAAACATCGGTGCCCGTCGCCTGCATACCATCCTTGAGCGCGTCGTCGAGGAGATCAGCTTCGAGGGGCCGGATCGCAAACAGAAACACGTTCGAATTGACAGTTCCTACGTTCAAGAGCGATTGCGGGATATACTCCAGAAGGAAGATTTGACGCGCTTTATCTTGTGAGAGCCTCTGTGAGAAGCCCCTCTTCCCCTTGAGTGCGGGCGCGAGAGGGGCTTCGCGGATAGGCGGTGAGGATCAGTTCGAGAATCAGCTGAAGCTGTCTCAATTTCATACAGCGGCATCTGAGAACCCGGCGGGATTGTTTGCTGGAAACATCGTGCGAGATGCGCGAAGCTGCTTGCAAAGTGCGCGATGATCCCGAACCCTTCCTTCCAACCGCTCGCTCCGAGAATCGCCTGCTCTTCTCAGCTTCGTTATTCTGCCTATCGCGAAAAGAAAACGCCGCATTATCGAATCTCCCCTTCCATTTCACCGCTGATCGCTCGGCGACCGACCTGCTTGAAATGCGAGCAGATCGACAATCCCTCTGCACAAAGCTTATGCGATAGCGGACGACGATTTCGACGATTCAGAGACAGAATTATCGCTTGATTTCCCCGGTTTTATGGCCAAATTTGGGTATGTCGTCGCCTGTGAGAAGATCCCGTCAAAACCTTGGCATCTCCTTTGCATTAAACCTTCGTTAGGTAGCCCGCTCTCGATTGACCCTGGGCAAAGTGTCGGCTATCGTGTCTGAGTAAGGTTCATCGGATGCCTGCCCAATTGCAAAGGAGCTATTCGCTATGCGAAGTCCAATTAAACTTGGAGTGTTCGCTCTGGTTTTACTGGTCGTTTCGACCTTAACGCCGGCCGTTCGTGCCGCAGCGAGGGCGAGTAGCGAAGAACAAGTAGCCGTTTTGATGAGGTGGTATCGAACCGCGTTCGACGAGGGCAAGTACAAGCAAGCCGAACAGTATGCCGAGTTGGCAACCGAACTAGCGCCCGACGATCCTCAGATTGTCGTAGCTTTAAAATTGGCTCGACGACAACAAACGCAAGCCGCCTCGGCTCCCAAGGTTGAAAGAGAATTGGAGCGGATGATGTTGAAGCTCAATCGCATGGAGCAGCAGTTGAAGGTCATGGAATCGCAACGACGACAACGAACGCGCGTCGAAATCGCCAAGGAGCCGCCCGGTTCTCCAGACGCCAACGACTAGCGCCTGGTCCAGACCAAACATTCGGGAGTGTCGCTTCCATTTAGGTGTAGCTTTGTCGATGGTGAGTTGCCAGTCGATGGCTCGTTGCTTGTCCGTTGACGCGGTTCGATCGGGAGGTTATTTCAGAACGCAGCGTCGTCAATTCTCCGATCCGACTGGCATTTGGGTTGCAACCGAGTGCCCTCAATCCATGTGTTGGGGAGAGGGCTTTTGCGGACGAAGCGAGAAAGGTTTTCCTCGTTATTGCTGGCGAATCGACATGCAGCATTCTTCACTGCCAAATAGTAGCATTGCCGCGATTTATCCCCGTGGCAATGTTACTCGCTGAGCGCAACCTATGTCCGAATCACAAGTTACAAATCCGCATCAGACTCCCCTTGCCAATTGTCCGGGGTAGGGTATGCGGCAAGTTTTTCCCTCTGGCAGGAACTCCTTCCGCCTGGCCATAACGGAGGAGGACAGTGAAGGAATAGGAAGTCAAACAAAACGACGTTGCCCAATCTGCCTTAAAACTCCGTTCGTGGAAGCGCGGAACCTCCAAACACTTTGATGCCGTTGCGGCTTTCCCTGTCCCTTAGAATCCAGATCGAAGCTGCGAACTCGCACCGAGACGCCGTTTCGGCGGTACACGTCGATCCTGCGGCCCAGAATCACTTTCACCCCTCTCCCCTGACTACAGGGGAGAGGGGAGTAGCGCTGCACTGCTAACGAATTGATTCCACCACCGCGCTCACCGCGCAGCGAACGTGCTTCCACCGGGATCGGCGGCGTGTGCGAGTTTGGCGCGTCCATTCGCGGCGAGGTGTTCGAGGAGCAGATACACCGTCTCGGTTGCGTCCGTCGCCCCGATGGACTCGGCGATCTGTGCGGCGGTGTGCGGCGTCGAGGACAGTGCTTTGACGACGTTCGCTTGCAGATCCAACACGGCGGCGGCGGCTTTCTTGCCCGCCTCGACTCCGGGTTGATGGTAGGCGTTGACGTTAACGAGGGTACCGTAGAACCCAACGGCGCGCTCGAACAGGGCGATGAGGATGCCGATGGTGCGGGCTTCGACGCGGCGCACGGTGATCGTCAGCGATTGGCGGTCGTTGTCGAACAGGGCCGCGCGCGTGCCGAGGAGAAAGCCGTGTAGATAATCGCCCGCCCCGACGCCGGGTTGCACTTCGACCGGGGCACCGCCCGATTCCAAGACGCGAATGAAGGCGATGAAGAAATTGTTAACGCCGTCGCGCAGCTGTTGCACATACGCATGTTGATCCGTCGATCCCTTATTGCCGTAGACGCTGATGCCCTGATCGACGCGCTTGCCGTCGAGATCGAGCCGTTTGCCCAGCGATTCCATGACGAGTTGTTGCAGATAACGGCTAAACAACAATAGACGATCTTTATAGGGCAGAACGACCATGTCCTTCTGCCCCTTGCCGCCGGTGGCGTGATACCACATGAGGGCCAACAGCGCGGCGGGGTTGCGGCGCGTGTCGGGAACGCGGGTCACCTCGTCGCAGGCCGCCGCGCCGGCGAGCATGGCGTTTACGTCGATGCCTTGCAGCGCGCCGGGGACGAGTCCGACAGCGGATAGTTCGCTGGTGCGTCCGCCCACCCAGTCGAACATCGGGAAACGTGCCAGCCATTTGTCTGCGATGGCCTGCTTGTCGAGATGCGAACCGGCCATGGTGACGGCGACGGCTTGAGGGGTGAAGGCCAAGCCGGCGGCCTTGAAGGCGGCAGCGACGACGGTCATGCCGTTGTGAGGCTCCGGTGTGCCGCCGCTCTTGGACATGACCAAAACCAACGTCTCGTTGAGCTTGCCGTCCAGCGCGGCCAGGGTTCGAGCTATACCATCGGGATCGGTATTGTCGATAAAGTGCGGCGTCATGCGATCGTGTCCCGGCTGATGCAGAGCGTCGGCGACGAACTCTGGGCCGAGGGCCGAGCCGCCGATGCCGATGGACAGAAATTGCGTGAACTTGGCCGCTTGCGGCGGTTTGATCTTGCCGGCGTGAACGTCTGCTGCGAACGATTTGATGTTGGCCACGCTGTCGCGGATCTCTTTGGCAATCTCTGGCTTGGGAGCGCGTTCGGGAGCGCGCAGCCAATAGTGACCGACCATGCGCTGTTCGTCCGGGTTAGCGATGGCTCCTTTTTCGAGATCATCCATCGCCCGATAGGCGCGCTGCATGGCCGGTTCCATGCGTTCGAGAAACGCTTCGTCGAACGACATGCGACTGATGTCGAGCGTCAAATCGAGCGATGGGGCGCTACAGAGATAGCGTTGATAGCGTTGCCAAAGAACGGCGGCATTCATGCGACTTCATCCTTCTGAAAAAAGCAAGGGCGAGCCGAGGCGGTGTCAGCCCCCTGAAGGCTGTGGAAATCAGGGGGTTGAAACCCCCCGCTCGCCGATGAGGGAGCGAAGGGAATTATAGTCGCGGTGAGCCGATCGTCTTAGAGTCTGTTCCGAAAGCTCCCCTCTCCCCTGTACTCAGGGGGGAGAGGGGCT
>JAKBCS010000120.1 GCA_021807595.1 Planctomycetota bacterium | reverse complement strand
TGCCCCCTGTCGGAGTCGAACCGACAACCTACTGATTAAGAGTCAGTTGCTCTGCCAATTGAGCTAAAGGGGCAAAAACATGCTCTGCGCGCTAGGACTTCTCCCTTGCCTTCATGGACCTTCGCGGTGAGATATATTCTGTCCCACCATTTCAAGAGCGTTCGAGCTATCGGTACGTCAGCCAAGTCAATTCTATCGCGCCGGCTCCGCCCGGCAAGCCCGCTTGGAAATCGGCGCGGGGTAGGAGAAGTCGGGATTGCGCTCGCCTGGACGAACCGTTGACGCAATCGTCCGGCTCCTTTATGCTTCTCCCATCCCCTCACAGGATCGGGAGTTCTCCGTCTTCATGGCTTTCACAGGAGCAGGTACCTTGACTCGATTTTTCTCTCTTGCCGTGTTCGCGTTGTTCCTCGGCTCCCTTACGGCTGCGGAACCATCGCCCGCACCGTTGGTGCGCGGGTTGAAAAATCCCGCAGCGGTCGTCATCGGAGGCGATGGCCGGGTTTATGTAAGCACCCTCGGCGATGCGGGTGAAGACGGCGGCGGCGCGATTCTCGTGCTGGACAAAGGGCAAGCCAAGCCATTCGCCAAGGGGTTCGACGATCCGCGCGGCTTGGCCTCTCGTGCCGAATGGCTGTATGCGACCGACCGGACGCGCGTCTGGCGCATCGACCGGGGCGGCAAAGCCCACGTCCTCGCCGCCGCCGAGGCGTTCGAGCCAAAGGCGCATTCGCTGTGTGCTATCGACATCGACGAATTAGGGACGCTGTATGTCGCCGACTCCGGCAAGGATGGCAAGGACGGAATGATCTATCGCATCGATCAACGAGGAAAAGTTTCCCGCGTTACGGACGCCATCCATTCGCCGACGGGCCTCGCGATGGACGGCCTGTCGCATTTGCTCGTTCTCGACGCGGCGTCGGGACATTTGGTGCGCTTGCGTCTCGTCGATGGCAGTGTGCAGCGCTTGGCCGAGAAGTGCGGCAAAGGCAGCCTGGCATGGGACAAGCTCGGGAGACTATACGGCAGCGACGGCGCGGGGGGCGCGTTCGTGATTCCGCGACCGGGCGAGAAGCCCTCGGTTCTGGCTTCGAGCTTTCAGTCCGCCGCCGGTCTCGCTCTCTCCGCCGATGGTAAATCGATCTTGGTCGCCGATACCAAAGCAGGAACCGTCTCCGCACTGCCCGCCCAGGTGCCGGGTCAGGTCGTGGACCATCGCCCTCTGCCGATTAAAGCATCCGTCGCCTTTCCCGATCTGAAATGGACGGGATGGCAACCCGTCTCGGAATCGGGCAAGATGACGGCGTTGCGCCCCATCGTCTTGACGCACGCTGGCGACGGCAGCAATCGCGTGTTCGTGGCCACCCAACACGGCGTTGTCCACGTCTTCGACAACGATCAAAAAGCAACCAAAACGAGCATCTTTCTCGACCTGCAAGCGCGCGTCTACTACAGCGACGACCAGAACGAGCAAGGACTCCTCGGCCTTGCCTTCCACCCCAAATTCAAGACCAACGGCGAACTGTTCGTCTTCTACACGCCCAAGAAATCCAAGACGGAGAACGTACTCTCGCGCTTCCGCGTTCGCCGCGAGGATGCCAACCGCGTCGATCCCGACTCCGAAGAAGAACTGCTGCGCATTCGCCGTCCGTTCTGGAATCACGACGGCGGCACGCTCTGTTTCGGGCCGGACCACTATCTCTACGTCGCGCTGGGCGACGGCGGCTTTATGAACGATCCGTTCGACAACGCCCAGAACCTCAAGACCCTGCTCGGCAAAATCCTCCGCATCGATGTCGACAAAAAGAGCGACAAACTGGCCTATTCCGTTCCCAAGGACAATCCGTTCGTCGAGACGAAAGACGCTCGGCCGGAGATCTGGGCCTACGGACTGCGCAACGTCTGGCGTATGGCATTCGATCGCAAGACCGGCAAGCTGTGGGCCGCCGACGTGGGGCAGAACCTGTACGAGGAGATCAACCTGATTGAGCGCGGCGGCAACTACGGTTGGAATCGCCGTGAAGCGCTGCATCCTTTCGGCCCGCGCGGCGTCGATGTCAATAAGGACACGATCGATCCGATATGGGAGTATCATCACGATATCGGCAAGTCGATCACCGGCGGAGGCGTGTATCGAGGATCGCGATTGCCGGAGCTGAACGGCTCGTTTTTGTACGCCGATTACGTCTCCACCAAAATTTGGGCGCTGCGCTACGATGCGAAGCAGCGGCGCGTCGTCGCCAACCGATCCATCCGCGATCCCAATGTGCCTGTCATGTCGTTCGGCGAAGATGAAAAGGGCGAACTGTATTTCTTGACGTACACGAACACCGGACAGGGCATCTATTGGTTCGTCAAGGACGAGGCGGAAAGAAAATAGGTTAGCCGCGACCCGAAGGGGAGCGCTCAGGCTTCGCGCTCCCCTTCGGGTCGCGGCTAACCCCGGAGCCTTGTATGAGCGATTCGATGGAGTCTCTTTCTAAGCGTTCGGACCCGATCGCCGCCGTTCGGGCGCGGACACCGGCGCGGCTCTTTGCGGGCCGGGTCGGTTCCTCGTATCGGACGGCTACGCAGATGGAGCTGCGTTCCGACCGTGCCGCCGCTCTCGACGCCGTTCGCGCGGAGAACGACCTCGACCGCGATCTCGGCGTCGATCTCGTCCAGCGATTCCGCATCTTTGAAGTGTCCACGCGCGCCCGAACCAAGGCCGAGTATCTCTTGCGCCCCGATCTCGGCCGAAGGCTCGACGACGACGCTCGCGCGAGGATCCGCAACGAATGTCCCTCGGCTTACGCATTGCAAATCGTCATTGGCGATGGATTGTCGGCAGCTGCCGTGGCGGCTCAGGTTCCTGGGTTGCTGCCTCTGCTCGACGACGAAGCCCGTCGGCGCGAGTGGAGCAAAGGTCGGCCTTTCTTTGTCCGCCATTGTCGCGTCGGCGTTCTCAACGATATCGGTGAGATTCTGAATCCGGAAGTGGTAGTCTTGCTGATCGGCGAGCGTCCCGGCTTGGCGACGGCGAAAAGTTTGTCGGCCTACATGGCCTATCGGCCGCGGCCCGGTCACACCGACGCGCAACGCAACCTCATCTCGAACATTCACGCGCGCGGCGTCGGGCTAGAGGAAGCGGCACGACGGATTCTCGCCTTGGCAGAACGCATGAGGCATTCCCAAACGAGCGGCGTGTCGATTAAGGAGGAATTCGCCGAGTCGACAAGAGGCGGACATTTGACCGGCGACGATTCGCGGCCTAGGGTTGCGTAAATCGCAGCTAGAGAGTGCGTCGACCCATGAAATCGTCCCTACAAAACCAGTTGTTCGCCCTCGCGCAGCCGCACAGAAAAGCCGAGCGCCGAGGCGGAAGGCGCATTACTCCCAACGAACAAACCTTGGCTCTCCTACAAACCGAGGACAACCAGGAAATCTCGACGGCGCTCGTTCGCAATCTTTCCGCCAAGGGTGTGGCCGTCCTCGCCCAACGCAATTATCCCTTAGGAGCAGTCGTCCATGTCTTATTCATCAACGCCTCGCACACCTTCTCGTTAGCGACCAAGATCGAGGTAGCACGTTCGAAACGCGAGGGCAACCAACTCTATCTGATCGCCGGCTCGTTCTCACAGTCGTTGAAACACGAGCAAATCGTGCCGCTCATCGTCTGAGCGTTTGACGAATCTTCAGGCTGCGCGAGTCAACTTGAATTGACTGGGAACCAATCCGGACCATTGTCGGCGCGGGAAGGGCGTCGCGCCCAGAGCCGCCGAATGCAGTTCGTCCACCGAATAGAACACATGGGGATGATGGTGCCGGGCAATCGTCAACACGCGCTCGAGATTGCGGCGCTTGATGACCGTGTAGACGACGTGGACTCGCCCGGTCGCCCCGTGGGCCTCAATGGCTGTAACTCCATATTCCGCCGCGCGCAAGGCGTCGATCAAGCCGGTGGCGTCCCGATGCGTAATCATGTGTACGCCGACGCTGCCCATTGCCAGCTTTTCTTCCAACAGAATGCCCAGAAAATTGCCCAACGTGAATCCACCGGCGAACGCCGCCGAGCAACGCCAATCGCTCAAGTTTTTCATGACTTCGCCGATGGCAAAAAGCCAAATGCTGACCTCGAACACACCCAGCAGCGGTGCCCAAAACTTCATCCCCCGAGCGACGAAAATGGTGCGCATTGTTGAGAGCGTCACCACGCACACCTCGGCGGCAAAAATATACAGCGGCAGCGAACCAGTTGAGTCAGACATAGACGACCCTCCTCCGTCCACAAACAAGGACGAAAGCTATAGAACAAGTAGCAACGGATCGCAAGGTCAATCTCGATACTCGTTAACTTTTCGTTAGAATGCCGATTTTGCCTGCCAAGACGTGTTGCCTTCGAGCAAACCAGGCCGGGTGGCAAGCCGTACCGACCTCGTCGCGCGGCCGGCATCTCATCCGCCGTCCGCGCGACTCTCCGAAGGATGGCCCCGAAGCGATGCGTCGAGGGCTTTCTCGCTCGCCCTCGCCGAAGAGATCCACAGCGCCGCAGAACGCGGCCGGGGTGAAGCCAAACGCAAAATGGAGCCGGGAGAAATCCTGACGTCGCTCCTCCACTGACAAGTTGAATGCAGCATCCAGCAGGCTCACGAATGCAGCAGCCATTCCACCACTTTGTCGTCCGTCTCTTTGGCGGATACTCTTTGGTGTTTATTCTTCGCTCCCGCTGCTTCGTAGACGGGTTTTAGCCATTGGCCGGAGCCGGTGTTGCGGTAGTTGTGGACGAACAACTCGCCGGGAGCGGCCAGGGCGGCCAGAGCCGGCAGGCCGCCGTACTTGAGCGCGCCGGGGAGCATCATTTCGTCGTTCGTCGTCCGCACTTGGTCGAAGCGAAAACCGTTGAAGTCCGCCGCCGTCCGCGCCACGGCATCGCCGCACAGACCGCGCGCCAGCAATACCCACGGGCCGGATTTGTCGAAGCCGACGAGATGGACCGACTGGACTTTGTCGTGGTTTTTGGCGAAGGCAACGGCCGTCAAGATGTCGTGGACGCGCTGCGCGAGTAGCGAGCGGTTGTAGCCGAAGGTGAATCCGGCGTATTGAGGATTTACGGAGTAGGGTTTTTCGAGAGACAGTTCCCCGACTCCGAATACGTCCACGGCGAGAATCGCGGCCTTGCGGTCGATAATCGTCTTGGCTGCCGAGATCAGTTTGCCGTCTTGGAACAGGCTCGTCTTGCCCTGCGGATGGATCCATACGACGACCGTTCCATCGAACTTATCGGGCAGCAGTCCTAGTGCGGGGATGCGTTCGTTCTGGCCCATCCGGGACAAAAAAAATCGACGAGACGAGTAGCCGTCGTGTTTCTCGATCTCGCCTTGGCGAATCTCTTCGACTTCGTTGCCTTTCGGTAGTTCGTCGTGAATCATCGCGCGCAGCGCGCCCCCGAAGACGCGGCGATACTCGGCCAAACTCTTCGCATCGTTGGGCAACAGTGCGGCGATCTGTTTGTTGGATTGCTCCGTCATAATCTGCCGCAAGCGTTCGGCATTTACGGTGTCGGCGGGGCGCGGATGGCCGGTGTCGAAGACGCTCAGTTCCTTCGGCGGCACGGGCTTGAACGGTCTCTCGACGACCGGCTCGGATTGTCCTAATTGCAGATGTTTATTAAACCAGTTGTACATGACTTCCCGACTGACTTGGTTGTAGTTGTGCCCGAATTGAGGAAAGCAGCGAGCGAGGACGCGATCCTCGACGCCGTAGAGTTTGTACAGCGCCTTCAACTCCGGCAGTCCCTTGCGCTCGATGTCGATTGTCCAATCGTTTGCCCCGGTCATGCCCAATGGTTTGGGAGCGAAGAGACCCGCGATTTCGATGTTACCCGTGCCCACGCGCAGATGCGAACTGTTTTCGCAGACGCAACCGCCCTGCATGGCCGTGGACACCATGACGGCGGGAAAGGCGACGGCGGGGCGGTCGTCGACGGCGCAGAGCAGAAACGTCTGCGTCCCACCGCCGCTCGAACCCGTGACGCCGATGCGTTTCGGATCGACCTCCGGTAAACTCAGCAGAAAATCGAGGGCGCGGACGCTGTTCCACGTTTGCAAACCGAGGAAACTCTGCATCCGCAATTCGGCGTCGGCGTCCGTGAAACCCTTGCGATGCTCGATTGCGGTGCTGTCGGCATTGCCCACCATGTCGTAGTGGAAGACGACGCAGCCCATGCGCGCCAGTTGGACACAGCGGGCTTGGAGGGGATACTTCGCTCCTTCCGGAGTGTTCTCCGCGCCTTGCTTGATCTGTGCGGCAACGGTTTTCTCGTCGGCTTCGTAGAAGCGCCCGTTGGGCCAGTGTCCGTGCGGACAGAGGATGCCGGGGACTTTGCCGGTTTTGTTTTTCGGTCGATAGAGGTTGCCGCTGACGTAATGGCCGGAATGACTGGCGAAAAACACTTTCTCGATGCTGTAATCGTCGCGGTCGATTTTGCCGTGGACGACAGGCTTGAGTGGGGTCTTCACGGGCATGGGCCACAGTCCAGCGGCAACGAGGATTTGCTCGCGGACAATCTGCCGTCGCTTCTCCCACGCTTTCTTCGTGGCCGGGACGGAAAAGAAGAAGTCCTTGTTGTCGAGGGTGCGGAGTTTGCCCAACCGGCTGTCGGTTTCGCCGGAGCGTGCAGGGACGACAAGGGCCATCACGGTTAGAACGCAGAGACACAATCGCATCTTCATGGCGGGTTCCTCTCGGGCGGACGGTATAAGGGCGTCTAGCTCCGAGAGTAAGCATTCGATTCGTCGGCGTCAACCGTCTTGTTGTCTCGAATCGCAAATCTCCGCAATGGGGTTTATCGGTCGGCGCGATACTCCCTTCGCCATTAAGGGATATTCAAGATACTGCAACTCTGTTCACAACCGCGGAGCAAACCGGCGCACTTGGCGACGAGGGCGGCTCGATGTTCGGGGCGATCCTTATTGGCCGGTCTGACGATCTCGACGGCGGCCACGAGGCGGCACGCACGTTTTTCGTCGTAAACGCGTACCTCGTAAACGTCTTGATCCGGCAAGTCGGCGGCGACGGCGAGCGTCGGCCGCGCCGGTGCCCAAACCGCCGTGGCAACGCCGCCGCCCTCGCCGTTGTCGTTTCCGAACCGCGACTCGCCTTCGTCCGCTTCCTCGAACGTGGCCACATTGATCTCGACGCGCGCCCCAGAATGAACGCTCGGCTCGGCAAGGTAGCGGCGCGGCAGCTTGCTGCGAAGACCTGCCACCATCATCACTGGCCAGGTCGCGTGCAGTCCCTCCCAATGGCGTCGTTCCTCCAATGGCGGACGGAAATGATCGCGCAGCGGCATGGGACGATCCTCCTCGTTCACTCGCCCTTCGAGAACAAGTCGCCTCTTCGCTTCTCTTAACCAGCCAACAGCTTTTCCGAGCTGCGGCGACGCTCCAGCACGAGGTAGCCCACCGGGATTACCATGCGGGTGAAGAGCATGTTGGCCGTGATGCCGCCGATGACCATGATGGCCAACGGTTGCTGCATCTGCGCCCCCGGTCCGATGCCCAAGGCCAACGGTGCGAGTCCTAAAATAGCCGCCAGACTGGTCATGAGAATCGGACGGAAGCGCGTCCGGCCCGCCAACAAGAGCGCCGGCCACAACTCCATGCCTTCCTTGCGCAGTTGTTGAATGTATTCGACGAGCAGGATACCGTTCTTCATGTCGAGACCAATGAGCAAAATCGCGCCCATGTAGCTCGACACGTTCAACGGTTTACCGGTGATCCACAGTGCGAACAGGCCGCTGACGAGAGACAAGGGTTGCGTCAGAAAAATCAAGAGCGGCAAAATTACCGAACGGAATTGGAATACAAGCATGATGTACACGAGCATTATGGCGACGATCATGACGACAGCGAAGCTTTTGAAGGCGGCCTTCTGTCGGATGTAGTGGCCGCCCATCTTCCAAGTGTAGCCCGCCTCCAGAGGGATTTTCGCCATCTCGGCACGGATGTCGCGCACCACCGCGCCAAGGTCGCCGCCCTCTTCTTCGTCCACTTCTGCCGTAACGTAATGCACCGGGAGCTGATTCTCGCGCCACTGTTCGTCGGTGGTGCGTTTGCGTTTGATCTTGGCCAAAGCATATAGAGGGACCGCGCGGCCCAGACCGCTCGTATGGCCCAGCGACGGCGAGAGTCCCGGCAACGGCAGCGCGCCTTCCGGCATCAACAACCATTGATTGAGAACGCGCTCCGGATCGAAGCGATCTTTGCCGAAACGGTACGAGTCGGGATAGCGAACCCGCACGTCGGTGACCCGCAACGCCGACTCGCGCACTTGCGTCGCCACCTGGCCGAAGAACATGGCATTCAATTGGCGTTCGATGGCCTCCGGCGTCAGGCCGAAACGCCCGGCACGCACGCCGTCGATCTTTACTTCGAGATCGGGATTGCCGGCGTAAACCGCCTCGTCGATGTCCTTAATGCTCTTGTTCTTGTTCATCAACTCCTTGAGTTTCTTGCCCACGGACTCGGCCAGTTCGTCGAGTTTGTGATAGTCCGGGCCGAAGATCTTCACTTCGACGGGTTTATTCGCTCCAGAGAGGTCGTTCAACTCGTCGGTAATGATAGGGACCGTTTCCCTCTTCAACTGATGCTCGATGAATTTCTCGTCGAGTTCGTCTTCGATCTCCTTCCGCACCTCATTCATCGAACGACGGCGATATTTGTGGCGGACATACGCGCGCCCTTCCGGAGTGGCCAAATCCAAGTTCTGATCCTTGACTTCCTTTTCGATGTCGGCAAATGCGGGCCGAACCGGTTTGCGTAAGAGGCTGACGATGTCGTCTTCGGCGGGGCGCATGACCACTTGAATATCGCCGCGATTGGTGGCCGTGGCAAACAACCCCAACTCGGCCCCGGTACGACGAACAAAGGCGTCCACGTCCGGATTCTCGGACAAGATTTCTTCGATGACCCTGGCTTTTTCTTCCGTCTCTGCCAACGGCGTCCCGGAGGGAGCCTTGTAATCGACGACGAAAGCGCCTTCGTCCATCGCCGGCATCAGCCCCGTCTTCAGTGGGGTAACGAGCGGCGACCGTTCTTTTTTCCCCTCATCGGGAGGTCGATTGTCTGGTACGCCAGTATACAGGATCACTCCGGCGGCGAGTGGGGGTATGGCAAACAGCATCAGCACAGAGAAACGCACCGCGGCGTTCCACAACTGCCGGCCCGGAAGCAAGTCGGCAACCCAGAGCGAGCCAACTAAACCGATCTCCACCAAACGCAGCAATGTACGGAGTACGATTTCGTACAAGTAGGCAAAGAAGCGATAGATGGGACCGGGGGCGGGCATCGGCCGACCGGCAAGGAATTTGGCCGCGAATACTGGAATGAGAGTCAAACTAATGACCATCGACACGAGGACGGCGATCGACAGCGCCCAACTCAGCGAGGCGAAGAACTGCCCATACACGCCGACGATGAAGGCCAAGGGAAGAAACACGAGAACTGTCGTCAACGTCGAACCGACCACCGCCCCGGTGATCTCCCTCGACGCCGCTCCCACCGGATCGAGACCTTCCGAGGAAGCCGCTGGGCCGCTCGGCTTCTTCTCCAAATGCCGCGCGATGTTCTCGATGACGACCACGGTATCGTCGATAATCAGACCGATGGCCACGGCCAGACCTCCCAACGACATCAGGTTGAGCGACTCGCCGGCCCAGTGCAAAAACAAAAACGTGATGGCCAACGTCGTCGGGATCGCCAACGCTGAGATAAGCGTAGCCCGCCAACTGCGCAAAAATGCCAGCAGAATGAGGATGCTAAACAGACCGCCGATAAAAATGGCGTCGCGCACATTTTCGACGGCGGTTCGGATGAACGTCGCCTGATCGTAAACAATGGTCGGATGGATATTGCGCGGCAGGTGATGCTCGCGCTCCATCTCTTCGATGGCATCGTGAACGGCTTGGGAGACGTTGATCGTGTTACCGCCGGGACTCCGAAAAACGGTGATGACAACGGCGTCCTTTTTTTGATAGCCGATGGACAGAGTGCGATCTTGTCGGCCGATCCGAACATCGGCCAATTCACTGACGAGCAGCGGTTGATTGTTCTTGGTGGTCACGACTAGGCTGCCGATGTCGCGGGCAGTCTCGCTCTGGGTATTGACGATCACCTGATAGGCGAAAGGCGGCTGTTCGATGCGTCCGACCGGCTGGAGGCGATGCACCTTGGCGATTTGATCGGCGAGATCGGCGGCGGAAAGACCGGCGGCCAAAAGCGCTTCCGGGCGCGGCTCGACCTCGATCTCGCGCTGATCGCCGCCGGCCACATTGGCGTAGAGAACATCGGGAATGTTTTTGATGCGCGGAGCCAGGTTGAAAAAGGCAAAGTCACGCAGTTGAGCCGGACTGTCGCCGCCAGTCAACACCAACGACAGAATGGGGAAGATGGACGGCGTCATGCGTTCGACCGCCAGATCCACGTCCGGCGGCAGCTTGGAGCGCACGGTACCGAGACGGTTCCAAGTGAACTGCTCGGCCTGCACCATGTTGACGCCGGGATTGAACTCGAGCCACAATTCGCTGGCCCCTCGAATGGTCTTGGAGCGTACCTGGGCCACGCCGATGACCGTGGCGACCGCTTCTTCGAGCGGCACCGTCACCTTGGCTTGCATGTTGGGCACGTCCAATCCCGGCTTTCGGGCAATGACGCTGATACGCGAAAACGTGACTTCGGGATAGACGGCGCTAGGCATGCGCATGGCGCTGTAAATCCCGCCCAGCGTCAGCATCAGCGCGCTGAGCAGAATGGCACCGAAGTAGTGGCGAGCGTAGGAGGCGAGATTCAGCACGGTGTTACTCCAGCTCCGATTCATTAACCTCTAAAACCCGGAGCGCCAGCCACGGGCTGATGTCAACCCTTCGCTGGCGCTCCGGGCTTAAATCATTTCATTTCTCGTCTTTCTTCTCTTCCGGGTGTTCTTCCTTTTTAAGCTCTACGAGGTCGCCATCTTCCAATCCGTGTCCCCCTTTTACGACAAACAAGGTGTCCGTTTCCAACTTCACGGGCTTCTTCTTCTCCTCCTCCACCTCGAACATCTCCAGAATCTCGACGCGCTGTTTGCTTCGGTCTCGCACACCCAGTTTCACTTCTCGCTTGTGAACGAGGTGCTTTTCCTTCTCTTCGCCGCGTTCGTCCTTCTCCACTTTTTTCTCGACGACGAGGACTGCCGTATCGTCTTGATCTTCGAGCAAGGCCGATTCGGGGAGAGTGAAGCAATCGGACTTTTTTTCGGTCAACACGCGCACGCGAAGCAAGGTGTTGGCGCGAAGCCTGCGCTTTTGATTGTTGAAACGGGCCTTGACGGCGACGGTTCCGGTCTCCGCTTGGGCTTGATCGGAGATGAAAACGATGCGACCCTCCGCGCTTTTGGCATCGTCGGTGGGCGGTTCTTCGACGTTGGATTCGATGCGAACGGCTTGATCGAGCCGCAAATGGCCAACGGTGCTGGGTGGGACGAAACACAATACGTCGATATCGTCGAGGTCGATGATCTCGGCCACGGTGGCTCCAACCGAGAGCGTTTGGCCGGGGTTGGCGTGAACCATGCCGAGTTGCCCGTCGATAGGCGCGCGGAGTGCGTACTGATCCAATTGTTCGTCGATCGCCTTTAACTCGGCTTCCGCGATGGCTTCCTTGGCCTGTGCGCCTTTCTGCTTGGATTCGGCGTCCTTCAGAGAGAGGCGTGCCTTGTCCAATTCCAGCTGCGTCACCAACGGCACCGACCCACCGCTGCTTTTCTGAAGGCGCTCGAGGCGATCAACCTCAAGTCGCGCCAACTCCACCAGATTCTCGGCTTGGCGTATTTGCTCCTTCAGCTCGGGATCGCTCACCAACAGCTTCTCGCGGTTAGCGCGCAGCACGCGGTCGTCCAGACGGACGAGAACTTGGTTCTTTTTAACTCGCTGACCTTCGACGATGGCTCCCGATTTATCTGGGGGAAGTACGCTGAGAACAAACCCGCCGACGGCGGCGCTGACGTGGGCGACGCGGCTGGGCAGCGGCTGTGTAATGCCGAGCAACTCGGTCCATTGTTCGAGATCGGCTTTTTCGGCAGCCTCCCACTCTACTGGGGCGGCATGTTCCTCTTCCGCGGACGGCTTCTCTTCTTCCTTGCAGCCCATCGGCAAGAACATGAACGCTGCCATAAGGCTATAACGAACGCGGCGTGAAATCGGCAAGGTCCACATCATGCTGCGTCACTCGTTTCCTAGAGGTTAACTTAAAGACTCCCTTCTCGGAAATCTTCATCGACCGGCATTATACAGTTTACCACGTTCTCGCCCTCGTGCTTTCATCGAACATTCATACTTTGGCATGTCGATGGGTTCGCGCCATGCGTGACGGCGATTCCGCAAATGGGGGCGAATCGGTCGGGACCGCCGGTCGATAAGGTTTTGCTATCTGCCGGCTTCATCGCGCCCCGATGTGGGGGCGTACAAGACCACCTCCAGTCCGCGAAACCGACGGCGAATCAAAGGCCGGCCGGCGACCTCCTTGACCCGTGCTACCGTCTCGGCAGCGGTGTATCGTTCTCTCGATCCGGCCACGGCGCACACCATCCACAGGCGGTGCGTCCGCGCCGTTCTCTCCACGAGTTCCGGCGGGGAATACGCGCTGAGATCGGGTGCCGCACCGCGATAGACTTCAAACACCTGGGGATGAGACACCCACAACGCCTCTCCCTTTTGTATGTTTTGATCCACGAAGGCGAACGCCTCGCGGAACTGACAGCGTGGCGTCACTTGGACGAGCAAACGCCCCGCCCACCCCAGCGCCGGAACGAACAGCACGACGGGCACGATCCATCCCACCCGTACCCAGCGCGCGGGTAGACGGCGCGCCAGCGCGCCGAGGCCGCGCGCCGCCAGAAGCCAGAGGCATGGCGTCAAGAAGAACAGCAAACGACCGCCCAAGGGATAGAGCCGCAAAGCCGAGGCCACCAGCGCCAGCAAGAACGGCCCGATCGATAACACCAAAACATCGCAACGTCGCCGCAAGGTCCATCCCCCGATGAGTGCCAGAATCACCAACGGCAATCCCATCTCGCGCGTGCTGTAATTACCAATCTCCAACAGGCGATACCCTATCCAGGACGCAGCCGCTCTCGGCGAGGACAGGTCGAGAAACGAGGACGACCAATATACCTGCAAGGAGGCAGTCGCCTGATGTCGAACTACCCCATGCCAAAGGGCGGCGGTGGAGAATAGGAAGATCCCACCCGCCAAGAATGCGAGAACGGTTTCTGTCCCAATCCAGGCGACGGGTCGGCGACGGAGCGCGCGGACCAACACGGACCCAATCGCCGCGCCGACAACGAATACGGACGGATACGACAGCCACGGAGCCAACGCGGCCAAGACGCACAGAACGATCCAAGGCCAACGGCCGCGAATGCCCGCGCGACAATGAATCGCGGTCAGGAGAATCGACGCGCTCATCAAGAAATCGAACGCATAGGGTTTGACCTCAATGGCGTGCGCGATGGCCCGATGCCCCAAGGCAGCAAAGGCGACCGCCCACAACCAACCGCCCTGCCCCACGACGCGACGCGATAACGGTCCCATCGAGAGGAAGCCGACGATGCTCGCGGTCAACGCCGGTAAACGCATCGCCCACTCGCTGCCGCCGAAGACGAGGTATAACCCGCGCAGGAGCCATAGGAACAACGGCGGGGCGGCCTGATCTTCGCGCAGCGGACCTAGCAAATCGAGATACGTTTTATCGAAAATGTTCAGCAGCAGATAGGCTTCGTCGTACCAATAGGAAGGACAGGCGGCGTACTCTCTTAGACGGAGAATAAGCCCCAGCGCCGCCAGGATCAGAAATATCGTTCGAGCGCGGCGGGTCATTCGCGTCCCCCTCCCTATGCGAGGGATGCGACTTTACCAGGACGATGGCTCGGAAGTAAACTGCAAGACGAGGACGAATGCAGCATCTCCGCATCACCCCAGAAATGATAACTCGTAGGAGAAGGCCAATTCATTCGGAGAAACCTCTGTCGAGGCCGGTTGTAAGCTGTTGTCGGAGTTAGGCGAGTCTGTGACGATGGTATCGATGTCGGGCACACCAACGGGGAGCGGTGATTTCTGCCCCATTACCCATTCGGGCAGTGCAAGCAGCGCTGGACCGATGACGCAAGCGATCCTGTTCATCCCTTTCTCCTCGAATTAGCTGCTCGACTCGCTTCGCCTAGCGTCCATTTCTGGTAGCGCAACGGACATTGAGGCGATCTACTACTGTCGTTTGTATAATCCATATAACCGTTTGAGTCGGTGCAATCGGATTTCGTATCTTTGCTAACCTACCTGCCATTTTGCCTTTCCGCACACGATCCGGCTGTCAGCTACGCATGGGAGGCACAGTGCCTCGCTCGATTTCCGAGATTCCGAGGCGGAGGTTGTCGCGACAACTCCTTATAATACAGTCGGTTAAGGAATATGCTCGCAAACGAGTGCATATTTGGCACTCCACTTGCTGTAATTGCTCTCATCTAGGCCGATTTCTTGGCCGCACGAATTCGACCGAGAGCGGCACGTCGGCGAGACTTCAACGGGAGGCTCGGAATGGACATCAATCGTTTCACCGAGAAGGCACAGCACGCCCTGCAAGCGGGGCAGCGCTTGGCCGCGCGCGGGGGACAGCAGTACATCGAAGTCGAGCATTTGCTCGCCGCGTTACTCGATCAAGAACCCGGACTGGCCGCGTCGATTTTGCGCAAAGCCAACGTCAATCTCGACGGACTGAAAGCACGGGTGAGTCAGGAATTGGAACGACTGCCGCGCGTCACGGGGGGGAGCGGTGAGTCGATAAGCAATCGGTTGAATCGCTTGTTGATGCAAGCCGAGGACGAGGCCAAGCAGCTCAAGGACGATTATGTCTCCGTCGAGCATGTGCTGATGGCACTCCTGGCGGACACGGGAGCGAGCGGACGGTTGCTGAAGGAGTTCGGCGTAGACCGCAATCGTCTGATGGCGGCGCTGCAAGAGGTGCGCGGCAATCAGCGCGTGTCCACACAGAATCCCGAAGCTACTTACGAGGCATTGGAGAAGTACGGCCGCGATCTAACGAAGATGGCCGGGCTTGGCAAGGTCGATCCGGTCATTGGCCGCGACGAAGAGATTCGCCGCGTCGTTCAAGTGCTGTCGCGCCGGACCAAGAACAATCCGGTGCTGATCGGCGAGCCAGGCGTGGGCAAGACCGCCATCGTCGAAGGGTTGGCACAGCGGATCGTGCGCGGCGACGTGCCGGAGGGATTGAAAAAACGCCGTATCGTCGCCTTGGACATGGGCGCGCTCATTGCTGGGGCCAAGTTTCGAGGCGAGTTCGAGGAGCGTCTGAAAGCCGTCCTGAAGGAAGTGCAAGAGGCGCAGGGCGAGATCATTCTCTTCATCGACGAATTGCACACGGTCGTCGGTGCGGGCAAGGCCGAGGGGGCGATGGACGCCGGCAATCTTCTGAAGCCGATGCTGGCGCGCGGCGAACTGCACTGCATCGGTGCGACCACGCTGGACGAATATCGCAAGCACATCGAGAAGGATGCGGCGCTGGAGCGGCGCTTCCAGCCGGTGCTAGTGGATCAGCCGAGCGTCGAGGACACGATCTCGATCCTTCGCGGCTTGCGCGAGCGTTACGAGGTTCACCACAAGGTCACCATAAAGGACTCGGCCCTGGTAGCGGCTGCGGTACTGTCCAATCGCTACATCAGCGATCGCTTTTTACCGGATAAGGCAATCGACTTGGTGGACGAGGCGGCCGCGAAGCTGCGAACGGAGATCGACTCCATGCCCGTCGAACTAGACGAAGCCCACCGTCGCGTCATGCAGCTGGAGATTGAGCGCGAAGCGCTCAAGAAGGAGAAAGACTCGGCCTCAAGGGAACGGCTGACTAAACTTCAGAAAGAACTAGCCGACCTCAAATCCGAGGAGGACCGGCTTACCGCTCAGTGGCAGGAGGAAAAGCAGTCGGTCCAAAACGTCGGTGAGATGCGCGCCGAGTTGGAGCAGGCTCGCCAACAGTTGGAACAGTTCCAACGCGCCGGCGAGTTGAACCGTGCCGCCGAGTTGAAGTACGGGAAGATCCCGGACCTGGAGCGTAAGCTCAAGGTCATCGAAGCCGCCCAGTCGCTGCACGAGGGCAAGCCGCGACTCATCAAGGAAGAGGTGGACGAGGAGGACATTGCCGAGGTGGTCAGCCGTTGGACGCATATCCCCGTGTCCAAACTGTTGGAGGGGGAGATACAGAAACTCCTCCAGTTGGAAGACGAGTTGCATGTGCGGGTCATCGGCCAAGATGAGGCGGTGACAGCCGTGGCCGAGGCGGTGGTGCGGGCGCGTTCCGGCCTGAAAGATCCGAATCGGCCCATCGGCTCGTTTATCTTCTTGGGGCCGACCGGCGTGGGCAAGACCGAGTTGGCGCGAGCGTTGGCCGAGTTTCTCTTCGACGACGAACGGGCCATGATCCGCATCGATATGTCGGAATATCAAGAGAAGCACACCGTTTCCCGGCTGCTCGGTGCCCCTCCCGGATACATCGGCTTCGAGGAGGGCGGGCAGTTGACCGAGGCGGTTCGGCGGCGACCCTACTGCGTCCTCCTTTTCGACGAGATCGAAAAGGCCCATCTCGATGTTTTCAACGTCTTGCTGCAATTGCTCGACGATGGCCGCCTGACCGATGGGCAAGGGCGAACGGTCGATTTCAAGAACACGATCGTGGTGATGACCTCGAACATCGGCAGTCAGCGCATTCTGCAATATAAGGGATCGTTTGTCGGTGAAGTGTACGACCGGATGAAGGTTGCCGTCCTCGACGAGATGCGCCATCACTTCCGGCCGGAGTTCCTCAATCGCGTGGATGAGATCATCGTTTTCCACGCCCTGAGCGAGGAGCATCTGAAGAAGATCGTGGACATCCAACTGTCCCGATTGCGACAGCGTTTGGAAGAGCGGCACATTCGCCTGGAACTGGGGGACCGCGCCCGGACGCACTTAGTCGAAGTTGGCTACGATCCGGCCTATGGAGCGCGACCTCTGAAGCGCACGATTCAGAAAGAGATCGAAACGGCGTTAGCCCGACTATTGCTCAAGGGCGAGGTTCGCGAGGGCGATACGATCCACATCGATTATCGGCCTGAGCAAGGAGGACTGACCTTCACGCCAGTGACACCGTAGGTGTTGCTACGCCGACAGCGAGGCACATCGGGTGAAGGTAACCCTCGCTCTGGGTCTTACGGAGAAACACCAGCCGCCGGGCGACATCGGTAACGAGATTCCATTAGCCGAGGTACCAATCTCACGGGGGTACCGACCCCCAAAACCCGATCCGCGAAAGCGCACAGGGATGTGCGGTCGCGTAGAGCCGATCGTTTCCGGAGGAATGATTCCGGAAGCCGAACAGGGAACAGAAGGTCGGTGGACCGAAGAAGAGAGGGAAGCTCCGCGGGCGCGTTCGAAT
>JAKBCS010000255.1 GCA_021807595.1 Planctomycetota bacterium | reverse complement strand
CAGCTACGCGAATGGAACCTTTTCAGCTTCGTCCGGCTCCATCAGTGGCTATTCTGTAACCACTACTCTGTACGACTCTACAAGAAACTCAAGCATTATTGCTGTAGCCGAAGGTTCCACGCTGAGTACGTCGCCACTCGCCCTATCGAATACAGATCAAACGCTGAGTTACCTTGGTTACTCGCCGATCATGGGGGTTAGTCAAATTACATCAGCTGATAGCTTCTATTTGATACAATCGTTAACTGTAGACTTCACTGGTTTGAATTCTAGTACAGATGTTTATGTCAATTTTCCCAACGACAGCGGTTTCGTTCCGGAACCATCGAGTTTGACTCTGCTCGGTATCGGCGTGTGCGGGTTGATGGGATATTCCTGGAAACGGCGAAAATATCAACGAGGCAATGCGAGTCTCCTTGCCCTCGCATAGTCGTATCTACGGACGCTTTGAGTTCGCCTCGGCGCGGAGTGAATCGCGTGACGGAGAGCGAAGTGAGAAAGTTTCATCGCCTTTTTTAGCCGTACCGCGTTACCCTTCTATTTTCCTCTCTCCCCTGAGTACAGGGGGAGTGAGGAATCTCGCTACACTTTCTTTGTCGCTCGGCTCGATGGCGTCGATCCATTTTGATCCGCTGGTACGAACCGGCTTGTCCGAGGAGACACTTCTCGAACGGTTTTGCGTCATTCATCGCAGAGTCTTTATTCCCCGCACCTTCGGCACGTTGCCAGCGTGAGATCGCTTCGACCTCAGCGCGTCGTCACCGTTGACGCCGAAGGCTTAAGTGGGTATGGTGCCGCGCCGCTCGGTGGAGGGCGGATTTCGAGGAGGAGGGGAAACCATGTCTGCGTGGCGCGTTGTGGGGACGTTGGGGCTGTTGTTGGCGGCGACGCCGTTCGGCTGGGGACAGACTTGCGCCTTGCGCGAGTCGGCGAAGGCCGGCGCTTGTTTCAAAATCAAACTCGACCTGAAGCTGTCCGGCGAGATGCGCATTCGCAAGGACGATAAGACCGTACCTCTGAAGCTCGAAGCCGCCGCCGTTCACGAATATCCCGAGCGTCAGTTGATCGTAGGCCGCGATGGCTGCGTCGAAAAGACGGCGCGGCTGTATGAGACGGCCAAGGCGACGATTCTCGTCGGCGAGGACAAGAACGAACGCATTCTGCGCGCCGAACGCCGCCTGTTCGTCTCCCAGCGGCACAACGACCGCGCGCTCGTGTACTCGCCCTCCGGCCCGCTCACGCGCGAAGAACTCGATCTGAGCGCCGGCCACTTCGACAGCTCGGTCGTCGCCGGACTTCTGCCCGAAAAGGATGTGGCCGTCGGCGACACCTGGAAAGTCCCCGCCAGTATCGTGCAAGCGCTGTGCAACTTCGAGGGGCTGACCGAACACACGCTGACGGGCAAACTGGAATCGGTCGCAGACGATGCGGCGGCGCTCCGATTCGAGGGCACGGCCAACGGAATCGACCTCGGTGCCATCGCCAAGCTGAAAATCGAAGCCATCGCTCGATTCGATCGAAAGTCGAACTGTCTTACCTCGCTGGAATGGAAGCAGAAGGACGAGCGCGATCAAGGTCCGGTCAGCCCGGTCACGGTCGTCGAATCGACGACCAGGCTGATCCGTCAACCGATCGAGCTGCCGGCCGCGCTTTCGGACGTGTCGCTGGTCTCGGTGCCGTCGGATTGGGAGCCGCCCGCGTCGATGACCCAACTGGACTATCGAGATCGACAAAATCGTTATTCGATGCTCTATCCGCGCGAATGGCACATCACGGCGCAGGTGAAGGATCAACTGGTGCTGCGCTGCATGGATCGCGGCGACTTCGTGGCCCAGGCGACGGTGACGCCTTGGAAAAAGGCGGACAAGGACAAGCATATGACACCGGAAGAGTTCAAGCAGACCATGAACGACATGGCCGGCTGGGAACCGGAAAAAGAACTGCAAGCCGGCGAAGTGCCCGCCGAGAAGGGCCGATGGATTTATCGCTATTCGTCGTCGGGGCAGATGGATGGAGTCGCCGCCGTGCAGAATTGCTACCTGATCGCCACCGCCGACGGGGAACAAACCATCGTCGTATTCACGATGACGCCCAAACAAGTCGATAAGCTCGGCGCGCGCGACTTGTCGTTCGTGGGCAGCCTGGAGATTCCGGCTTCGGCCAAATAAGCACAACCACCGTTTGGCCGCGACGCACGGCGGAACACGGGATTGCTCCCACTCCGCCGCGCGTTGCGGCTAACCGTTCCTCTTCTCTTCTGCGGGCAAGAATGCCGCCTGCGCCATGGCTGTCGTCACCAACAACACCGTGAGCATATTCAATCCCAAACTGTACAGGTGCCAGCGTGCGAACGTTTGCCGCGCCGCGACGGTGGGAGCCACGTCTTCCTCGTGAGGCGGATCGTGACGCAGCAGCGCGTCGAAGGCGGCGTTGCGCGGATCTCGGAGCGCATTGACTTCGTGTTCCAGCCACGCGCCCACTCCCACGGTGACGAGGGCCGCCAACAGGACGATGGCGCGCAGCGCATGGACGCGGCCTGGATTCGATCGCCGCCACGACCAGGCCGTCGCCGTCGCCATCAACGCACACACGCCCTGAATGCCGAAATACCAGCGAAACATCGGTGCGATGATTGCCCCTCCCGCGCGGCTGCCTTGCTCCTTGCGCAACGGATCGGGCAAATCCGGCGACGGCGACGGACCATCGTAAGCCTTCCACGCGGGAAACCATGCCGGGCGCTTCTCCGACGGTTGAGCGGCAAACGTCTCGAAGCTGCCGAACAGATTGAGGCCGACGACGAAGCTGAAAAAGATCGTCGTGCCGAACCACAGTCCGAGGGCCAACACATGAACGATTTTACTCAGACGCATCAAGGTGGGGGTATCCTTCAACTGATTTTCGTTGCCTCGCAGCAGCCGACCGACGTTGGTGCGATGGCGCAGGGCGATCATCCCGGCGGCGAGCAGACAGAACAGGGTCAGAATACGTTGTTCCTCGCCCCACGGCTGCGTCGTGGCTGCCAGACGGACGAGGCACAATCCGGCGGCAGCGGCGAGGGAAGCCAGCGAGACGGTGCGCGAGGCGACCGCGACGGCCAGCCAAATCAGCAAGGCGGCGGAGGCCGGACCCGGTAGCAGCACCATCACCGCGCCCGCCGCCGTGGCCACGCCCTTGCCGCCGCGAAAACGCAGATATACGGGGTAGAGATGTCCTAAAAACGCGGACACGGCTCCCGCCACCGGCAGACTCTCCGCGGGGAGGTCCAACGAATGCGTCGCCGCCCACCAGCGGGCGCACAGCGCCGGCAGCGCGCCCTTGGTGAAATCGAGCAGGAACACGAGAATGCCGAACGGCCTTCCCAACACGCGACCCACGTTGGTCGCGCCGATGTTGCCGCTGCCGTGCTTCAAGATGTCCACGCCGCGCCAACGCGCGATCAGATAGCCGAACGGAATGGCCCCGAGCAGGTAGGAAAGCACAGCCGTCAACGCGAGGATCGACAAACGCATGGTCCACTCCGTGAAACCTCTCCGTGAGCATGATAGCGATTTGAAGCGGCACGGTGACGATCTTTGCTTGCTCGGCAGCGAAAAGCCACTAGAATCCACCGGGCGAGTGCGCGGACGAACAACCTCCGTTCGGCCTCTGGTTTTTATACACAAAGGAGATAGCCAATGGGTTACAATCGAGGCGGCAAACGGCGGACGGATCGCGAGCGCCGCCGCAAACGCCACGAAGACCGCCTGGCCAAAAAGGCGACCGGAGAAAAGACCAAATCGGCGGCGAAGTGAGGCAAGGAGGGAACTGCCGGGACGCCGTAACCCGGCAGTTTACGCTGCCGGTTCGCCCGGTTTGCGGGTCGATTAGCTCCTCTTCTTTTTCCCCTTCGTTCGCTTACTCTCCGCCGCTTCGGCAGGGGCGAGGCGGAAGTCGAGTTGGCGGCGCTGCACGTCGACGCGGGCGACGACGACGCGGACCTTATCGCCTAGACGATAGCGCTTCTTGATTCGGCGGCCGATTAAACTATGATTCGCCTCTTCATAGTAGTAATAATCGTCGGTCAGCGTGCTGATGTGGACCATGCCCTCGACCGGCCAT
>JAKBCS010000119.1 GCA_021807595.1 Planctomycetota bacterium | reverse complement strand
ACGAGAACGCATCGCGCGGCAAACGCCAACACATATACGCCGATCATCGCCGACGCGGCCAATAGAAGCACGAACAAAATGGCGGGACCGGCCGCACCCATGTCAGACTCTCGTTTCGCTGCGATGTTTCATCATCGTCCTCTTCGTTTTCGTTGTCATTATGACGGCGCGAGGCTTGGATCGGCAAGCGGGATGTTCGCGTAGGGTGGGTCGAAGCGCAGCGAGACCCACCGGATCGCCTCGGTGGGTCTCGCTGCGCTTCGACCCACCCTACTTCTTCCCCTCGATCGGCGTCTGGGCCTCGCGGTGCAGGAGCCAGACGATCAGCCAGTCGTGGCTGTATTGCTGGGCATTTTCCGTGGGAAAGCGGGCGGGAGCAAATACATACTGCTTGAGAATATTGCTACTCCGTTCAAAATGCTTCTTAGCCGCTCTCGTTTGACCCTGTTTGTGAAGGGACATGGCCAGGAGCAGACGGCAGGCGGCGGTTAGGTCGTTTCGGGAGACGACGCGGAGCGACACGGCATCAAGCCCCTGTCGGGAGGCGATGCGAAGCAAGAGCGCATCGAGATTCTTGGCGGCGGCGTCAAAGTTGCCTCGCCGATAGTCGGCCAGGCATTTGTCTAAAAGTCGATAAGGCAGCCAGGCATCGTCTATCTCTGTTGAAACGGCTCTGTCGGCCAACTCTCCCGCCCATTGTACCTCCTTGTCGCCATCGGGGAGCAAGAGATGGATCTTGGCCAATTGGTTGCCGATCTTGGCATCCTGCGAATCGCCGAAGCGTTTCCGTGCTTCGCGGCAAAGCCAGAGATAGCCCTCTCGGTCGTCGGCAGCCAAAAACACGGGGGCCGCGTGCAGCCATTGCAACACCTTGGCGGGCGGTTCGCGCTGGAGGGCAAGTTTGAAATCGCCGGCGGCCTCCTTCCAGCGGCGATGCTGCGCGTACCATTCGCCGCGTTCCCAACGCCGTTCCATATCATCGGGATCGCTCTGAATGACACCGGTCAGCTTTTGAAGATGCAGCTTGTCCACAATCTCGTTGAACAGCTCGTCTGCTGCGGAGGGAGCCGGCTCGGAGGGCGATGCTTTGTCGCCAAGCAATTTTATCGCCTTGCGAAAGTCGGCGTCGGCTTTGTCGGTCTGCCCCATGTGGAAATAGAGCCGGCCACGCTCCTTCCACGCTTCGGGATCGTCGGCTTGGCGTTGCACGGCAAAGTTTAGGTCGGCCTCGGCTTCCTTGTAGCGTTTCAACTCCGTCAAGCGACGGCCGCGCGCCAGGTACATGCGCGGTTGCCAGGAATAAAGTCGCAGTGCCACATCGTAATCGACCGTGGCCGGATCGCGCTTCTTGAGCCAGTCACGCATGCGGTCGGCTAACTGCTTCTGCCGCGGATCGTCGGGCAACTCCGTCCCCAAAATCACTTTATGGGCCTCGCGGCGGAGGATGAGGAAACTCGGCCAATCCGCCCAGTTGTAGAGCGTTGCCAAACCTTGGGGCGAAGCGAGCGCTGCATCGAGCGCCTTGTCGTACCATTGTTCGGCTTTGTCGAACCATTGCTGGGCTTCCTTGGCATGGCCCAAACGGTGATGGGCCAAGGCTAAGCCAAATTCGGAGGCGTGGCCCCCAGCGACTTTCCAGCGCGGATCTTTCAAACTCTCCTCAAATCGTTCGATGGCTCGCTGGTAAGCGCCGGCTCGATAGTGCGCGAGTCCGGCGGCTTGGAACATAAAAGGGCGGTTCTCGCGATCCAGGCCGCGCTCCGCCAACTCCACCAGCCGCGCGGGCTTGACCGCGCCTTCCTGGAGAGTGCCCATATATGCCAACCAAGCAGGACCGTTGATGTTCTCGTCGTAGCGCGCGAACATGCGCTCCACGTCGCGGCGATAGGCGGCCGTGTCGCCGACAAGTAAATGGGCCTGAGTGCAGCGGCCATCGAGTTCGATGGACTGATGCCGTTCGACGCCGCGCTCGAACAAGGGAGCGGCCTCCTCCCACAAGCCCAACCTGGCGGCAAGAATAGCGCGATCGGCGGGGTTGTCGGCGATGCGCAAGTACAGAAAGTGAGTCTGAATATCCTGACTCACTTTGCACAACAAGACATTGCGTCCGGCCTTGAGCGTCACCGGAACGAAGTCCAACTCCCAAGGTGCTTCGAGTAGTCGATTTCGTTCGTGGACCTGCCGGCCATTGAGCCAGACGCGCACCCGGTCGTCGCCGCCTACCATGAGACTGGCCGTCCGTTCCTTGGGCGAATAAACGTAGGTCAGCGCGTAGGCCGAGATGTGCGTTGCGCGGAACATTTCCCATAGCCGCACCCGGCCATCCGCATCGGTGGGAGCCGGACGCCAGGACAATTGCTTGTCGCTGTCAACGGCGGCGACCGGATGCGATGGATCGGGATTTTTCTCCGGCGGACAGGATAACGCCAAGTCTTCGGGATACGGTCCGACCACCCACCACCCTGCTTGCGGGAAGCGATCTAACTCTTCCGGCGCCAGCACGGTGGCCTGGGCGAAGTCGGCGTCGGCCTTGTCTTGTTGACCCCGCTGGGCGAAGAGGCGGCCGCGTGCCAGCCAAATCGCCGGCTCGCGCGGAGCAATCTTGAGAGCCGTCTGCCATTCGGCCTCGGCCTTGTCCTTCTCGCCGAGTAGATTGTGGAGCAGGCTGCGATGGACGTGGTCGTAAACCTCATCCACCGGCGGCTTGCCCGTAATCAGCACGGTGGCTTCGCGGAGGAGAATCTCGAACGTCAGCCAATCGTGCCAATACTTGTGCCAGACATCGGCAGGCGAGGGTAGAATCTGGAGATCTCCCGGAGAGCGCGGCAACGGACTGAGGCGACGCCATTCCTCCAATGCTCGATCGAGCCATTTTCGCGCCTCTTCGGCATGGCCGAGCCGGTGATGGGCCATCGCCAATAAGGGCCAATTCATGTGTTTGCTCCGCCAACTCGGATTGGGAGCCGTCGATTGTTTCGCTTGCTCAATCGCTTCCTCATAGCGGCCGGCACGATAATGCGACATTCCCAGTACATGTGATCCCCAACGATCCAGGGCCGTGTTTTTATCCATCGAGTTGCTTGCCTGTTGGAGATAGGGGGCAGTCTCGACGCCGGAGTTATCCGCAAGGAGGCCAGTCCAGCTTAACATGCGGCCACCCGTCTTGGACGGTGTCTTGCCAAGCCGTTGCACCATGGCCTGGCAGTGACGGCGATAGGCGGCGACATCGCCGATTCGCAGTGCCAAGCAGGCGGCATCGAAAAAGTCGGTCTCGCTCGCTCCTTCTTGTTGAAGGAGCCAATCGTAATGGCCAGCTGCCTCGGCGAACAGTCCCACCCGGGCGTAATGTTCGCCGAGGGTTCGCCGCATGACGCTCAGCTGTCGCATGAGGGACGAGCGTTCGCTCCCTTGGCGCGCCGCCGTTTCCAGGACGTTCTGTTCGCGCTGCCAGGTTGTGACCGCCTCGACCAATTGGCCGGATTGCCAGTAAAAGTCTCCTAAAGCAAAGCGACTCCCCGCCAAGTCACCTTGATATTGCGCGTTGTTCGGCTCCTGCTTCAGCAGCGCTTCGCGGCCGGCGATGGCTTGTTGCAGCTGCTTGCGCGCTTCGTCGGGTTTGCCGAGATCGAACTGAATCAAGGCGAGGGCATGTTGGCTGGCGGCCAGGTCGGCTTGGAGTTGCCTGCTTTTCGGATCGTCTTTGGCGAGTTTTTGCCGCAGATCGAGGGCTTCCTGACCGGCCTTCAGTCGATCCGGGGCGGCGACCGTCTCGGCAGAAAGGTCCGCCTCCAGAGCCTTGTAATCCGCGCGGCCGCGCAGAGCGATCAGATCGGGATCGCGGCGAATGTGATCGAGATCCTTGTATCCAGCGGCGATGGCCTTGCGCAGCGTCTCTATCGCCAAGTCTGCCTCGCGCTTTTGTTCGGCAAACTCCTCCGCCGTCGGTTTCTCGTTGCCCACACGGAAAGAGATGGCGCACAGAGCGTGGAAGCAAGCCAGATTGTACAGGTCAACGGCGCTATCGCTCGGCAAACGTTCGCCCACTTCGCGGGCCAGCCGCATATTCCGCTCCGCTTGCTCGGTCTGATTCCTGTCGCGCTGATACCAAGCAAGGTAGCTGTAGGATTGAAATAATTTACTTTGCAGAGACGGAATGGCGGGATTGTCGCGCGCCAACTTCCGCGACACTTCGAGGCTGCGCTGGAGAGCCGTGAGCGTCTCTTTGTGGTGTCCGAAATGACCTTCGAGGAAGCCAATCCACATCTGGCAAGAGGACAAGAAATTTCCGTTCTCGATCATCTGCGGCGCACGGGCGAAGGCGGTTTCGGCGTGAGCGGCGGCGCGACGGTCCAACACCAGTGCTTCCGCGTACCGACCGTTGCGGGAAAGAAGATTCGCAAGGTTATATAGCGCTCCGCCCATATTGCGCTGCGATTCCGCGTCGTCGGGGTTGGCACGGAGCAGCATTTCCCGAATGGTCAGGATCTGTTGGCGTACCTCAAGTGCCTTGTCGAATTTGCCGACTTTCAGATACTGACCCGCGCGCAGGTCGTAGGCGTGGGCCAACTCTCTTTGGAAGCGCGGGTTTCCGGGTTGGATTAGCTTCTCCCACAGAGCAATGGCTTCCTCATAGCGATTCAGCCAGTAATAGGACTCGGCCAAGCCGTGCCGCCATTCGACGGACTGGGGCGACGTTCGGAGCAAGTCCTCGTAGAGATCCCGCGCTTGTTCGTAGGCTTGGCGTTGCGCGTCCGCTTCGCCCAACTCATGGCGAATCTTGCCCACGCGCAGCAACGCCGCCGCCAACTCGCCGCGTAGGGTCGGATCGTCGCCGCGTTCCTTGACAAACTCCTGATAGAAGGCCAATCCGGAATGGAGCAGTTCGCGGCGTAGCGGCTGCATGCCCGCCACTTTCATCAACTGGTTTTCGCTGACGGCAGTGAAATAATCGTCCACCGCCTTGCGCGCCTTGGCGAAGTTGGCTTCGGCTCGTTGTCGTTGTCGCTCGGCTTCGTCAAGGTTGATTTCCGCTTGGGTCTTCGCTTCGTCGGCGGCCTGCCGCGCTTGCCGTTCGTTTGCCGCTGCGTTCGTCTGTTCGCGGGCCAGTCGATCGAAGCGAGCAGCGGCGAACAGGGACGCCACGGTCACGCCGACAAGAAGGAGAACCAGTGCCGTCGTCAACGTCGCCACGCCGGGATGATGGCGACACCAACGCGCCAAGCGTTCGCCATTGGAGATGCGCCGCGCCTGGATCGGCTCGTCGTCGAGGAAACGCTGTAAGTCCGCCGTCAACTCCGCCGCCGATTGATAGCGGCGCGACGGCTCGCGATCGATGGCTTTATGCACGATCGTTACCAAGTCGCGCGGAATGGTCCGGTTCAGCTTGTTCAGCCGCGCCGGTTCTTCCGTCGTCACGCGCTTGATGAGCCGATGGCGATCCCTGTCCTCAAAAGCCGGCTTGCGTGCCAGCATTTCGTACAGCGTCAAGCCCAACGAATAAATGTCGCCGCGTTTGTCCGCTCGTCCCTCAAACGCCTCCGGCGGCAGGTAACGCAACGTGCCGACGATGTCGCCGGTCTGCGTCAGATGGGCCTCGTTGTCGGCACGCGCCAGGCCGAAATCCGTCACCCAGACTGTGCCGCGTGTGTCCAGAAGCAGATTCGATGGCTTGATGTCGCGGTGCTGAATGCCCTGCTTGTGGGCATACTCCAGGGCGTCGGCCACCTGCGCGCCCATCTGGGCCACACTCTGCCAGTACGTCGCCTTTTTGGCCTTGCCGCCGCCACTGGGCAGCTTCAGCGTAGACGACGACAGCGCGAACGAATCGGAGAAATTACCGGTGGCGCTGACATTCTCCTCCGAGCGGGGGGCGTCGGCCCCCTGAGATTCGCTCGGAGAGCCGACACTCCCCGCTCGGTACTCCACAGTGCCCGTCATCAGCGAATGGGCGAGGTCCGCAGCCGACACGTCCGGGCGCGCGGCGCACCTTGGCGCGTTGACGGATGGTACATTGCTCTTATCTTGAAGACGCCTCAGTTCGTCGAGTACGTCGTCCAGGCCCAACCCCTGGATAAATTGCATTACATAGTAGGGCAGCCCCTCGTGTTCGCCGACCCCGAAAACGGGCACGATGTTCGTATGATGCAGCTTGGCTGCCGCCTTGGCCTCGCGCTCGAAACGCCGCTTTTGCGTGGCATCGAGAAGCACCTTGCGCGGCAGCACTTTGAGGGCGACGTGGCGTCCCAGCGACACCTGATCGGCCTCATACACGATACCCATACCGCCGCGACCCACCTCGCGCAGAATGCGATAATCGCCCAGATGTTCCGGCGGCGCTTGGCCGCTCTGCCGCGCTGGCCCGGTCGCATCCTCGGCCAAGGATTCATCGGCCAAGGCGATATTCTCCATCAGCGCCATGGCGGGAAAGACTTCCTTGATCTCGTCGGCCAATTCGGGATGGCGGTCGATGTACTCCTTCAGCGACGGCCGTTGTCCCTGGCGATAGCGCTCCAGGAACTCCTCGGCCAACTCTAACACGATGCCGGACTTCGATTCCGATGCGGACATGGTAATCCTCTCGCTTCTTCATCGTTGCGCGAAACGATACATCTGGGCCGCGACCGTCAGGGAGCGGTTGGGTAATCCGCTCCTTGCCCATACTCACTTCTTTGGCTCGCGTTTGTCGCCGAGCAATTGCGCGGCCTTGAGAAAGTCGGCGGCCGCCTTGTCGGTCTGTCCTAACTCCGAATAAATCCGGGCGCGTTCCTGCCACGCTTCCGGAGTGTCCAGTTTGGACTGCTCGATTTTAGCCAAGATGTCCTCGGCCTCCTTCCAGCGATTGTCTCGAAGGCATTGGCGGGCGCGTGCCAGCCAGATCTTCGGCTCGCGGGGCGCGATCTTGATGGCAGCTTGCCATTCGGCCTCGGCGTTGGCGCGATCGCCGAGTTGGCTGTAGAGCAAGCCGCGATGAGCGTGGTCGTAGGCGTCTTCTAGCGGCGGCGCGCCCACGATCAACAGGGATGCCTCGCGGAGAAGAATCTCAAAGGTCGGCCAATCGATCCACCACTTGTCCCAGTATTCCGAAGGTCCTGGAACGACCGTCCGAGCGTCGGGACCGTGCATCAGAGGACTGAGACGGCGCCACTCGGCGGTCGCTGTCGCCAGCCAGCGCCGGGCCTCCTCCGCGTGGCCAAGCCGGTGATGCGACATGGCGACTATCGGCCAGTTCATGATGCGGGCGGCCCAAGTCGGATTGGCGGCGATCGATTTGCGCGCTTGGGAAATCGCTTCGGCGAACTGTCCGGCCCGGTAGTCAGCCAAGCCAAGCACATGACACCACCACTCGCCACTCTCGGGTGGATGCTTGCCCACCCTCTTCCTTGCCCACTTGACCAGTAGCGAAGGATCCATCCCGGCGTTGTCTGCCAGGCCGCAGGCCCAGGCCAGGTCGCAACATTGATGAATGTCGTCCGCATCGCCAAACCGTTTGACCATGGCCGTGCAAACGCGGCGATAAGCGGCGGCATCGCCCGACCGCATCGCCAGGCACGCGGAATGGTAATAGTCGGTGCGCGTCGTTCCTTGCAAGCAGAGGAGCCGTTCGTAATGGGCGGTCGCTTCCGCCCACAGCCCTGCCCGCGCGTAATGACGGGCAACCGTTCGCCGCATGGCGAGGAGTTGGCTGGAAGCGATCGGGTTAGCGCCTCCCGCTCGCCAAGTCGCTTCCAACCGATCGAGTTGTTGTTGCAACAACCTGGCTCCTTCGGAAAGCCGACCCGACCGCCAATACCAATCACCCAAAGCGAAACGACTCTCCGTCACATCCGTCCGATAGCGCTCCTCGTTCGGCTCCTCTTTGGCCAGAGCCTCGCGCACGGCCAGCGCTCGATCGAGGTGCTTGCGTGCCTCTTCAAACTTGCCGAGGTCGAGCAGAATCAGGGCGATGGCTTGTTGGCTGGCAGCCAAATCGGCCTGGAGTCGCTTGTCGTTGGGATCGGCTTGGGCCATTTTCCGGCGCAAGGCCAGGGCTTGCTGGCTCGCCTTGAGTTTGTCCGGCCCTTCAGCCAGGCGCGCGACGAGGTCGGCTTGCAGAGCTTTGAAATCCTCTCGGTCGCGCAGCGCATTCAGTTCTTTCTCTTGGCGGAGCCGCTCCAGATTGCGGAAGCCGGCGGCGATCGCTTTTCCCAACGCCTCCATCGCCAAGTCCGCCTCGCGCTTTTGTTCGGCCCGCTCCTCGGCCGTCCGTTGCTCTTTGCCCGATCCCAGGAAGGTCGAACATTCGGCCCGCACGCAGGCCATCTGAAACAGGACATTGGCCCCCTCGCTCGGCAAGCGGTCGATCACCTCGCGGGCGCGGCGCATGGTCCGCTCGTACTGCTCGGTCTGTTTGCGTTCGCGTTGGAAGAGGGCGAGGTTGCGGTAGGCTCCGAACAGGCCGCTGTGTAGACTCGGAACGGCCGGATTGTCCCGCGTCAACTGTCGCCAAACTTCCACGACACGCCGGTACGCTGCCAGTGCCTCTTCATTATGCTCAAACCGACGTTCGAGGTCGGCGATGTTGTTTTGCTGAATGGCCAGGAATCGACCGTTTACGATCGCTTGCGGTGCCTGGGCGAAGGATGCTTCGGCATGCACGGCGGCTCGGCGATACATCGCCAGCGCTTCGGCCAGCCGTTCGTTTTTGGCCAACAGAACGCCGATGTTATTCAGGGTCGCGCCTAAATCGCGTTGAGCATCGGCGTCCTCCGGTTTGAGGCGGACCAACATTTCACGCAGGGCCAGAGCCTGCTGATGCGCATGCAGAGCCTCGGCATGTTTGTCGGCGTTAGCGTACTGGAGGGCTCGACTGTTATAGGCATTCGCCAACTCTTTTTGGAAGCGCGGTTGCCCGGACTGGACCAACTTCTCCCACAAGGCGATGGCCTCGTCATTGCGTCCCAGCCCGAGATCGCACTGAGCCAAGCCGTGCCTCCATTCGATGACTTCGGGCACCGACTTCGTCAAGGACTCATAGAGTTGCCGCGCCTGCTCGTAGGCTTGGTGTGCCTCGACTGTTTGGTCCAATTCCGCAAGGATGGTGGCGACGCGCAGAAAGGCTGCGGCCAACTCGCCGCGAAGGGCGGGATCGTCGCCGCGCTCTTTGAGGAAGTCTTGGTAGAACGTCAGGGCCGATTGCAGCAGGTTGCGGCGGAGCGGCTGCATGCCGGGCACTTGCAACAACTGACTCTCGCTGACCGTGGTGAAATAATCGTCTACGGCCTTGCGGGCCTTGGCGAAGTTGGACTCGGCCTGACGCTTGGCCGTCTCCGCATCCTGGAGATTGTTTTCCGCTTGTCTCTCCGCCGCCTCGGCTTCCGCACGGGCCATACGCTCGTTCGTCGCCGCTTGGTCGAAACGAGCTGCGGCGAGGAGCGAAACCACCGTGACACTGAGAAGGAGTATGCCCAGCGTCGCCGTCAGCGTCGCCACGCCCGGATGACGGCGACACCAGCGCCACAAGCGTTCCCCGTTGGAAATGCGCCGCGCCTGGATCGGCTCATCGTCGAGGAAGCGTTGCAAGTCCGCCGTCAACTCCGCCGCCGTCTGATAACGGCGTCCCGGTTCGCGGTCAATGGCCTTGTGGATGATCGTGACGAGATCGCGCGGAATGGCTCGGTTCAGCTTGTCCAAACGTACCGGTTCTTCCGTCGTCACGCGCTTGATCAGACGATGACGGTCGCGTTCCGCAAACGCCGGTTGCAACGCCAACAGTTCATACAACGTCAAGCCCAGGGAATAGATGTCGCCGCGCTTGTCCGCTCGTCCCTCGAACGCTTCGGGTGGCATGTAGCGCAGTGTGCCGACGATGTCGCCGGTCTGCGTCAGATGGTCTTCGTTGTCGGCGCAAGCCAGGCCAAAGTCCGTGATCCAGACCGTGCCGGCCGTATCCAATAACAGATTGGAAGGTTTGATGTCGCGGTGCTGAATGCCCTGTTTGTGCGCATATTCCAGAGCGTCGGCCACCTGCATCCCGATTTGGGCCACGCTTTGCCAGTAAGTCGCCTTCTTGCTCTTGTCGCCGCCGCTGGGCAGCTTCACCGACGACGCCGACAGCGCGAAGGAATCGGACAGCTTGCCGGTGGTGTTGCTCTCTGGCGAACCGGCAGCGTTAGCTGCCGGGTTGCTCCACCCGGCAGCCTTACTCGAACCGGCAGCGTTAGCTGCCGGGTTGCTCCACCCGGCAGCCTTACTCGAACCGGCAGCGTTAGCTGCCGGTTCGCCGTCCTGGAACGCGGCGGTCAACAGCGAACGGGCCACATCGGCCACCGATACGTCTTTCCGCGCCACCCGCAGTTCGCCGCCCGTCGCCGAGGCACCGCTGTGCATGCGCTTCAATTCGTCGAGTACGCCATCCAGTCCCAACCCCTGAATGAACTGCATGACGTAATAGGGCAAACCCTCGTGTTCGCCGACGCCGAAAACCGGCACGATGTTGGTATGATGCAGCTTGGCCGCCGCCTTGGCCTCGCGCTCGAAACGACGCCGTTGTTGGTCGTCGACGAAGGTTTTGCCCGGCAGCACTTTCACGGCGACGTGGCGTCCCAACGACACCTGTTCGGCCTCGTAGACGATGCCCATGCCGCCGCGGCCGACTTCGCGGAGAATGCGATAATCGCCCAGATGCTCCGGCGGCGCTTGCTCCGTCTGCCGCGCTGGCCCGGTCGCATCGTCGGCCAGCGATTCATCGGCGATGGCGATGTTTTCCATCAGGGCCATCGCTGGGAATACGTCCTTGATCTCGGCGGCCAGGCGGGGATGGCGTTCGATGTATTCCTTCAGAGACGGCCGTTGTCCCTGGCGATAGCGCTCCAGAAACTCCTCGGCCAATTCCAACACGATGCCGGACTTCGATTCCGATGCGGACATACTACTCCCCTTCCCCGCTGATGGGGCATACGGTTAGCCGCGACGCGCAGCGGAGCGCGTTGCTTCCGCGCTCCGCTGCGCGTCGCGGCTAAACGTGGAAGTGATTGTTGGACTCGCCCTCACAAATCCCGAAAACCGGGGATGCGTTCGAGAATCTCACGCAGCCGTTTGATGGCGCGCAGATAACGGCTGCCGGCTCCGGCTTTGGATAATCCCAGCACTTCGGCGATCTCGTTGGTGCTGAGTTGTTCAAAGTGTTTCAGGGCCAATACTTCGCGGTCGACCGGGTCCATGCTGTTGAGCGCCTCTTGCACGAAGATGCGCTGCTCGGCCTTGATGGCGGCTTGCGAGGGGGTCGTCAGCTTGCCCAATAGCTGAGCCGCCAGCGACACCGAGTCGGCCACGGGCAAGCCGCCGCGATGTAGCGAGACCTCTCGATCCGCGTCGCGCGCTTGCGTGCCGAGATGACGGCGATGCACTTCGGTCAGTTTCAGGCCGGTCATGTGCCGCAGCCACAGAAACAGCGGCAATTTCGGATCGGCCGCATACTCCGGTAGTTTTCGGCTGATGTCCAGAAACGCTTCCTGAATCACGTCGGAATCGTCGACGCGCCCTTGCAAGCGGCGATTCAGACGCAGATGGACCATCCGTTTGAGCCGATCCCGATAGCGCGAAAACAACAGGCGCAGCGCCTCTTCATCTCCCGCGTCGGCTCGCGCAAGCAAATCGGAATCCGCACTGGCATCGCTCGGCATGACGGCACTCATATTAGATTAAGTGCGAAGGGAACCAAATCGTCTTCATGGAGCCAAAAAGAATCTACAACAGCCTATCCGATAAGCCCCTCTCCCCGTGAGTGCAGGGGAGAGGGGGACTTACCGATTCTCAAACTTTATCGTAGTCGACGCCGTCTCGCCATGTTAGATTGGATTGACGATGAAGATTGCGGCGACCTTCTGCGTACTCGATGATCCAGTAGCGATTCTGGATCGCCACGCCGCGCGCGGGAGTGAGGGCATCCCCGCCGTTTCGCTCCTCGTCGCACCTATCGGGTTAGGTAAGAAAACGTGGCGTCGCTGGTCGGCTGAGAGGGGACGCAGCGTCATTGTCGCAACGAACGATTCGTTTCCCTACGCCGAATGGATTCATTCCGTTCTCGAACGAGTCGATTTCCCGTCGGCAGTCGTGCGGCATTTGGCCCAACGAGCGGGTCGCAACTCGGAAGAGTTTTTGACCGCATGGCAAGCCAAGACGCCTGCGGATTGCGATCGGTTCTGGAATACCCTTGCGCCGCGGGAGGGGGACGATGTACTCCAATCTGTGGCTCGGCTGGCAACCCGTCGAGCTTCCGCGCGCGAGACGGCGGAGACGTTGATCGGTTGGGGAGAGCGCATTGTACCCGCGATCTGCCGCCTGGTTTGCTCGACCGCGTGGCCCAATGTCTTGTTCGCAGCGAACTCGATCGAGTCTTTTTATTCCGTATGCCGCGTGGCCGTGAAATGGGCGATGTCCCTACCCGCCCTTTCCCTCGCCCTCGCCGCAACCGCCGAAGTGTGGGCGCACTACCTCGCCTTCGCTCCCGAATCGCGCGAGAAAGCACTGTTGAAGGAAGGTGAAATATGCGTTCCCGCCCTTGATGCGCCGACCGTCGAGCGCGTACTCGTCGAAGCCGGGGCGATGGGAAGCGCGGCGGCAACGATATTCGCTGCCGGAGCGGACGAGGCGTTGCTCGAATCGGCGGTCGCCGCGGTTCGAGCCACGGCCGTTCCGCCTGCGAATGACGAAGCGGACGATCGCGCTCGCAGTGCCGCCGAACGCTTTCTCTTTGACTTTTTGGAAACCTTAACCGAATCGGCAGGGCGATTTGAGTTGAATGCCCAGCTGGATTTCAACTTCGGCCTTCGACCCGCCGAGGTCGATTTGCTCTGCCGATCTCCGAAGATCGCCATCGAGATAGACGGCTACTTTCACTTTCTGACCTCTGACGCCTACCGCCGCGACCGCAACAAGGATTGGGAGTTGCAAAGACGTGGATTTCTTGTCCTCCGATTTCTGGCGGAAGATATCATTGCTCGGATAGAGGTTATCCGCGATCGCATACTCGACGCGCTCGGCGTCAACCCACAAGGAGTACACGATTGACCGTTACCATCGATGCATCGCTCTCGACCAATACGGTTCTCGCCGATCTGGTGCTGGTTCGGATGATGCTTCCGAGCCGCAAGCCGCCCGCTCCGTCCGCGGTGCGAAAAGATGTCGGGAAGCTGCGCGGCTCCGAATTGTCCGCCGCCGAGTTCGACGACTTGCGAGAAGCATTGTCCTCCGCTGGGCTATTACACAAAGGCCATCGGAATACGTTTGTCCTCACGGACGCCGGCCGTCAACGAGCGTTGGATTTTCTGGAGATCTCCGAACTACCGCCGCGAACGAACTGGACGACGGTAATCGACAAGTATCTGTTTCCAAAGGCCGCCGAACTGTCGGCGAGCGCAGCGGCGAAGTTGAAGAACGCGGATAACTTGGCCGCCTTTGTTCTCAAGCGGAAGTACGGCCTCGCCGTCGGGTCGGGTTCGACGGTGAAGCAAGTGCTTCAGGCCATCCTCTGCAAGAATCTCGGCCATCCCGAAGAGACGACGCTCGACGGCTTATTGTGTGCGGAGTTGAGTAAGCTCATTGGAAGCGAACGGCTGACGAAAGAAACGCTGGCCAAACAGCTGCCGCTGTTCGAGACTGGACTTACCGAAGTCCGAGCCGACGCCGCGCGGAAGAAGGTTGTGCGAGAATGGCTCGACCGCCCGTCCGTTCCGCCGTCGAAACGCGATGACGGAGAGCCATTCGATCTAACGACCTTTGCCGCCACCGTGATCGCCCTGGCCGCCAAGAGTCCGCCCCAAGATCGGTTTCACCACAACAAGGTATTTATTTCCGCCCTCTGGGAAGCCTCTCAGCGAGAGTCGAGCTTCCCGCGCCTCGGCCTGGATGCGTTCAAACAACGATTGCTTGAGGCGAACGCGCAGAACCTCCTCCATCTCAGCCGCGCCGATTTGGTTCAGGCGATGGATCCGGAGATAGTGAATAAGTCCGAAACGAAATATCTGAATGCCGCCTTTCACTTTGTCCTCTTGGAAGGAGATCGCCCATGACGACCGCTCTCGCTCCCCGCGACACCGCCTCTGCATTGGATCCGCGCCTGGCCGCGTTTCTCGCTCCGAACTGTCCGGAAGTGTTTCACTCGGTCGCCACCTCCAACTCAATTTGGCAGGCCGATCCCTACGACATTGAAACCATTCACGCCGAGGCGCGCGCCTCGTTCGACCGACTCTTGATGCGCGGCAGCCATACTCCCGCGCCTCCGTCCGGAGCGGTTCAGGTTTTACTCGGCGAGGCCGGCAGCGGAAAGACGCATCTGATGCGGGCATTCCGCACCCGCGCCCATTCGCAGGGATGGGGTTACTGCGGCTACCTGCAAATGACGACCGAAGCGACCAACTATGCCCGCTACATGCTAACCAATCTGATCGACGGCCTGGAGCAGCCCTACGCGCCGGACGGCCCCTCGCGCTCGGGACTGGCCCGCTTATCGACCGCCCTGTTAGAGTTGGTGCCGGGCCTACACGACCACGACCGAGAAATGTTCCGTGAAGGGAACGGCGACGCGACAAAATGGGTCGACGATTACGCCGATCGCTTGAAAGCGACCGAGCGAATGAGGAGTTGCGATCTGGAGCTGCTGCGCGTCGTGTTGCATCTGGAACGAATCGATCCGCGCGTGCATAGCCGGGCCTTGATGTGGCTGCGCTGCCAGAAAATGAAGCCTGAAGATCGCCATTGGATCGGCGGAACGATACCGCGCGACGACGACTCCGACCCCATGCGGACGTTGCAACAGCTGGCTCGGTTGGTCGATGCCATCCACGGCGTGCCGTTGGTGCTGCTCATCGACCAGTTGGAGGATATGGCAAACCAGTCGGCTCCGACAGAACGATTTCTCAAAGTGGTCGACGCCGTCACCGCGCTTACCGACTCGACTCCGAACTCCGTGGTCGTGTTTACTTGCCTGGAAGATTACTTCAACGAAAACGTCGGAAAACTCACCAAGTCCAAACAAGATCGGCTCATCCGCGATCCCGAAACGATGCGGCTGTCAAGCGCTCGCAGTTTTGAGGAAATTTGCTCGATGACGGCTCGCCGACTCGCTTACCTGTACGACACCGCCGAGGTTGCCCTCGATCCGAACGACGAGTTGTATCCCTTCCGCGAAGAACACCTTGAGAGGCTGAACAATCTACGCGCACGGGACGTACTCGATCTTCTGCGACGGCACCATCAGCACTGTATCGTCGCCAAGCGCTGGGAAGAACCGGACGGCGTGGCCCCGCCTCCTCCACCACCGCCCGTCGAAAGCGAACTCGACCAATTGTGGAACGATTTCCATTCCGGTTTCCAGAAGAATGTACCCGATAGCGAGGAAGAACTGGCTCGCATCCTCGACGGGGCCATCCGCGCCGCGTCGGACGAACTGCCGCAAGGTTATCACTTCGGCTGCGCGTCCTCCGATGGACGCTACCTTGAGATCGAAACCCATAAGCCAAACAATACCCTGGAAAAACGGCTCGCGGCCGTCTGTAACGCCAATACGCGCGGCCCGGCATTCGGCAAACAGATCTCCGAACTCGAAAAGCGCGCCGGCGAAATCCCGGTGGCCCTCGTGCGCACCACCGATTTCCCGAAGTCGGGGAAAGCGATTGCACAGATCGCGCAAATGTTAAAGCGATACGGGGAGAAGGTCGTCGTGGCCGATTCGGAATGGCGGCGCATGTTGGCATTCGACGATTTCCGCACGCAACACCGTCAGCGCCCAGACTTCGGCTCGTGGCAGAAAGAGGCTCGTCCCCTCGGTCAACTCAACGCTCTGCAAAAAATCTTGAGGTTAAACGAATGCGTCGCCATGCCGCCCGATACCAACCATCGCCCCTCGTCCCAAGACCCACAGCCGCGGATCGAGACGACTCCACCCTCGGACGGTGCCGCTTCGACTTCCGAGAACGGCAAGCTCGACAAGTCGCTCGTCTTGGGCAACACCTGCGGCCTCTCGCCGCAAAAGGTGACCTTCGAGCCGAACGAATTGGTTCAACACGCCGCATTTCTTGGCGGCTCGGGCAGCGGCAAAACGACGGCGGCTCTGAACCTTCTCGAACAATTGCTGTCCCAAGGCGTGCCCGCCGTACTCCTCGACCGCAAGGGCGACTTGTGCCGCTATGCCGACCCCACCGCTTGGAATCGACCGCTCGACGATCCCAAACGCGAAGCGGCAAGGCGAACGCTGCGGCAAAAGCTGGATGTGGCCTTGTACACGCCGGGCGAGCCAAAAGGACGACCGCTTTCTCTTCCCATTGTCCCGACCGGATTCGATCAACTTCCAGAGGCGGAACGCGAACGGTTCGCTCAATATGCCGCCGCCGCCCTCGGCAGCATGATCGGGTTCAAATCCTCCGACGCGGACAAGGGGCAACGGGCGATTCTGGCCAAAGCAATCGAGACGTTGGCATCGGTTCCCGGAGCAGCAATCACCCTGCCCCGCTTGCGCGAGGTGATCGACCGACAAGACGATGCGCTATTAAACGCCATCGGCGGCGGTTATCCGGAAAAGTATTACAGCAATCTGGCTCAACGGCTGCTTACGCTGGAGTTGAACAATAAGCAGTTGTTAAACGGTGAAGAACGCCTGGACCTCGATGCGCTGCTGGGCACCGGCTCCCACGCCGTGCCCGAGCGCGTTCGCTTATCGATCATCAGCACCCGATTTCTGGGCGACGCCGCCAAAGTGGACTTCTGGGTATCGCAACTGCTTGTGGCGGTGTCGCGCTGGTGTGCAAAGTCGCCGAAGCCTCACTTACAAGCAGTATTTCTGTTCGACGAGGCGGACATCTACCTACCGGCGGGGAACAAACAACCCGCCACCAAAGCGCCGATGGAAGATCTGCTTAAAAGAGCCAGGTCGGCGGGAGTGGGTCTGTTCCTGGCCACGCAAAGCCCCGGCGATTTCGAGTACAAGTGCAAGGAGAACGTGCGGACCTGGCTGATCGGTCGAGTAAAGGAGCCGAGGGCACTGGAGAAACTCAAACCGATGCTTGAGGCGGCCAAAGGCAACCCGTTGAGCAAACTTCCGTCACAGGCAACGGGAGAGTTTTATCTCGTCCGCGAGTCGAGCGTGATGCAAGTGCGGTCGGACGAATCGTTTGTACGCACCGAGCAGCTGGCCGAGGATCAGATCGTCCAACTCGCCGCACGGCTCGCGCCTCGTCTGGAGCGATAGGAGGAGAATCGAACCTACAACACCATCGCCCCGTTGCTGCCTCCCCTCGAACCTCCCTTCGCCCAACGTCTTCCTCTCGGCAAACCGCGTTGCATCGTTGCAGCGCCAAGGATCGGGTTCCGAATAACTCCTCGCATGAGGATTTCCGCCGCGTGGGTGGAAACGCAGCGAGACTCACCATGCCCTCTCGGTGGCTCTCGCTGCGCTTCCACCCACGCGACGAATGCGCGCGGCAACTTCCACTTGTTCCGCGCGATGGTCCAGCGCAGTATGGCGCAGATCGGCGAATTCGCTCCGTTCTCGACGGGGCAATTTTTCTCTCACGATAACACCGGCAACGAGCCTTCCGCAGCCATTTTGCGGATGTCTTGCGTGACGCGCATCGAGCAGAATTTCGGGCCGCA
>JAKBCS010000254.1 GCA_021807595.1 Planctomycetota bacterium | reverse complement strand
CGATGCGCGGCCCGATCAGATAGCCGACGCCGAGCAGTTCCGGCGACAGTTCGCCGCTGAGTTCCGCGCCCGGCAAGCCGGACTTCACGCCATTTTCTACCTGATATAAGTGTTTAGAAGGTTCGTCTGCCCACAGCTTGCACGCCTTGGTCAAAAACTTGTGAACGGCGGCGATACCGAAGCCGATAAACACCATCCGCGCCGTCGACCCGCCTTTTTCCCCGGCGATCAACACCTCGGCGCACGCCGTCCCTTCCGGATAGGGCAGCTTGCCGTGCTGCTTGACGATGAAAGCGCGGCGGAGCGGAATCATCATCAAAATGCCGAGCAGACTGCCCAGCACCGACACGGTCATCACGCGGATCCAGTGCATCTCGAACCCCAGGAGCAGCAGTGCCGGCATGGTCACGCCGACGCCGAAAGCGATGGACTCGCCCGCCGAACCGGTCGTCTGCACGATGTTGTTTTCGAGAATCGTCGCCCGGCGAAAGCCGAACGCCCGCGAGAAGGCGCGAAAAAGCGTAATCGACAGCACGGCGATGGGCACCGACGCCGACACCGTCATGCCGACCTTGAGCAGCAGATACAGCGACGACGCGCCGAAAAGAATGCCCAGCAACGCCCCAAGCAGCACGGATTGCCAGGTAAACTCCGGCGGATTCTGGTTGTCCGGTATATAGGGTTCGTGTTGGGGTGTATCGGGCGTTGCGGTTATCGGTGGAGAGGGAGGAGTATCGGGAGTGCTGGTCGGCTCCGCCATCGCGTCGGCTCCGTGGGTGTTGGGGATCGCACGGCAATCTTGGCTAGATTGCGGAGTCGAACCGGCGATTTCAAGCCCCCATCCCATTTTCGAGCAAACGCGCTCGGCCTCGCCCTAGTCCGGTAACAACGGGTAGGGTACAATCTTCTTCGCTCGATCGGATCGTTCCCACGCTCCCGCGTGGGAACGAGGACTGTGTGGGAGGCGCTGTGGTGCGAGACGCACGGGATGTTGGGATAGCGAAGTCTCGACCGATTGTCCTACACTAACTACGGTGGTTCTCGATTTCGTAAACCCCGGATACTCCGCTTATCCCATGTTGATCGACACGTTTGGACGAACGCACAACAACCTGCGCATCAGCGTCACCGATCGCTGCAATTTGCGTTGCACCTATTGCATGGCCGAGGAGGTTGTCTTCCTGGATCGCGCCGACTTGCTGACTTTCGAGGAGATCGCGCATTTCGTCCGCGTGGCCGCTCCGTTGGGCATCGACAAACTGCGGCTGACCGGCGGCGAACCACTGCTGCGCCGCGATCTGCCGCGCCTGGCGGCCATGCTGGCGGAGATACCGAACATCGAAGACATCGGGCTGACGACCAACGGCCTGTTGCTGGCCAACCAAGCGCAAGTCCTGTACGACGCCGGACTGCGGCGCATCAATGTCAGCCTCGACACGCTCGATCCGGAGCGCTTCCGCGCAATCAGTCGGCGCGACGGCTTGGATCGAGTGTTGGCCGGCATCGACGCGGCGAAAGAGGCCGGCTTCGATCCCATCAAAATCAACGCCGTGGTCATTCGCGGGGCGAACGAGCAAGACGTTGTGCCTCTGGCGCGCTTCGCACGAGAAAACGATCTGGAGATGCGCTTTATCGAATATATGCCCATCGGGGCGGAGCCGTGGGAGCGGAGCAAAGTCTACTTCGCCCATGAGATTCTGGAACGGATCGAGCAAGGGATCGCCCCTCTGGTTCCAGCGGACGACTACGATCCGCGCGCCCCGGCGATGGATTTTCAGTACGTCGAGGGACGGGGCCGCGTCGGCATCATCGCCTCGGTGTCGCGCCCCTTCTGCGCGAGCTGCAATCGCTTGCGGCTGACTTGCGACGGAAAGCTGCGCAATTGCCTCTTCGCGCTGAACGAGGTAGACGTCAAGCCAATGCTGCGCGAACGGCACGACGATGTCCGACTAGCGGAGACAATCCGCCGGAATGTGCGCGACAAATGGGAGGGACACGAGATCAACACGGCGCGTTTCGTCAAACCGCCCCGCACTATGCACGCCATCGGCGGGTGATGGATCGAGGAACGGAGCCGCGACCGTGAGGGAGCAAGTTGTTCGAGACGCCTCGCCCCCGCTTCCTCACGGTCGCGGCTCTGCAATCGCCCTCAGGGGGCCGGTTCTACGATAAGGCGTCGGAAGCAACGGGGTGGAACCCGAAGGCGGGGGTCCGAACCGCGGGCACAGGAGACTCGACGGGTCGCGCGGCCAGGTCGAACCATTGGCGTTCGCCATCGCGGAGGTTGGGTAGGCCAATCCAGTGCAGCACGGGCGTTTCATCGCGGTCGAGATCGAACACCACCGTGGTCGGCGTGCCGTCGAGGAAGAAGAGCCGACCGCAGCGGCCTTCGCGCTGGATCGAGAAACGGCGGACGCGATGGCCGGGCAAGCGCGTCAGCGAAGCCTCGCCGTCCGGGAGCGGAAAAACGAGGAGGTCGAGCAGGCGTTCGCGTCGTCCCGCCAGGTGGCGACCGAGTCCCAGAAGGCGCTGACCGTGTTTGCAAAACGCGGTCAAGCCAACGTCCACCGGCCGGCCATCGGGCCAGAAGAGGCTGTATCCTTCGTATTCGATGTTGTCTTCGACCCGATCGCGGGCCGAATCACGACGACAAAGCACTCGCAGTGTGCGGGACATCCCGGTCTCTCTTCTTCAAGGAAGGTAAATCTCACGGCTGCCAGGACGAGCAAACCCTCGGCCCAATTGCCGAGAATGCTCTCATCCATCCCCGCACATCGCGTGCCGGGCAAGACGGATTAACTTTTACGTCTAGGTAAAGTGTAGAAAATGGGAAAGATAATGCCAACGAGGAAACCGCGATTCGCGCTCCGAGAAGACGCTCCGAAGGACGGATCGTACCGCAAGTGCGCATTGTATGGGCGGAATTCGCACGTTTACTTCGCGCTCGCGGAAAAAAAATGCGAGCGGACAGCGTTAGCCCTTCCGGTTCCGCCGGCCGTTCCATCGAACGAGTCCTCGCTCCCCCGTCCAAGAAATCACTCGAACAGCGAAGGTTGACGATCGTCTGGCGGAGCGGGCTTCATGGGCCTACCGAGAATCCGATACGCCCGCGCCGTCGCCACCCGGCCGCGCGGCGAACGCACGATGAACTGTTCGCGCAACAGATACGGCTCAATCTCGTCGCTGAGCGTATCGACCGGCAGCGTCATGCTCGCCGCCAACGATTCGACGCCGGCGGGACCGCCGTTGTGAACGCCGATCAGCAATTCGAGATAACGGCGATCCTGTTTATCCAATCCTTCGCAATCGACCTCGGCCATGTCCAGCGCGGCGCGAGCCACGTCGAGCGTAATCGCGCCATCGGCTTCGCTGGTAGCATAGTGGCGTGCCCACCACAAGCGCGCGTTGGCCACGCGCGGCGTGCCTCGACTGCGCCCCGCCAGTTCCAGGGCGGCTTCGTCGCTCAGCGGCGTGTTCAGCTTGCGCGCGTTGATGCGCACGATCTCCGCCAACTCTTCGACGGTGTAATACTCCAAGTGTTCGTGCATCTTGAAACGATCGCGCATCGGCGACGACAACATGCCGCTGCGCGTCGTGGCCCCGATCAGCGTGAACGGCTTCAAGCGTAGGTTGATCGTCCGCGCGTTCATGCCTTCGCCGAGAACGATGTCCACGCGAAAATCTTCCATTGCCGGATAGATAAACTCTTCGACGACGCGCGGCATCCGGTGGATTTCGTCGATGAACAGGATCGAGCCTTCCTCGACGTTGGTGAGGAACGGCAGCATGTCGGCGGGTTTGGACAGAGCGGGACCGCTGGTCGTCTGGATCGACGTGCCCAGTTCGTTCGGCAGAACGGTGGCGAAAGTGGTCTTGCCGAGTCCGGGCGGCCCATCGAACAGAATGTGCGACAGCGGCTCCTTGAGTTTCTTGCAGGCGTTGAGAACGATGCCGAGCCGCTGCACGACGGCTTTTTGGCCGATGACTTCGCGCAGCCAGCGCGGCCGCAATGCTACATCGCGCTGCTTCGATTCGTCGTCTCCGTTGGATTCAACGATGGCTTGCCGCGCCATATAAGAACCTCGCAAATTCGTCGGTTAGCCGCGACGCGCCAGCGGAGCGCGAGGCTCGCGCTCCGCTGG
>JAKBCS010000006.1 GCA_021807595.1 Planctomycetota bacterium | reverse complement strand
GCGCCTCGTCCGCACCGCTCATTCCAAACATCGTCCAACCGGCGTTGATCCTGACGGCGCGCGACGATCCGTTTATCGCCGTCGAGCCGTTCGAGGAACTCAAGACGCCGTCGAACGTGTTGGTGCGCATCGTCGATCACGGCGGCCATCTGGGTTTTCTCGGCTGGGACGGCGAAGGCGGCTTCCGTTGGGCCGAACGCCGCATCGTCGATTGGCTGCTGCGGAGGTGAGCATACCCCTTCTGAGCCGGACGAAGCAGAACATTAGAGCGATGGCCGAGCGGATTGCGTATGGCGTTGGTTAGCCGCGACGCGCAGCGGAGCGAGGTTTCCTTGCGCTCCGCTGCACGTCGCGGCTAACCAACCACCCAATCACGATCCTCCCTCAATGCCAGAAATCGGCCTCACTTCCGTGGGCGGAACAGCTTCCTCAATCCGCTCTCCGCCTCCTTCTTCAAATTGCCGTCGGTCTCTTGACGCAGGGTGTTCTCGGCGGTGTCGCGGACGAAACGGGACATGGCGTTGCGGAGGGCTTGCTCGTCGATCTTGGGCTTTTCGAGCGTGCCGCCGATGGGGAGGCGGACGGTCTGATTGCCGAAGGCGGACTTGGCGAGCTTGCTATTGCCCAGCCACTTGGGCGGCACCGGCATCTCCGCCGTCAGCGCGAGACTACCATCCAGACCGACCGAGCCGGAGGTGCGGATCGTCAGTTCGGGAAAACGCAGCTCCAGACCGTTGTGATAGACGCGCCCCTCGACCAAACGGAACGGCACGACATTATCTTTGGCCAAGGTCAAAGTGGCGGGTCCCTTGAGCAAGATGCTGAGTTCTCGCACCAAGGGACTGCCGCCGACTCGGGCCGAGTGAAGCGTGAGCCAACCGGCCAGGTCGGTCTTGGCGGGATCGAGCAACGGCGCGCGCCCGTTTTGGAGATCGACCGAGATTTCGCCATCGGCCTCGGCCACTCCCGCCAGTACGGGCGCGGCATAGCCGAGCGCGCTGGCGCAGGCCATCGGCGACAGGCGTGCATGGTCCAGCACGCGGCCTTTGGCCAAGGTCACTTCCACCGGCAGCGGATCGAGGCGCAGGGTCGGTTGCAATTGCAGCCGTCCGCGATTCAGCGTCGCCTCAATCGGGGCGGCGCGGAAGGAGCCGGCGGCGAACGTGCCGCGCGCCTCGGCGGGACCGATTTGGCAGCCTAAGGCTTGCAGCGATTGCCAACCCAAAGCCGCGTCGCCGTGCAATCGAGTGAGCAAACTACCTTGCGGCCCGGCCAACGGTCCCGCCAGGTGGAAGGGTCGCGCTTCGCGCCCGTTCAGCTTCACGCCCGGCCCCAAATAGGGTCGCAGTTGGGGGTCCAGTTTCTCCAAGTCCAGGTCGAGTTTGCCTTCGAGAGACAGTTCCATGTCGGTACTCAAGGCGACGATCTCGCCGTTGGCGTCGCAACCGAGGTAAGGGGTGTCCAGGTGCAGCTGGGAAATTCGCAGTGAATCCTTGACGACATCGTAAACGACATGGCCGATGAGATTGACGCGCGACTCGCGCCACCAAGGATTGTTGGACGATCCGAAAAAGAGATTTTGCAGGTGGAGGTCCATCTGAACGATCTGCCTGCCGTCGTCGGGGCGAAGGTCGATGCGTCCGGCGAGCGCTCCGCCGAGCGGCTCGGCGGAACCGAACAGGCGGCACAGGCGCGCGGCGTCGCCCTGCACGCTGGCGGCGGCGGTAATCTGCCAGGCACCGACGCTATCGACGCTCAGCGTCGCCGTCGGCGTTTGCAGGGACACGGTGGGGCAGCCCAGGCGCGTGTGCTGCAACTCCAAGGTGTCGCGCTGGGGCAGCCAACGACCGCTCGTCGTGAAGTCCATCGACGCTTCGTCCACTTTCAACCCCGCGCCGCTCAGCTTCACATCGCGGCCGGTCGCCCTGAAGTCTTCGACCTGAATCGCCTCCGGTTCGTAGCGCAGCCGCGCGTCCATGTCGAGTTGTCCGGAGACGCTGACTCCTTCCAGCAAGCCGGTCAGACTGGACACGCGGCCGCGCCAGCGCGCCAAATCGCCGGACACGCGAAGCCGGGTCCGCGCGGAGTGGATCGATTGCAAACTGGCGATCGGCTCCATGAGATCGAGGTCGATGCCGTCGGTACCGGCCTGAACGTGCAGTGCCCCGGCCTGAATGCGATTGTCGCCGCCCAGTGCGCCGATCAAATCGAGGTGAACGGTAATGCGGTCCTCGCGCCAGACGCGCGATCCGTCGCTCAGGTTGAACTGCCCGAAACGAAGGTCCGCCTCCAGGCGCGAACCGTCGCGCGAATTGCGCCGCATTGAGGCCCGCACAGTGCCCTCGCTTTGCACGCGCAGCGAACCGAGTTCGACGAAGCCGGCCAAATGTTCGCTCAGCCGTCCGAGATTGAAGGTGCCTCGCGCCGTCCATTCTTCCAACGAACCGGATATCTCCAAACGGAGGAAGTCCGAATCGCAGCGGAAGCGTTCCAAAATCGGCAGCGAATCGTTGGTCTCCTGATGGGCGGCCAGAACGAGCGCGAACGGCTCCTTCCACACGATGCGCTGCCCCTGATACAGACCTTCCAGATCGGAAGTGTGGACATGGCCTTCCCACAGGAGGCTTTCGCCGCGCTGCGAACTGTGCAGATGCAGCGACAGCACTCCCGATTGAATGCGCGTGTCCTTGGTCAGATGCAAGGCGTCCGGCAGCAATTCGGCCAAGCGGACGAGGTTTAGCTCGGCGTCGAGCCGTTGGCCGGGCTGAAGGACGGCCGCGCGCGAGTCCTTGCCCAGATCGATCGTGCCGCCGAGGTTGACCTTGCCGACTTCGGATTGCACCTCCAACTGTTCGACGGTCAGTCGGCTGCCCTCCAAGGCGAATCGGCACGGCGCATCGACGCGCGCCAAGTGCAACACGTCTCCTCCCAAGAGGGAATCGCTGGCGGTGAGCGCCTGGATGGCGACATTGCCCGCCACGCGCAGGTCCGGCCCGCCGTTGGATTCGCTGCCGGGTTGCAGCTGCAAATCGGCGTTGAGCCAACCGCCGAGGCGGAGGCGCGGCTCGATGCGGCGAAGGATCGGCTCCAAGGCGTCGAGCGGCAAATCTTCGGCGTGCAATTCGCCCTCGGCTCGAAGGCGCGGCGGCCCGTTAGTTCCCTCGATCAGGTGCGCCGATGCGCCGAAGTGCAGTCGGCCCTCGCGGCGCGACTCCATCGCCGTCGCGTCCAGTTCGATCCGCGACGGAGTGCGTCGATCGCGGGCCACTTCGACGGTCAGATCCAGGGGATCGAGCGACCAAGCCTGGCCGCCTTCTTCGTCTTCCATCACCGCGCTGGCCCCTTCGACAACGGCGCGGAAGCCGATCCCGTCGAGCGCCAACGGAGAGTCGGAAGGTACGTCTTTCAGCCGCAGCCAATAAGCCAACGTCGTTTCCAAGTTACTGCTCTGGCGCGAGCAGACGATGTGGACGGCGGGGCGCGTGAAACGAATGTCGCCGAGGTCGAGGGGGTGGCAGAGGAGTCGGAGCAACGATTTCTCGGTCTCGACGCGTGGGACATGCAAGAGCGATCGGCCATCGAGATCGCGGACATCGAGATCGGTGACGACCGGGGCGCTGAACCACCACAACGACGCGCCGCCGATGCGAATGTCCCCCTGAAGCTGCGGCACGGCTCGCGCGATCAGCCAGTTGCGCAGCGGCGTGCGCGCGATGAGAATCGGCGACAAGAAGATCGTTATCGCCAACAAGGCGAACGCCGTCAAGAATCGGCGCTTCCATCTGCCGCGCGAAGGGGGAAGGGTTCGATCCGTGGCACTTCGCTTGAATAGGCCCATCGTTTGCATCCTGCACGGGACCGAAAATCGTTCGGACGAGCGCGGCCTTCGACGGAAGGAACCGCGCATCATACCCATTCGACCGGAACCGAGAGGAGTCCGAGGGAGAAACCGGCGATGGACGCCGAGGCGAGTTCAATCCGCCCGCGCCATCGTTGAGGTTTACCCAACTTACGGCCAGGCGGCCCGGCGGCTGACGCTGCCGGGCCGCCTGGACTCGGCAGATTACACTGCCGGTGCGCCGGTTAGAGGCCCAGTTCGCGCAGCTGTTTGGCGTCGACCGGGGCCGGCGCTCCGGTCATCAGATCGCGCGCCTTCTGGTTCTTTGGAAACGCCAGGACATCGCGGATGTTCGCGGTGCCGGAGAGAATCATCGCCAAACGATCGAGGCCCAAGGCGATTCCGCCGTGCGGCGGCGCGCCGAATTTCAGGGCGTCGAGCAGGAAGCCGAAACGCTGCCGGGCTTGCTCCGGCGACATGCCCAGCATGGCGAACATCCGCCCTTGCACTTCCGGGCTGTGGATACGGATACTGCCGCCCCCAGCCTCGTAGCCGTTGATAACCAGATCGTATGCCTTGGCCTTCACCTTGGCCGGATCGCTCTCCAGGACGGCCAAATCCTCGTCGCGCGGCGCGGTGAACGGATGATGGTTCGCCACCCAGCGCTTCTCCTCGTCGTCCCAGATAAACGAAGGAAAATCGACGACCCAGGCGAGTTGGAAATTACCCGGCGCATAGTTGGCTGCGCCCACATGCCCAGCGTAATGCGCGCGTAAATGGCCGAGGGCTTGGCAAACCACTCCTTCCTTGTCGGCCACGAACACAATCACGTCGCCGTCCGCGGCCGCTACTCGCCCACGCAATTCCATCTGGGCAGACGCGGGTATAAACTTTTCAATGGGTGAAGTAAACTTGTCCGCCTCAACCTTGATCCAAGCCGCCCCCTTGGCACCGTATTGTTGCACGAAGGGAGTCAGATCGTCGAGTTGCTTGCGCGTGAACTTTGTTACCGCACCTTTCATATTGATCGCACGCACTCTCCCGCCCGTGGCAACGACGTCTTTGAAAACGCGAAACTCCGTCGATCCTGCCCAATCGCTCACTTCAACAATCTCCATTCCGTTGATGCGCAGGTCCGGCTTGTCGCTGCCGTACTGGAGCATCGCTTTGTCGTAGGGCAAGCGCGGCAGGGGCAGAGGAACGGTCGCGCCCGCGCACTTCTGGAAGATCTCCGCAATCAACCGCTCGACGAGCGTTAGCACGTCGTTTTGCTCGACGAACGACATTTCGAGATCGAGCTGCGTGAATTCCGGCTGCCGGTCGGCGCGGAGATCCTCGTCGCGGAGACAGCGGGCGATCTGAAAGTAGCGATCGTAGCCGGCCACCATGAGCAACTGCTTGTACAGCTGCGGCGATTGCGGTAGCGCGTACCAGAACGGTTTGCCCGTCTTCTCGTCTTGCCACACGCGGCTGGGCACGAGATAATCGCGCGCTCCCTCCGGCGTGCTTCGGCCCAGAAGAGGCGTTTCCACCTCTAAAAATCGCTCTTGGTCGAGGTAGTCGCGGATAACCTTGTTGAGCCGATGGCGCAGCGCCACCGTGCGTTGCAGCGAGGGGCGGCGCAGATCGAGATAGCGATATTGCAAGCGCAGATCCTCGCCGGCCAGCTCCGGATCGCCGAAGCCAGTCTCCAACGGGATCGACATGACCTCGAACGGCGGCGTGGGACAGCGATTGAGGACAATCAGTTCCTCGGCCAACACTTCGATGTCGCCGGTCGCCAGCTTGGGATTGTGCTTGTTCGGCAGCCGCTCCCGCACCTTGCCGCGCACCGACAGCACCCATTCGTCGCGGATCTCTTGGGCGACGGCGAACATCTCGGCGCGATCGGATTCGAGAACGATCTGCGTCAATCCGTAGCGGTCGCGCAGATCGACGAATACCTGATCGGGATAGGCGCGGTAGCTGTTGGCCCATCCGTTCAAGACAACGGTCTGTCCGGCGTGTTCTTGTCGTAATTCGCCGCAGTTATGCGTTCGCCGCCACTCCGCCATTTGCATCGCCCTTTGTAACGTCGTCGTTCGGTTCTTCTTCCGCTCGCGCGGAGACAACGGGATTATAGAGGAATTGATGCTTGACAGGAGATCGGCGATCGCCTTAGATAGATTCGCCCCGATTCCCTTGCGAGATTCTCCACGCCATGTCGTTCCGATTATTCATTTACTATTGTATGCTTTGCGGCGGCGGCGGGGCGTTTCTGGGCTGGATGCTCGGTCGGCCCCTGGCGCTGAACAATGTGGTGTTGACGCAAGGCTTCAAAGGCATGTTCCTCGGCTTCGGTATCTCGCTGGCGTTGGCGCTGGTGGACTCGCTGTGGGTCTTTTCGTTGCGGAACGTGGCGGCGATTTTCGCGCGCGTGGCGACGGCCGTGGTGGTCGGAGCCATGGGCGGACTGCTCGGCGGCCTCATCGGGCAGGTACTCTACGGTCTCAAGGACTGGGGCATCTTCCTGGTATTCGGTTGGACGATCACCGGCTTTCTCATCGGCGTGTCACTGGGCGTTTTCGATCTGCTGTCGAGTCTGGTCCTCGGTCGGAACGCCTCCATGGCCCTGCGCAAGGTTCTCAAAGGGCTACTCGGCGGCACGCTGGGCGGCATTCTGGGCGGCATCTTGTCGCTGATGCTCTTGGCCGGCTGGACGCATCTGCTCGGCGGCGATCCCGAAGTAGAGAGGCGATTGTGGAGTCCCAGTTCGTGGGGGTTCGTCTCTTTGGGCGCGTGCATCGGCTTGCTGATTTCGGTGGCGCAGGTCGTTCTCAAAGAAGCCTGGTTGAAGGTCGAAGCGGGGTTTCGCAAGGGACGCGAAGTGATTCTGACCAAGCCGGAGATCACCATCGGTCGAGCCGAGAGTTGCGACATCGGCCTCTTCGGCGATCCGCAAATCGAGAAACTCCACGCGCGCATCCGCCGCGAGGGCAATCGCTATGTCCTGATCGACGAAGGCGCGGGCACCTACCTCAACGACGACCTCGTCCACGGCTCGGCGACCCTGCATGCGGGCGACGCCATCCGCTTGGGAAAGTGCGTCTTGCGTTTCGGCGAACGCCAGAAGCAAGAACAATGAGAGACTGCCGGCGCGATTGTTTCATCTCACTCCCAGGCGGAGGCTGGGAACGAGAAAGTATCCTCTTCCCTTTCACTTCTTTCTCCCTTTCCGCGCGCCGCCTGGTATAATCACTCTCTGTTCTCTTTCTCGATTCAGGGCGCGTGGACGGGGCGATTATGACGCTCGTTTGTCGCAATTGTTCGCGGGTGAATCCGCTCGAAGCGCACTACTGCTATTGGGACGGCGCGGTATTGGATGGGCGCGCGCGCGAAAGCGGCCCCATTGCCGTGGGCGCGCAGCCGTTCCTCAGCCCGTTCGTCTTTCCGTCCGGCCGGCAGTGTCGCAATTTCGACGAATTGGTATTGGCCTGCTACGGCGAATGGAAAGAAGCGCTCGATTTGTTGCGCCAGGGCTATTTGGAGAGCTTCTTCGGCGCTCTGGGACGGGCCGATCTGGCGCTGACGGCAAAGCAAGCGGTCCATTCCGCCGACGCCGATCGAGGTCTCGATCATCTGTTGAGCAAACTGCCGTGCAGCAACCGCGAGCCGCCGAAGTTGTTCGCTCAGCCGTTGGAGGTCAACCTCGGCCAGATCGCGCGTTTGGGCGGACGGCGCTTCGAGTTGCACCTTGAAAATCAGGGCATGGGGTTGCTGCAAGGCACAGTTGCCTGCGACGAAACGGCCTGGCTAATGCTCGGCGAAGGGACCGGCTCGCCGCGCAAAGTGTTCCAGACGCTCAACGAGTTCACGCTGCCGGTGCAGGTTCAAGGCAAGGCGCTGCGCGCCGGCAACAAGACGCTGGAAGGCCGTCTGACCATCGAATCGAACGGCGGATCGGCCGTGGTGATCGTCCGCGCCGATGTGCCGGTGCAGCCGTTTCCCGATGGCGTCTTGGCCGGAGCGACTTCGCCGCGCCAGATTGCCGAGAAGGCCAAGGCCAACCCCAAAGGTGCCGCGCCGCTTTTCGAGAAAGGCGCGATCGCCGCTTGGTACGAAAGCAACGGCTGGACCTATCCGGTGCAAGGGCCGGCTTCGTCGGGGTTGGGGGCGATTCAACAGTTCTTCGAGGCGTTGGGCTTGGTCAAACCGCCCGTTGTGGAAATCAGCGAGACGGCGATTCATCTGCACGGCGCGCCGGGCACACCGGTGGAACACGTCTTACAGGTTCAGGCCGCCGAGAAGCGTCCGGTGTTCGCTCATGCCGTGACCGCGACGCCGTGGCTGCAAATTGGCCGGGTCATTCTCGATGGCCGAACCGCGCGCGTCCCGATCAAGGTGCCTGCCGTCCCCGCTCGTCCCGGCGAACGGCTGCAAGGCAAAGTGCTAGTGACGGCCAACGGCGGACAGCGCTTCGCGGTCGAAGTGACGCTGACCATCGGCGGACGCATTGCCGCCCGCGTCGATCGCGCTCCGGGCGTCGTCCTCGACATGGATCACGTCCTGGCGGCCATGCCGGTATTGACCGCCGCCGACGTGGTATCCGAAGTGGAGACCGTCCCGGAAGTCGTCGCTCTCGACGAAGTACCTTCGCCTAGAAAACGGCAAGAGATCATGGAGGTGCTGCCGGCGACGCACCGAAGACGATCCGGCAAACGCGACGGCAGCGACTTCGACGAAGAAGCCAGAGCGGGGCGCGATCCCGAAAAATCTACCGGCGGCATCTCCAAACATCTACTGCCTTTGAGCGTCCTTGCGCTATTGCTTTTCGCGATGGTGGCCCACGATCTGTGGATGATCGTCCTCGAACCGGCGGCTCGCGGCGACGAGGCCGAGAACTCCTTGCTCGATACCAACCCGCGCATCGTCTTGCAATTTCACGACAAAGGCGATCAGGTTCTGAAAGCACCGTCCATGCGCTTTGGTCTCTTGGCCAAGGATGCGAGCAATCCCGACCGACTTAAGAAACTAACCTTCGATGAACACGGGCGCTCGAATAACACGGTTCTGATGGTGGACGGCAAGCAATTCTTGTTCGGTGAAGCGAATCCGGACGAGCCGTCCTTGGGCTTCGATCTGGGCGATTCGCCCGGCGAATGGGTCGAAATGAAGACGAAGCTGCAAGGCGAGACGGCGGGCCGACCGCGCGACGGCTACGCCTCAACCTGGTGGCTGCCCGGACGCAAACTCCGCATCATCCAAGAAGTCGAGATCGTTCCCGGCGCACAATCGCGCCTATTGGATACCTGTTTAGTGCGCTATATTCTCGAGAACCGCGATACCCTCGATCATCGCGTCGGCATTCGCTTCATGCTCGATACGTTCATCGGGGCCAACGACGGCGTACCGTTCACCATCCCCGGCGCGACCGATCTGTGCGACACCAAGACGAATTTCGATCGACCGGAGCGCGTGCCGGACTTCATTCAGGCGCTGGAGAAGGACGACCTGCGCAATCCGGGCACGGTGGCCTATCTCCAATTTCGGATCGGCAAGAACGTGGAAAGCCCCAGTCGGGTCTTCCTCGGCGGCTGGCCGAATCCCGAACTGCGCAAGCCCAGTCCCCCCTTTCGCCGCCGGGGCATTGATGGCGCGCGGGCGCAGCTAACCGGCTGGGTCGTGCCCGATATTTCCATCCAGGAGCGCATGGCCATCCTTAAAAATAAGAAAAGAGAGATCGTGGAAGCGAACGATTCCGCCGTGACGATGTACTGGGGCGAGCAACGGCTGGAAGCGGGCAAATCGCGCGTGGTCGGCTTTACCTACGGGTTGGGCAACGTGGATAGCCGCGAGAGCGGCGGGCATCTACTCTTGACGGTTGGAGGGCGATTGGTACCGGAGGTCGAGTTCACGCTGACGGCTCTGGTTCACAATCCCCAACCGGGCGAGACGCTGACGTTAGACTTGCCGTCCAAGTTGACTGCCGAAGGACAGCAGCTGACTTTGCCCGTGCCTCCCGTTCCCGCCGGGGCGAAGCGTCCGGATAGCCCCGTCACTTGGCGTCTTCGCGCCGCCAAGGACGGCAAATACGAACTGTCGGTGCGTTCGAGTACGGGAGCGAAACAGAAAATGCCGGTGACCATCCGCGTCCGCGGCGTGTTCGATTGATGTGTTATGCCAATTACAGTAGCCTGCACTTGCGGCAAAAGTTATCCGGTGAAAGACGAGTTCGCCGGTCTGAAAGTCCAGTGTCCGGATTGCGGGGTGGTCTTGACGATCCCCGTTCCCGCCGGTTTCGTTCCGCCGCGCCCCGCCGCCGCGCCGCGTCCGCAAAGAATCACTCCGCCGCCGCCGACTCGATCCGATCCGCCGCGCCGTCCGCGCGGCCGCCGTCGCAGTCTGTTGGGACCAATCCTCGTTCTCGCGTCCATGCTTTTGGCTTTGGGAGGGGTCGGCGCAGCCCTCCTTGTCTTCGTGCCCAAACTGCTTCACGAGGTCGAATCGGACGAAGGGAAAGCCGAGAAGCCCGGCATCGGCGCGACATCGGGAAAGCCGCCGTCAAGCGATGGCCCCTGGAAGGGCCACGCCGCGCCGATCCGCGCGCTGGGCTTCTCGGTGGACGGTCGACTCGTTCTCTCCGCCGCCGGGGGTTACACGGAGGTGAACGGCACGAAGACGGCGCTCGCGGATAATTCGATTCGCTACTGGGAGGCCGACGGCGGCAAAGAGCATCGCCTCATCGGCGGCTTCCGCGAGGCCATCACCGCCGCCGCCTTCTCGCCGGACGCCCATTTCGCCGCTCTCGGTCTGGCCGGCTCGACGTTCGAGGTTTGCCTATACGACCTTCAAACCGAGCAAGAAATTCGCCGCTTTTCCGGCCACACCGCCGAGATCCATTGCGTCGCCCTCTCTCCCGACGGTCGCCGCATCGTCTCCTCTGGAGCCGACAAGGATGTGCGCGTCTGGGACGCCGAGAACGGCAAGCAGCTGCATAGCCTACAAGCGCATCAAAAACCGATTTATAGTCTATCCCTATCCTTAAAAGGAAGCCTGGCTCTTTCGGGCAGCGGCGATGGCACGATGCGCCTTTGGGATCTGGGCGAGGGCTTGGAGGTGCAGAAATATAGCGGACAATCCGACATCGTATGGGCCGCGGCGCTGTCGCCGGACGGCCAGCGCGCCGCCTCGGCGGGAGGAAAACAGTACGCCGACGGAGGCGGCTTCGCCCCCGGAGCGATGGACTACGGCGTTCGTATCTGGGACGCCGTGAGTGGAGAAAGACTCGCCGAATTACGCGGGCATACCGATTGGGTCGGCGCGCTGGCCTTCTCTTCGGACGGCAAGCGCCTACTTTCGTGCGGGCCTGACGGATCGCGGCTCTGGCAAGTCGAAGGCGGCCGCGAGGTGACGCATTTTTCCGGCGCGTCGTCGTTCGTCCGCGCCGCGGCGATTGCTCCCGACGCGCGCCGCGCCGTCTGGGGCAACGATGGCGGCGCGCTTACTGCCGTCGATCTGCCGCCGGGGGTGACGGAGCTGGCGCGCGATCTGGGCAGCAAGGATCTCGCGCGGCGTTTGGCGGCGGCGCAGTCGTTGGGCAAACTGGGCGCGGAGGCGCAAGCGGCCGTGCCGGATTTGTTGCGCGCCCTGACCGACGACAACGCCGATGTGCGCACCTTGGTGTTGGCCAGTCTGCAACGCATCGGCGCGGTGGAGATCAAAGACGTTGGATTGCTGGTTCCCGTGCTGCAAAACAGTCGCTTTGCCGATGGACAACGCTACGCCTTGGACGCTTTGACGAAATTGGGTCCGGCCGCCGAGCCGGCCGTCTCCGCCCTGGTCGCGGGGTTGACCGATGCCAACGACCGCATCCGCATCAAATCGGCGGAGTTGCTCGGCACGATCGGCCCTTCGGCCCACGCGCGCGCCTGGTCGCCTTTGCTCGATTTGCTTCAGGACGACGATCCGGCGGTGAGCGCGGCCGCCGCCGCCGCGCTGGCGAAAGTAGGCCCGCCGCGCCGCGCGAACGTCGAGAAGCTCCGCGCCCTTCTCGACCGTCGCCGCGAAACGGCGCGCCGCTACGCGCTCACTGCGCTGGCCGCGATGGGCGACGATGCCGCCGACGCCGCCCCCGCGTTGCGAACGACAGCGACGAAAGATGCCGCCGCCGACATGCGCGCTTTAGCTCTGGCCGCCTTGCAAAAGATCCAGCCCAACAACAAAGAATCGATCGACACGTTTACGAGTTGCCTTGCCGATTCCAACGACGCGGTGTGCCAACAAGCCGCGCGCGGTCTGGCGGCCGTCGGTGCCAAGAACGGCGCGCTGCCCGGTTTGCTCCAGGCGCTGGAGCATCGCGACGCCAACGTCGTCCGCATCGCCGGCGAAGCACTGACTACCGGGCCGCTGGATAAGGCCAACGTACCCCTGCTGGCGGCGGCGCTGCAAAACAAAAGCGCCGCGGTGCGCCTCCGCGCCATCGAAGCGTTGGGACGACTCGGCGGCGACGCCGCTTCTACGATAGACACTTTATGCGATCTCTTAAAGGGCGATAAAGTCCAAGAGCGTCGAGCCGCCGTCGCGGCCGTAGGCAAGATGGGCAGTGCCGCCCGCGCCGCCGGACCTCGACTGGTGGATTCGCTTCAGGATAACGACCTCGCCGTGGCGCGTGAGACGGCGATGACCCTGGCCCAAATCGGCGCGCCGGAAGTCGAGCAAGCCCTGCCCCTCCTGGTCAAGATGCTGCGCATCACCAAGCCCAACGATGCCGGGCAGACCGCCGACCGCGACCGCGCCCGCAAACTTTTGGTCGGCCTGGGACAGCCCGCCGCCCGCGGTCTGGCTCAGGCGCTACGCGGCGAGTTTTCCGGAGGTAAGCTCACGTCCATCGTCGGGAAGGCCAACGCCGAGGCGCGGATGACGAGCCTGTTGACCCTCGAAGAAATGGGAGCCAAGGCCAACGTGCCGGAAGTGTTCACCGCGCTGGCCCAGATCCAACGCAGCGATCCCATCCCCGTCTTGCGCGCCGCGGCCAAGAAGCTCCGCGCCGAGATTCTCAAGGCCAAGTGAGGTTCGCCTCGAGCGGTTTTCCCGCTAAATTCGTACAGCTTGGTTCGCCGCGGCGCAAAGCGGAGCGCGTTGTCCCGCGCTCCGCTTTGCGCCGCGGCTGACCGAGACCGTTCGTTGTATGCACTCGCAAAGAAACCGCTCTACACCACGGCCGGCGCAAGACACCGATTTCAGCGGCCGCGCCGTCGTTTCGCTCGGTCTTCCCTTCGCAAGCAAAATCAATCGAGAGAGATACAATCGGTTACAATGAACGAAGTGCGAACTCCGACCTTACATCTATCTTCGCCTTCTTCCGCGAGAGACTGTTTCCATGGCTTCCGAACGGCAAAATCAGACCTTGGCCGATTACGTTGCCTTGGCCCTCAGTCCCGCCCTCATCATGGGGTTGGTCGCCAGTTTAGTTTTCTTCCTCATCAACGTTCTGTACGTCGGCGAATTCGTCGAACGAATGCGGTGGATCTTGTTCTTCTTCGTCTTCGGCGCGGTGCTGCTGGCGCGCATGACCATGCTCGACGACACCGCCAGCCGCGTCGCCTTGTACGGCGTGCCGTTGGGATTTCTCTCGTGGCTGGGGATGCAAATGTTCGTCGAGTATCCGGCGGGCGGCGTGCGCGAACTCAGTTTCATCCTCAACGCCGGTCTGATCGGTCTCGTTTGGTGGTGCGCCCATCGGCTAACGTGGGACTGCACCAACATCGACGAAGAAGCGGACATGAATGCCGAGGGATTGCTGCAAGCGTCGGGGCTGCAAGGCGAACCGGCGGCGCTGGCTGCCGGGTCGAGTGAAGCGGGTTCGCCCAACCCAGCGGCTAACGCTGCCGGTTCGCCCGGCTGGTTGCAGCGCTGGCGGGCCTATCGCGCGGAGCGGGAGAAAAAACGCACATTAGGCGTCTGGGTTGTCTATTTCTCTCTGGCGGCCCTGCCGTTGTTCGGATTGGGACAGGCGCTCATCCCCGCGGACGACGTAGACCGCCGGCGGTCGTCGTTTTGGCTGATCCTCGTCTACGTCGGCTGCGGTTTGGGATTGCTGCTGACGACCTGTTTTCTTAGCCTACGCCGCTATTTGCGCCAGCGCCGCTTGCAAATGCCGGCGACGATGACCGGCGTTTGGCTGACTTCGGGAAGTTTGTCGATCGCCGCACTCCTGCTGATTGCCGCCCTGATGCCGAGACCGCAGGCCGAGTATTCGTTGTTCTCGTTCGCGGCGGCGAAGGCTTCCCAGCGCAACGCCTCCCAATACGCCATGAAAGGCGGACAACCCGGCAAGGGCGAGGGTCGGCCCGATGGAGACAATCCCGATCGGAAAAACGACAGCGCCGACTCCGGCGGCGACCGGGGCCAACAGAAGGGCGAACGCGGCGCGGCCAACGAGCAAGGCGACAAGGGATCGGGAGGGAAAGACGGCAAATCGAGCCAGAGCGGCGACCGGCAAAGTCAGAGTCAAGGGGGGCAATCGAACGATCCCAAGCAGAGCAAGGGCGATCCGGGTTCCGGACGCGATCGTCCCGCCGACAAAGGCGACGGCGAACGCGCGCGCGGCGACCAAAAGGGCGAATCCACGGAAAAGGATGCGTCCGGCCAAACGCGATCCGGTTCGTCCTCAAAGCTGTCTCCTTCCGCTCTCCGCAATGTCGTTGGGCGGATCGCGCCGGTACTCAAATGGATCGTCTTCGCCCTGCTCGCGCTGGCGGCGGCGTTCTTTGTCTTGCGTTCGGGTTTGCAGTTTTGGGCCAACTTCAGCGACTGGGCGCGGCGGTTGCTCGATGCATTGCGGAACTTCTGGGCGAATCTGTTCGGCGGACCACGGCGAACGACCGACGAGGAAGAATCGAGCGTTTCGGAAGAAGACAGACCGCGCGAGCGTCCCTTCGCCTCGTTCCGCAATCCGTTTGTGGAAGGGCGAAGAGGCATGGCCGTGCCGGAGTTGATTCGCTACACCTTCGCGGCGGCGCAGGCGTGGGCGCGCGAACGCGATCTCGGCCGGCATCCCGGCGAGACGCCTTTGGAGTTTGCCGCCCGCGTCGGCGCGGAAGTTCCGGCACTGGAGCAGGAACTGCATCGCCTGGCGCTTCTGTACGCGCGCGCGGTCTACGCAAACGGCGACCTGCCGAGCGATAGTGTCGAACGATTGCGGAAGTTTTGGGATCGTCTACAAACCGTGGCCGAGCAACCGCTGTCGGCATGAGGCGAGGAATTAATTAGCGATGTCCCTCTCCCTTCGAGATCGACTTTCCAATGGCCGCTCGACCTTCGACGCCTACCGAATGGAAGAAAGCCATCGTCCCTTATTCCTCCACGGAGATGCCTCAATCGTGCTGGATGAGATTCCCGCCGAGTCCGTGGATTTCTGCACGACTAGTCCGCCCTATTGGGGGCAGCGAAGCTATTCGGGAGGGGGAATCGGACGCGAAGAATCTCACGCGGAATACCTCGCTCATTTACTCGCCATCTTCGGCAAAGTCCATCGCGTTCTCAAGCGGACGGGATCGTTCTGGTTGAACGGGGGAGACACCTACTTCAAGAAGAACCTACTCGGCCTACCTTGGCGTCTTGTTGCGGATTCTCCATCGATTTCTGAATTTTAAGCTCGCACCTCTGGTAAAATAAACTAGGAGGCGAGATTCGCGTGAGTTGGTGTCCCATCTCTCAAGAGAGAGCTTGCGATCCCGTGTGGCTTCACGGAGGCAGAGGATGAAACGAACGATGATGAATCGGCCTTACGTCATGGCCGTGGTTTTGGGAACGGCGTTGTCGGTACCCGCCGCGCCAGGACAGGCGGCGACGACGCAGACAGCGCAGACTACCGAGAAAGCCATCGACCACATGAGCCGCTATTGTGCCACCTGCTGGCGCAACGCGCGGTTGCCGATGGACTGCTGGAACGATTGCACGCAAGAAGTGTTTCGCCGACTGCTGGAGCGAGTGCCGGCCGACGCTTGGAATCGCACGTTGCGCGGGGAAAGCGACGAACGGCGCGAGTTTCTCCGCGCCATCGACACCGTGAAGAAACGCACACAACGCGCGCGCAAATATTCGGCGGGCATCGACGGCGTGGCCGATCCGCGCGAGGCGTCGCGCTCCGAACTGCGGGAAGAGCGCGAGATCGTTCGCCGGGCCGCCGTCGAGGTGCTGTCGCCGCGCCAGCAACGCATTTTGCAAATGAGCTTCGAGGGCTGGTCGGTGCGGGAGATGTCCGAGGAACTACGCTTATCCGCCGAACGGATCAGCGACGAAAAATACAAGGCGATTTGCAAACTCCAAAATCATCTGTTGGGATAGCCGTTGCCAACTAGCGGCGACGACTCGCCTCACGGACCACGCGGTACACCTCGGCCAGCGCGATGCCGTGCCGGCGCGCGACGCAGGCGCAATCTTCGTATTCGGGGGTGAAGACTTCCACTCCGGCGCGCCGGCCGCGCTTGCCGCGCAGCGGGCCCCAAGGCGTCTCAACCGTCGCGGACTCGCGGCGCAGCTTACTGCGCTCGACCGGATAGCGGCGGATGCCGAACGTCTCCGTCTCGCGGAACAGGATTTCTTCCAACGCCGGGAGAATACCTTCGGGAGCAAGAACGCTCAGCAACACACCGGGACGATTCTTCTTCATCTGAATCGGCGTGGAGAAGACATCCAGCGCGCCGGCGTCGAAGAGGCGCTCGAAGCAATAGCCGATGATCTCCGCCGGCACGTCGTCGAGGTTCGTTTCCAACACCCACACGCGATCGCGATCGCCGGTGTCGGTTAATGCCGCAGCCTCCCCAACGAAAACGCGGAGTAGGTTTGGCTGTTCGAGGAGATCGCGCTGGCCCGCTCCGTGGCCGATGCGCTCGATGGTCATAACCGGCTGTTCGATCCACTCCTGGACGACGCTGCCGAGGATAGCCGCGCCGGTGGGCGTGGTCAACTCGGCCTTGATGGCGCACGGCGCGAGCGGCACACCCTTGAGGAGAGCGGCGGTGGCGGGAGCGGGAATCGGCATCAGACCGTGTTCGCATCGAACGGTGCCGCAGCCGGTCGGCACCGAACGGCTGGTGATGCGTTCGACGCCGAGCAGATCGAGGGCGATGGCGACTCCGGCAATGTCGGCGATGCTGTCGAGCGCGCCGACTTCGTGGAAGTGGACTTTTTCTACCGCGATGCCGTGCGCCTCCGCCTCGGCGTCGGCCAAACGGCGAAAGATGCGCAGCGCCAAGGCAAGCTGTGAGGGCGTGAGTCGGCCCCGGCTTAAGATTTCTTCCACGTCCGGCAGATGGCGATGGGCGCGTTGTTCGGGCGCTTCGATGGTGATTTGCGTGGCCGCGAACCCCCCCTTACGAACCTTGGCCACCTCCACTTGAATCGGCAATCCCAGCGAGGCGAGACCTTCTCGCACGGCTTCGGCATCGACGCCGACGTCCAAAAGCGCCGCCAAAGTCATATCGCCGCTGATGCCGCTAAAACAATCGAAATGTAATGCCCGCACAGCCCGATCCTCCCTTTGAGAAGAATTCTACAGCGCCGGCCATTCGCGGACATGGGGATCGGGTTCGAGCGGGGCGAAGGGCGACGCAGCCTCGCTCCGTCATTCACCGATCGGCGGCGGAGGAGGAAGAGGAGGGGGCGTGCTACGCGCAGGCGATGCGTTTACGATCGTGGGTGTCGAATCCGATTCTCGCATCGAAGGCGGCGTTCCGCGCGCCGGTGACGAGTTCACAATCACAGGAGCCGGCGACGAGTCGGCTTCCGGCATTGGAGTCGGCGCGGCTGGGTTGGGATCTTGGTAGGCGGCATCCCGATAGGTCGCTTGCTGCACCGGCGGGTTGAGAGAGGAAGCCAGATTGGGATCTTTGCGTAGAGCCGCCTCCATGTAGTAGCGGCTCATGGCCGGTTGCTGCAAGCGATCGAGCGTCTGCGCCAGACGATAGCAGCCCATCGCTTCGCTGTGCGTTCGGGCTAAGCAGCTCAGGCTCTCGTCGTAGCGGCCGGCCTTAGCGAGGATCACGCCTTGGGCATTCGAATAGTTGCGATTATTCGGATCGATTTTAGCTGCCTTTTGGAGACAGTCCAAGGCCGCGTTCCAGTCCTTGTGGGCGTTGTGGCACATGGCCAAGTCGTACCATAGAGAACCGTTCTTGGGTTCGATGCGCAGCGCCTTCTGATAGCTCTCGACGGCTTGCCCGTACTCCTGCATGGCCGTGTACAGCCGAGCCAAACCTCGATAGGCGGGAACGTATTTTGGATCGACCTTCAACGCTCGATCGTACTCTTGATGGGCGAGTTCCCAGAGTTGTTGCTGCTGTTGCGGGCTGGCTTCGACGGCCTGGGCCTCGCCGGTCTTGTAGTCGGCGTCTGCGACCAAGACTTGCGGCGGCAACTCCTTGGGCTTATTGGATGCCTTCTTGATTAGAGTGGGATCGATGGTTTTCGGAGGCGCGCTATGCGACGAGAGCGGGCCGGGGCTGGACACGTTCCCCGTCTGATGCTGACACCCCGCCGCCACCAAAAGCAACATCCACAACTTCACGGCTCCGCGACTATCCATGTCGAAATCTCCATCCGTGGAAGGCACTCAAGAACACGTTCCAAGGTTATCCACGACCCGAAGGGGAGCGCGAGGCGATCGCGCGACTGCCCCGCCCTTCCCTTCGGATCGCGGCCAACCGATTTCGGTCGATCCCGATTATTTGAACTCGCGGATGAAACTGGATGCGGCTTCAGCGATGAGATCGCGCGTTAGTTGCACGGGCATACGTCTGAATCGACAGATCGACTGCACCGTCTCAAGTAAATCGCGGCAATCGCTGGCGCGCGGGCAACGACCGCGATCGTAATAGTTCTCGTACATATAGTCGATGGCCTGGGGGCACAGGTTCATGCCCAAGCGCTTGGAGTAACTATTGAAAATGCGTTCGTAGATGTCGCGCTTCGGAGCGTTGATTTCGAGTTTGTGCCTCATGCGGCGTAAAAAGGCGTCGTCGACCAAATCCTTCGGGTCGAGGTTGGTCGAGAACATGGTCAGCTGCTCGAAGGGGACTTGGAACTTTTGGCCGGAAGCGAGAGATAGGTAATCGATGCGATTTTCCAACGGCACAATCCAGCGATTGAGCAATTCCTTGGGACTACACAATTGACGGCCAAAGTCGTCGATGAGGAAGACTCCGCCGTTTGCCTTGACGTGCATCGGCGCTTGATAGTAGTTGGCTTCGGGAGAGTATTTCAAATCGAGCATGGGCAGATTCAGTTCGCCGCCGGTGACGATGACCGGACGTTTGATTTTGACCCAGCGCGGATCGACGGTCCCGGTATTGAGCAGACGGCGAATGGTGGCTTCGTTGTCTTCCAGCCGTTCGCCGGCGTCTTCCTCGGCCGTCTCGTGAACGGCGCGGTCGAAGACGGTGATGATGTTGTGTTCGGCCAGGAAGGCGTGGGGTACGAAAATCTCTCCGCCGCACGAATTCATAAACGCGCCGATGGACTGCGCCATCGCGGTTTTGCCGTTGCCGGGCGGGCCGTAGATGAACACCGATTTGCCACTGACAATGGCCGGGCCGACGGCGTTGAACAGATCGTCGCTGACCACCAGATGGGCGAAGGCGGCGCGGAGCGAATCCGGCGACACATCGATGGAAGTCACGGCCTGGCGATAGACTTGCTCGACGTAATCTTCCAACGGAACCGGCGCGGGGCCGACGTAGGCGCACTGCTTGAGGACTTCCTGAGCGCGGCGGCGTCCCAGTTCGGTCAGATTGAAGCGATAGCTGATGCGGCCAATGAGATCGCCGCCCAACACTTCGACACACTTTTCGTTTTTCAGAAACGTCAGGGCTTCTTCGACGATCTTGAAGGGCAGACACAGCAACCGCGATAGATCGAGGCCGAGCATGCCGCCGCGCGTATACAGGACGCGCAGAATCAGATCGTTGAGGAATCCAAGCGTCAGCCCCGTTTGCTTCAGCGTCTCCGGCGCGCTCGGGGCTTCCGGCAGCGTGTTGTTGTCCCAATCCATCCCGCTTCGCTTGAGCTGTTGCACGTCAAGACCCTCTTTTCAGACCGAAATAGTCATCGTAGTTTTCGCATGAGGATGAACAGGGCGATGCACATGACGGCGACGCAGATTTGCACGATGCGCGCGCGTCCACCGCTGGCCACATATTTGCCCAAACTCCAACCGCTGTCGGCCAACACGACCCGCGATACCCCGGCAGGTCGAGCTGCCGAGTTGAGTACGCCCACCCGGCAGTTCACGCTACCGGTTCGCCGCTCGATGCCTTCGGCGAATCCCGGTGACCCGCTCGGCCCGAGGAGTACGACGAGAAGAGCGATCGCTCGAAAAGCACGGTGACTCATCGAAAAACCTCAAGATAAGACGAAATCGGCCAGAGAAGGCTCCCTCGGAGCCTTCCCTGGCCTCGGTATCGCAATCGAACTAGGCAAGCGCGTCGGTTAGCGTCCGGTGACGTTGCCGCCGCCGGTGCTGCCCATGCCTCCGCCCATGCCTCCGCCCATGCCGCCACCCATGCCTCCGCCCATACCGCCGCCCATACCGCCGCCCATGCCGCCACCCATGCCACCGCCCATATTCATGCCGCCGACCATGCCGCCGCCCATGCCGCCGCCCATGTTCATGCCGCCCATACCCATGCCGCCCATACCCATGCCGCCCATGCCGCCACCCATAAAGTTGCCGCCCATGAAGCGGTAGTAGTTCTGCGACACCATGTTGTTGGCTGCCGCCGAGGCCAGTGCGGGTTCGGCCGGATCGTGAATGACGACCTGGAACGAAGTTGGACGGCCCACGGTCTGCGCCGTTAGATAGGCTTGGACGGCGGCGATGCGTTTACCGTCCAGCGTTTGTCGATCTTCCGCCATCTTCTCCGGTGCCTTGTGATCGTAAACCAGATCTTGCGCCGTCTGCAAATACAGCACGGTATCGGGGCAAGGCCGACGCCGGGCGATGTACGCCAAACGCTCCAGACCGCCGGTCGTCAGCTTGTCGGTGCTTGGCTCAAAGTAATAGTTCCAGATCGTCTGATCGAGTACATGCCCGTTTTGCACTTGCGGAGCCATGCCCGCGTCGATCGACTGCCGAGCCATATAGTTGTAGCGCATGGGATAACACGGATCGACGTATCGATCCGGCAAGCATCCGATGCCCGCCGACGCCGCGACACAGCACAAAACGGCCATGCCCTTACTCATGAATCCCTTCATACTCGTCTCCTTAAATTAAGTTCTGAGTACCGAGTTCTGAGTTCTGAGTTAAGAAACTCAGAACTCAGAACTCGGTACTCAGAACTACGAAGAACTACTTCATCATCGTCTTCATAATGCTGATGGCTGCCGGCCCCACCAGGACCACGAAAATGCCTGGGAAGATGAACAGCACCAGCGGGAAGATCAGCTGCACCGCCGTCTTGGCGGCTTTCTCCTCGGCCAACTGCTTGCGGCGCGTACGCATCGAATCGGATTGCACCCGCAACGCCTGGGCGATGCTCGAGCCGAACCGATCGGCTTGAATGAGGATGGCCGCCAAACTCCGAACGTCGTCCACGCCGGTGCGGACGCCGAGATCGTGCAAGACCTCGCGCCGCGGCCGGCCCATTTGCAATTGGAAATTGGCCAACGATAATTCTTCGGCGATGACTTTGGCGCTGTCCTTCATTTCGTCGCACACCTTGCGCATCGCCGCGTCCAAACCGAGACCGCTCTCCACGCACACCACCAACAGATCGAGGGCGTCCGGCAGGGACAGGAAGATGTCGTCCTGCCGTTTCTTGCGGATGAACCACAAAACAATGCTGGGCAGATAAAAGCCCAAGCCGCCGAAAATCACGATGGGCTTGAGCGCCGCCAGCGTGAAGCCGTACTTGGGCAGGAAGATGCCCAATCCCAACAGCAAAAAGCCCATCAATACGGCAAAGCGAAGTCCCAGATAGACCGCTACTGCCGAGTCGCTGCGAAAGCCGGCGTTGGCCAGCGTGATCTTTAACTGCGACTGTTCGATTTCCGTCTGCGGCATGAGCGGCCCAGACAGCGCCTTGGCCGTCTCCATCACGCCCTGAAAGCGATCCTTCTTGACCAACGGGTCTTCGATCTCGGCCAACGAGGCCGGACGACTGATGCGTTCCAAACGCTCCTGGGCGCGGCTATTGCGGTTGGACAGCATGGACAACAGGGCGAACAGGCCCGCCACCAGCGCGGCGAACACCAGCAACGGAACCAGTTCTTGAACGCCGACGAGGGCAAGGATCACGAAGCACCTCCACGAATGCGCGGCTCTCGCCGTTTACCGATTACATCGACTCTCCGCATCCCTCGGCATGAGAGGGATTTTCCCTATTTACCGCTGGCCGGCCCGGAGCGCCGGCGTATGGGTATTCGTCCCGTCGCCGGCGCTCCGAGCTGGCGATAGCTACACTTTGATGTTGACGATCTTGCGAATCACCAGCGCGCCGAGAACCTGCGCGATGATGGCGGCAATGCTCATCTTCTTGCCCAGTTCCGTCGTCCACAACGACTCGACATAGTCCGGCTTGGCGTTGAGCATGAAACCGAACAGCGCAAACGGCAGCGCGATCAGCACGATACCGCTGAGGCGGCCTTCGCCGGTCAACGCCTTGACCTGGCCGAGAATGCGGAATCGTTCGCGGATGACGTAGCCGATCTTGTCGAGAATCTCCGCCAGATCGCCGCCGGTCTGCCGCTGGATGGCCACCGAAGTAACGAAAAAGCGGAGGTCCAGGTTGGGCACGCGCTCGCACATCGAACGCATGGATTCCTCAATGGGAATGCCCAGGTTTTGTTCCTCGAAGACACGGCTAAACTCGTCGGCGATGGGCGAGGGCATCTCTTCGGCGACGACGTGCATCCCGGCGGCGAGGCTGTGTCCGGCGCGCAGCGCGCGGGCGACCAGTTCCAAGGCGTCGGACAGCTGCGAAGCGAACCGGGCCAACCGGGATCGCCGTTTGTTCCACAACCACACCCACGGCAACGAGAACAGCAACAAGCCGTTAAACGGCGCGAGATAGATGGGCACTTTGAGCAACACGGTGGCCGTGGCCCCGATCGCCGCCAACACCAGACCGATGCCGGTCAGCGTACTCGGCTTGATGTGGCAATCGGCTTGCTCGAACATCTTTTTCGGCGTGAGAAACTTCGGTGTCAGCGTCTCCAATAAGTTTCTCTTGTCCCCATCGAACGCTTGCTTGCGCAGAATATCCTGCGACTTATCCTGATCGCGCGAGCGTTTGCCGACGAGCAGATCGAGCCGCGTCGCCGTTTGCGGCGTGTTGTCGCGGAAGACGAAGGCCAGCACGCCGACCAACGCGGCCACCGCCACAAAAACCATCGCGGAAATCAATATGGGAGTCATGGAAGTCTCACATCGGTTGGCGACCCGGCAGCAGACGCTGCCGGGTGGTACTGTAAATACCCGGCAGGTTGCGCCGCCGGTTCGCCGTACCCGGCAGCATACGCTGCCGGTTCGCCTGGGTTAATCGCGCAGCAACACACGTTCCTGAAACAGATTCGACGGTAATTTAATGCCGGCCGCTTCCAGACGGCTGACGAACGACGGACGCACGCCCGTCGCCTCGAACTGGCCGTAGGCGCGGCCATTTTGGTCGATACCCAATTGCTTGTAGCGAAATACGTCCTGCATGATGATCATGTCTTGTTCCATGTTCATCACTTCGGTGATCGATGTCACTTTGCGCGGGCCTCCTTGCAGGCGGTTGGCTTGGATGATGGCATCCACCGCCGACGAAATCTGTTGCCGCATCGCCTTCATGGGCAGTTCCATGCCGGACATCATAATCATCGTTTCCAGACGCGCTTGCGCGTCGCGCGGCGTATTGGCGTGCAAGGTCGTCATGGAGCCGGCGTGTCCGGTGTTCATCGCTTGCAACATATCCAACGTCTCGCCGCCGCGGCACTCGCCGATGATGATCCGCTCCGGTCGCATGCGCAGCGCGTTGCGGACCAGGTCGCGCGTCGTGATCGAGCCTTTGCCCTCGATGTTGGGCGGGCGCGTTTCCAGACGGACAACGTGATCTTGCTGCAATTGCAACTCCGCCGCGTCTTCAATGGTCACGATGCGCTCTTCGTGCGGAATGAAACTCGACAGCGTGTTCAGCAGCGTCGTTTTACCGCAACCCGTACCGCCGCTGATGACGATGTTCAAGCGCGCCTTGATGCAGGCTTCCATGAGCATCGCCATTTCCGGCGTGAACGCCTTGTAATTGAGCAGATCTTCCAGCTTCAGCGGATTGGCTCCGAAGCGGCGGATACTGACCGACGGGCCGTCCAGGGCCAACGGCGGAATGATGGCGTTGACGCGCGATCCGTCCGGCAAGCGGGCATCGACCATCGGCGACGTTTCATCGACGCGGCGACCGATCTTCGACACGATGCGGTCGATGATCTGCAACAGATGTTCGTTGTCGCGGAACTTGACGTCGCTCTTTTCCATCTTGCCGCGGCGTTCGACGAAAATCTTGTGCGGCCCGTTGATGAGAATGTCGCTGATGGTCGGATCTTTGAGCAGCACTTCGAGCGGCCCGAATCCGAACGTCTCGTCGAGAACCTCGTCGATGAGGCGTTCGCGCTCCATGCGATTCAATAACGGATTTTCCGTATCGCACAAGCGCTCGACGACCAGGCGAATCTCGCGGCGAAGCGTGTCGCCCTCCAAATCGCTGACGCGCGAGAGATCGAGCTTATCGACGAGTTTGCCGTGGATGAGGCGCTTCAACTCCTCGAAACTTTTGGCCCCCTGGCGATCGCCACCTCCGGCCATGGAACCGCCAATCCGGCTGCCCGTACCGTTTTGGCTCAATCCACTCAGACCGCGTTGCAATCGTGTCATGGCGTCTCCCTCGGCTATCGGCCAAACGAAATGTTCGTATAGCCGCGAGGCGCAGCGGCGTGCGGAGCCGACGCGCTCCGCTGCGGCTCGCGGCTATACGGTATTTCACTTCCGCGCGAACAATCCCCAGCGGCTCGATTTCTCTTTTTGTGCCGATTGCAGCTGTTTGCCACACACCGCCTCGGCCAATCCCGCGATGCTCTGTTGCACTTTGCACTTGGGCGCGAACGTCAGCAATGGCTCGCCGTGGTTGCGCGACTCGGTCAACGGCTTCGGCTCGTTGGGTATCTGCCAATAGATCGATTTGCCAACTGTCTCCTCGGCCTTTTTCAAGCTGATGTCCGAATCGCTGCCCACGCGATTGAGGACGATCTGCACCTTGTTGGCCAAGCTCTCTTCGTTGCCCAGAGTTGCCATGGTGCGGACGACATTGCGCAAACTGGTGAGATCGAGTTGGGCCACCAGGAGAATCAAATCGGCCATGCGCAGCCCGGTCACGTCCGTCGGCGAAAAGCTCTTGCTTAGATCGAGAATGAGATGCGAATAACTGGCGCGCAACAAATTGATGACGCGCTGCAAGTGATCCTCGCGGATTAAACTGGCGTCCTCCATCTGCACGGGATGCGGCAACAGCGACAGTCCGGACTCGTGTTTGCTCAACGAGCGTCGCAGAAATTGTTGATCGAGGCGGTCGATGTTGAGCGCCACGTCGGCCAAGGTGTAGTCGGCCATGAGATCGAGCGCGACATCGGCATCGCCCAAGGCTAAATCGAGGTCGATGAGCGCGACGTTGTGCCGAGGGTCGTGGGCCAGCGAAGCACCGAGGTTGACGGCGATGCTGGTGCAGCCGACGCCGCCGCGCGATCCCAGCACCGCGACGACCAGCGATTCGGTCTTGGTCGAAGCCGTCACACCGTTGCTCCGGTCGGCGCTCGGTCGGCCGCGGTGGAGACGCTGCAACGCTTTGAGCAAGTCTTCCAGCACGATGGGTACAGTCAGGAATTCGCGTGCCCCGCCGCGGAGCGCTTGCAAAATGGCTTGACCGTCGCCCCGCGCGCTGATGGCCAAGATCGGCACTTCGGGCAGATCCATCGTCATCTGTCCGATGAGTTGAATGGCTTTGTTCTGATCCGAATCGAGGGACACGACCGCGACGTCCGGGATCGATTGCGAGATGACTTCTTGAAAGAACTCGTAGCGGGCGCACTCGGCTTCCAACCAGATTGACTCCATGCCCAAGAGAACATTGCGTAATGCTTCTCGGGTAGTATCGGAAGGATCGACGATGGCGATTCGTTGCACGTCCCTCATGTTGCTCCACCAATTTCGGCACTCGGCAGTCGGCTTTCGGCGCTCGGCACTCCGATGGATCGCGGGGAGTGCCGATAGCCGAAGACCGACTGCCGACAGCGGTTTTTATCGAACTCCGCGTTCGCTTTCCGCGGATACGTCGTTCGGAAGCCCCGGCGGCGACATGGGTGTCTCCGGTGCTTCCGGCGGCGCTTGGGTCGAGGCCGGCATGAGCGGCGTCGAGGCCGGGTTTGCGGGCAGCGGAGCCGGCATCGTACTCGGAGAAGCCATGCCAGTCGGTTGGCCGCACCCGCTCGTCGCACAGCCATTCGGACCACAATTGTTCCGACCCGCACACGGAAACGTCTTGGCCGACGGGCCGTTCATCCATGCCGGCACATAATGGTGATCCTGGCGAATCTGGCGCTGACCTCGCGGCGCTTCGATGAGTCCCTCCAAGAATAGCTCAAAATTATCCGGTCTGCGGGTTTCTTCTCCCGGAAGTATTTTCGGACGCTGATTGCACGACTCCGGATCGACCAGCCAGGGGGTGACGACCACCAGCACTTCTTGCTCCGTTTCCTGGTATTGGGTGCTGCGGAAGAACGTGCCAAACCAAGGCAGATCGCCCAACAGCGGCACCTTGGAGACGTTGCCCTGAATCGTGCGCTGAATCAACCCGCCGATGACGAAAGTTTGACCGGATTCCAGCTCGACCGTGGTGGTGACACTGTTGATGTCGCGTCCTGGCACGAGACTGCCTCCAGCGGGCGTGACGCCAGCTGAGGCATCGAGACTGCTCACGGACGGCGACACTTCCAGGTAGATGCGTCCGTTGCCCTTTACGATAGGGAGGAAGCTCAATGTCGTGCCGAACGGAACGAACTGGACACCGACGCCGCTAAACCCACCGGCCACGGGAACGGCTTGCTGACCGCCCACCAAGAAACTGGCGGGCCGACCGCTCAGAGTCACCAGGCGTGGTTCGGCCAACAACTTCGCCAAACCGTTTTGTCTCAGGGCTTCCAAGAAATTTTGGAATCCCCAGACATTGTGAACGAAGCCGAGCAACAGATTGGTACCCGATCCCGGCGTGCCGATGAGGCTGCTACCGGCCCCGGTCACTTGAGGGAACGCTCCGCCCACGCCCGTCTGCCCGCCGACCGTGACGCCGCCGCCAGTCGCGTTGGACGCGGCGAAATACTTACTCGAACCGAGGAAGTTGACGGTTAGATTGCGCAGATCGGTGCGATTGACCGAGGCGATCATCACGTCCAACTGAACTTGCTGCACGCCGCCGACGCGCATGCCGTCGATGTACTTGAAGCCGACGCTCTGCACCAAGCCGCGCACGACGGCCACATCTTCGGCGTGTGTCACCGTACCGGACAAGATGACCGTGTTGTTCGAGGTCGGTATGACCGTGACGTTGGCGGTCGGCACCGCGCGGCGCAGCTGCGTGCGCAGATACTCCACGTCGGCTTGCACGATCACTTCGAAAACTTCCTTGTGCCCTTCGGTGTCTTCCAATTCGATGCGCGTCACTTCGGGTTGCTGGCCCCTGACGAGAATTGTCGTGGGATCGCCCACGACAGTACTCAAGGCGACGGCGTCTTCCTTGGGGTTGGTAACGGTTTTGATTTTTTGTTTCTTGGACATTTGCAGTTTGATGGTGCCGTTGAGCGGCACAATCAGGGCGGCGGGTCGGGGGGCCGGCTCTTGAGCGGGCGCGTCGCCCAGCCAAGCCGCGGCGAGTAGGAGGGCGAGAGTGCTACCCCAAAGCAGCATTTTTCGATCGACAATATGGCGCATCCATTCACCTCGTCAGTAAGAACGAGCGGGGGTCGGCCGCTCGTTCGGGTCCATCGCAATCGACCGGGGAACGGGGGCGCTCGCGCGGCCCCGTTCCCCGGTTAGCCAAGAAGATCAACCCACTCGTCCGGGCAAGCCTCCACGAATAGGAGTGAGCGGAGCGAGCGGAGCAGGCTGAGCGGGCGCGGCGTCCGCCGGTTTGGGCGGAGCGTCCACCGGTTTGGGCGCTCCGGTCGGCGGCGCGGGTCGGCGCGGCGCAACGTCCTCCGATCCGCGCGCGAGCGCTCCGTTGATCCACGACTGGGCGACGGGATCGAACGTAAAGACCGCCTTTTGCACGAATTCGCCGGTTACAATGGTCAAGGTGTGCGTCTCCAACGGGGGCGGTTCCGGCTTCGGTTCCGACGGCTTCTCGTACACATTGATGGGCGGAGGCGCGTCCTGGGGCAGCGCGGGCAACATCGGCACCGGCGAGGCGCTGGCAACCTGCGTCGATTCCTCTTCCTTGTCGGACGAGGCATCGCGCACGGGCTTGCCGAGATCTTCCCATCTCGATCCGGGTAGACGAACGATCTTGTTATCGTCGGGCGTTCGCAGCGTCAGCCGCAACTCGCCTAGCGCTCCCGCCAGCGACAAGCGTTGGGCTTCTTCCGGCGTCGCCGCCAGAGTCACCGTGCTTCCCAGCATCGTCGTCGTTTGATTGTCTCGGTTGGCAACCATATCCACGGCCAATACCAGCATGTTTTGCAGAATCATCTTGGAAATCGACTCGTTCGTTCCATTGCGCAACGTGGATAACACGTCCACATGATAACCGGGCAGCACGAAGCCGCCCGCCAGCGATTCGGCATTCACCTTCAACGCGATGGCCCGCATCCCCGGAGGCAGCTTGGCGACCAAGCCGACTTGCTCGGCATTGACCAGTTTGTCTTCCAGAACGTACTCGCCTTCGCTCAAGCCCTGGCTCAAGCGTTGATTTTTGATATCCTTGAACTCCTTCAAGCCCTTTTTGGGAGCGATGCTCACCGGCACCTCTTTTTGCTCGAAGTATTTCTCGGGTTCTTTAATCGAAACCCAGGCTGGAACTTTGGCCTTGGCCACGAGGACGGAAACTTTTTCCTCCTCGACGGCTCCGTTGTTGCGTTCGGCCAAAAGCCGGCTCGTCATATAGCTGGCGGCCAGGCCGCAGCCGATGGCCACGACCATCAGCATCATTGTCTTCGGTTTCATGGAGCATACCTCAATTGGCGTGGAGAACCGAAGCGATTGCGAGAGCCCAGACGACTTATTCTGCATCCGTTCCGCCGTCCGACTTCCACATTCCGCATCCCCTCGATGCTGCCACCGTTACTTTCGACAATCCGCAACGCCGAACTTCAACTTTATCGCTTGTAGCAAACCTGCCGAGTCTGCGCCGCTTGCGGTTTAGAGCGCAGATTTCGGTTAGTCGCGTCGCGGAGCAGAGCAGAGCGCATTCGCGCTCCGCTCCGCGTCGCGGCCAACCTCACACTCCGTGCAGGTAAATCAGATAGCTGACGAAGCCCAGGCACAGCGGAATGCCATAGGGTAGTAAGTGCATCCGCGATTTGCGTTGAGCCGCCTTGTCGGCCGCCGTCACCACCCCAGCGCCAACCAGGTCGCCGAGGATGGCGCGCGTGTTGTTCAAGTTGGTCTTTAATTGGCCGCGCGCCGCGATCATGGCCAACGCCAAGACGCCACCGATGACAGCGGCCAGACAAAAGGCGTATACGAGAATCCAGCCCGCGCCCGGATGAATGCCCTCGGCGGCGCGCATGCCGTAGAACGAGCCGATCCAGGCACCGAAGCCCATTTGCATTTTCACATCGCCCGCTCCCATGCCGCCGATACCGTATAAGGGAAACAGCAGCAAGAATCCCAGGGCCGTCGCCGCCAAGCTGGCACCGATGCCGCCAGAGCCGGTCGATTCCACTAGCCCGCAGCTGTGCAACACGCCCAGGCTCCACCCACTGAGAATCAGCGGATACGTCAACCAATTGGGCACTTTCAGTTTCCAGCCGTCGATGACGGCGGCCACGATCATGGCCGCGCACACGAACGTCAGCGGCCAATGGCTTAGAATAAAGTGCATCGGACGGCGTCCTCCACGCGAACGACAAATAGATGAGAACGGCAAAGGTGCAAGGCGGCAAGACGACAAGGATTTGCACCTTGTCGCCCGGCCACCTTGTCCCTTTGTCCCTGGAAGCGACGCGCTCAGCTGCCCGTGCCGGCGACCTTCGAGCCGACGTAGCTGAACGTGTTGTTGGCGTTGCTGCCCAACGTGGTGATGGCGGTAATGCACACCACGATGATGAGGGCCAACATGACGGCGTATTCGACCGCGGTCGGACCGTCTTCGTTCTTCAGAAAATTCACGAAACCTTGTGCAAACTTACGCATAGCAGTCACCCCTTTGTGTGAAAATGAATCGGAACTCGAAACGGTTGAAAGAAACACTTAGCTACCCGTGCTGCCGATTTTGCTGCCGACGTAGCTGAACGTGTTGTTGGCGTTGCTGCCCAACGTGGTGATGGCGGTAATGCACACCACGATGATGAGGGCCAACATGACGGCGTATTCGACCGCGGTCGGACCGTCTTCGTTCTTCAGAAAATTCACGAAACCTTGTGCAAACTTACGCATGAGACTCGCCTTCCTCACTAAATCATCGACCAACAGAAAAATGCGACGGGATCCCGGACAACGCATCCGGACGGTTGCACCCTTCACCGATTAAGTTGCTTAAGAACCGGAACCGCTGCTCACGGCCGTGTTCAAGGCCACGTTGCTAAACGTGTTGTTGGCGTTGCTACCCAGCGTCGTGATCGAGGCGATGCAAACCACGATGATGAGGGCCAACATGACGGCGTATTCGACAGCGGTCGGGCCGTCTTCTTCGCGCAGAAATCGTACTGCACAGGCGAACAAATGGCTCATAATCTTTTCTCCTTAAGCTCTATTCCGAGGTCGCCGACCGCGCGCATGCGTCGGACGGGACCAAACGGCCTCTTCTTTGCCTCGGACTTAAGGATGAGGGGTACCCGCGTCCAGGAGGAAGAGGCGATTCACTTGGATCACTTATCGCGGAACAATTGTTGTCGAGTGTCGCCGCGAGCATCCACTGAACCGCTCGTGCCACAAACCTAGATTGCGTTCGTTATGGAGTCAAATGGTCGTGACAATTTTCTCGATTTTTCCGAATGGCTCTATTGAAGGGATCGGGACGAAAACAGAACCCCCCTCGGGAGACGGTCGGATTTCCAGCGTCCCCAGCCTCGTCTGAAATCGCGATTCCTCCGCATCCTCGGCCCGGAATTCGGCGCGAACAACCGTGAGATATGCTGTAGCAGCGGCCGTTATCGGTCGCGTGTCGCCCCGTCTCGTCGCTGGAGGACTCCGCTTATGCCGTCGATTTTCTCTCGCCGTCCAGCATCGATTCTCGTGCCGCTCACAGGTATCCTGAGCCTGGCGGCCGTTTTAAGGCTCGGAGCGATGCGCACCGAGTTTTGGCTCGATGAAATCTGGTCGTGGGAGTTCGCGCGGGCGGCGGCGTCGCCGTGGGAGATCGTCGCCGGAGCGGAGCAACATCACGACAACAATCACAAGTTGAATACGCTCTTTTTATGGCTTTATCCCTCCGGCGCGTCGTGGGTGACGTATCGTTCGCACTCGTTGGCCGCCGGTTTGGCGAGCGTGGCCTTGGCGGCGTTGCTGGGACTTCGGCGCGGCCGGGCCGAGGCCATCTTCGTCTCGTTGCTGTTCGCCACCAACTATTGGCTGGTTTTGTGTTCCGCCGAGGCGCGCGGCTACGCCCTGGCCGTCCTGTTCGCTCTCGCCGCCTTCTCGTCGTTGCAAGGCTATCTGACGGCGGTTCCCCCGACCGGACGACGCATTCCGCTGGTGCTGTTCTGGTTGAGCGCGATCCTCGGCTTTCTCGCGCATTTGACCTTCCTCCACTGCTATCTCGCCTTGGGGTTGTGGTCGTTGTATTGTGGAGCGCGGAGCGGCCTCTCCCGCCGAGATGAGATTCGTCATCTGCTCGCCTGTCACCTAGTTCCGTGTCTGTTCTTTTTCGTTCTGTTTTGGGTGGACATTCGGTCGATGAAGTTCGGCGGCGGCCCCGTGCAGCCGACCTCGCTCGTCCTCGGTCGCTTGCTCGGTCTCGGTTTGGGCGTCGCGCCGTCTTCGGCCGCCCGGATGGCAGCCACGATTTTTGCCGCGCTGACCCTGGCCATCGGTTTGCGCCGGCTGGCGCGCGAGGACCAGCGCCTGGGAGTGTTCTTCGCCGCGGCTATCGTCGGCTCGCCGGCGCTGTTCCTCCTCGGCAAACCCGCCTATCTGTTCGAGCGCTATTTCCTCATCCCTTTTGTCTTTTTTTTGCTGCTACTCGGCTTCGTTCTCGGCGCGCTGTGGCGGCACTCGCGCGCCGGGGCCTGCGTCGCCGCCGTTATCTCTCTGGCCGTTGCCGGCGGCGGCACGGCGCAAGTGCTGGCGTTCGAGCGCGGCGGGCGCGGCCACGTTCTCGATGCCTTGGCGTACATCGAACGCCGTTCGCCCAGCGAAGGCGCGACGGTGTGCGGCGATTTCGATTTCCGCGTCGCCAAGTGCTATCGCTTCCACGCCGCCTATCTTCGCACCCAGAAACGCCTGGTGTATTGCGAGCAAAAGGATTTGCCGCCGCACGGCGCGGACTGGCTGCTGACGCATCGCAGCGACGCAGGTTCTCCCCTTCACGACGAAATGCTCGATGTGCGCGACAACGTCTATCGCCGCGTCGAGGACTTCCCGGCGGCGGAGTTCGGCGGTTGGAGCTGGCACGTCTATCGCAAACGGGAGGTTCCGGTTGGCCACGACGCGCAGCGGAATAGCTCGCGCTAACTGACGCTGGCGGCCAGGCGACGGACTTCCTTGGCGCAGGGGCCGCGGTCGTTTTGGCCGACGACGTACAGCACGCGGTCGCCAATCTTCAACTCCAGGAAATCGGCCCCCTTGACGTCTTCGTGGAAGAAGAACAGATTCGGCCCGCCCTGATCGGCGGCGATGAATCCGTAGCCGCTCTTCAAGGTCTGAATCGAGCCGGTTCCCGTTGAAGTCGATCCGCCCTCCGGCCCGATGAAGGCCGGACGAGGAATCGTGGGGCTGGAGCCGAACTCTTTGCGCGGCACGAACAGCCCGGAGATGAGCGCATCGCGCTGCCGCGCGCGGTCTTCAATGATGGGGTGCATCATAATGGGATACGTCACTTCGTCGAGCAATATCTGGGCGGTGCGCGTCTCGCGTTCGACGTTGTTCGGACCGACGTAGCGAAAGTCCCAGCCCAGAACCATGACCCGTGTGCCCAGCGTGTTCAATTTTCTCACCAACGGTAGGAAATCGCCGTCGCAGACGACCAGGACGATCACGTCGAAGCGCTTGTAAATGGCCAATTCAAACGCTTCCAGCGCCAACCACACGTCGATGCCCTTCTCGCCCTCGCGGGTCAGCGGCAGGTAGTGCGTGGTCACGCCCTCGCGGACGAGAACATCGTCGAAAACGCGCTCTTTATACAGCAAATCGCGGTCGTCGGCGTCGGCGGCACGCAGCCGGCCGCGGAAGTAATGGGCATCGACGATTTGGCAATATCGCGGATCGGTATTTTCGCAGTCGGCCACTTGTTGGCGAACGAAGGCGTGCAGTCCGCCGATGCTAACGCGCGCTCGGCGTTCGTGGTGATAGTGGTAGAAATTGCTGACGTGAAAGAAGAAGTTGCCGTCGTAAAAAATCCCGATACGAGTCAACCTGCCGTCCATTGCGGACATGAAATTCTCCTCAATCTTTTCGCATAATAGCTAACGCATGAATACACCGTCTTCCCGCAATCTATCGGCGAGACGGCGAAGTGTCACGGGTAAGGTGCGAGAATCAGCTGAGAAGCGCGGAGCGGCGCGGGAGCAAGGCAAGATAGGCGAGCAAGAGAGCCGGAGTCATCCACACGAAGGCAAAGTATTCGGCCGAGTGCGACAGCTGAGCCGCCACCGCGACGTTGAACAGCAAATAGAGGCACGCCGCCGCCGAGCGCGTCGCGGCCCGCTCCGACGCGCGCACGGCGGCCAAAACCTGAATGAGCGGGATCAGCAGCAGCACCAGATCGAACAGCCAAGCGCCATAGGGAGCGGTAAGCAGCGAGACGAACAACAACATCGGCATGCGCTCGCTCCAATCCCAGGCGTTGCGATGTCTCCATCCATAGATCGGCAGCCACAACAAGCCGGGAATCAGCGACAGAAATTGGAGGCGAAACTGGTCTTCTCCGAGAAGCAGACGCAGCACCATTCCCAAGGTCGGCGAGCGATATTGGGCCGGTGGGCGATGCGCCAGCGCGTCCCAATATTGGCTCAAAACCGCGGGATTGAAGTACAGGGCAAGGCCGACCGACGCAACGCCGGCGCTCAATCCGCCCGCGAGGACGCGCCAGCGGCGTTGGGTCACGCACCATACCAAAAGCGCGATCCAGAACAAATAGGACAAGTGCGGCTTAATCGCCAACAACAGCAGAGCCGCGCCGGCGAGGCCGTGATAATTCCGCTTCCACAACACCACGAACAGCACCGCCCCCAACAATACCAGCGGCGAGATCTGTCCCACCTTGAGTGCGACCAGAGTGGGCACGAAGGTGAAAGCCAAGATGCAAACGAGAGGGCCATGCTCGGACGCCCCGCCGTATAGTTTCCAGAGGGCATCGGCGGACCAGACGACGACGGCCAGCAGGACGGCCAACCAAAGGAAATGGGCGGCGCGGCATTCGAGCAACCCCAACGGCATCACCAACGGCAGCGTCCACGGCGGATTCCACATCAGAATGGCTTCCGCCTCGCGCCCCACCTCGCGCTCCAGTTCTTGGACGCGGTCGACATCGTAGGGATTTTCACCGTGGACGTTGAGCCGGCCCGCCACCCAATACTCAACGAAATCGTGCATGGGCAACGCGGTCAACCCGCGCGACCCGTCCAGCTGAAGCATCGGCACGAGCGCACCGGCGACGAGCGTAACAACGATAAGCCAAAACGTCCGCGAAGGCCGAAAGATTGCAAGTTGCGCCATGGAGAGCCACCCGGATACTCGTTTGCTTCGAGTCTGTCTCCGAAGCCCCTCACCCCCGACCCCTCTCCCCTGAGTACAGGGGAGAGGGGAGCATGTGAGACAGACTCTTTCCGATTCGCGCCGAATCGTTCGTGTTCAAGTATAGCTCACGCCGATTAATCGCGCGATTGGTAGCCGGGCAGAGTCAAGAGGCGCTTGCGCAGCGCGTCTTGTTTTTCCAGAAACCGTTCGTCCGTCGTCGAGCCGTATTGCCGAGCAAACTGGTCGCGGTCCACGCTTTCGGGCAGACCTTTGGTCGGTAGCAGATAATCGGCGACGCGGAACGATTTGGCCAAATCGTCGAGCAGACTGGGCGAGGCGTCGAGTTGTGTGGCAAACGTCATACCCGCCAGGCTGGCCGACAGTTCGTCGAAGCGAAAGCGTTCGCCGCCCTGATGCAGCAGCAATTCTTCTTGCAACCCCGCGGCGGAGACGGCTTGTCCTTCCACGAGCAGCTGCACGGCGGCGGACACGGCGAAACTCTGAGCCATCGACGCGCTGCCGTGTACGGTCGGTACGCCCAACACTTGAAGGCGCTGCTCGCGTTCCCGGTCGCTTTCGAGTTTCGTCCACGGGATGCCGCGCATTCCCAGCGAGCGCAGCAACGACGACCGGTCGATGGCCACGGCCAAACCCAGCGTATACGCCGTCGCCGCGTGTTCGCCCCGCAGTCGGCGACAGGTCGCGGCGGCAACCCGGCTATAACGTTCCATCAAGGCATCGCCCTCGCCGCGCTCCTTCGCCGATAGCTTCTTGGCCTCGGCCGTGACGGCAACCACGACGGCCCGCGCCCCAGCGACCGATTCCTCCGGCAGGGAACCCACCGTCAGCGGTTCGGGAGGCATCCCGCCCAACATGCGGACGAACTGCGCCGCCGCCGGATCGTCGGGATCGGCCCGGACGACCGACGAGTAGAGATCGAGTAAGCGCCGCCGCGTCGGCGCGGTCAACATCCCCAAACCGCGCACGGGACGTTGGGCCAACTCCTCGGCCACCAGGTTCATCACCAGCGTGTTGAGCGGATCGTAGCCGATGCGAAAGACGCGCAAGTTCGCCTTCCCGTCGCCGAGTTTGGGGCGCATCGCCGAGTCGGGATCGGGAACGTGGCACGCGCCGAGGAAATGGCCCAGTTCGTGGACCAACACTTCGAGCCGCTCCGCCTCGGTGCGTACCCGATATTCGCGCAGGAGGATGTGAGACTGCAACGGCCCCGGCGTGCATCCGAGCGCTTTGTCGTCGTCTTCCTTGGCGATGGGCAGCCCCGTGAAGCCGATCGCCAGGCGCGCCTTGCCCGGAGCGACTTTGGTGCGAAAATCGCCCATCAAATCGCGCAGCTTGGTCAACTTGTCATCGGATTGCCACGTTCCCACTTCGATGACATCGAGCTGAATGCGACAACAGCGCTCTAAAATATCCGACGCATCCGCCACGCGCTGGCGCAGTCGCTTCTCCCACACCTTTTGCACGGTCGGCTCGGCTTGATCGACGAGAATCTCGACCGGGATTTTGAGCGGGAACTTCGCCGGTTTCTCGAGCGGTTCGTCGTCGTCTTTGCCGCCGGCGTTGGGCGCTTGCCGCCACGATCCGGCGAATCCGACCTGTTTCAGCCGCATCTCCTTGCCCGCGCCGACAAAGCAATAGATCTCGTTGCGCCGCATCAGGCAGCAATGCCGTTTGCCATCTACCGTGAAATCGATTTCCGAACCGCGCACAAACGGCAAGGCCACTACGTCGCCCCGGACAATCGTACCGGGACGCGCCTCCCCCTTGCCCGCCACCACGGTATACCGCACCTCTTCCCCCGTGCGATTGGCGAGGACGAAAACAGCCGCGCGAAGCGAGGAGGAAGTATGCGCGCTCCATGTGGCCAACAACAGGAGAACGGCCAATCGTTGCGTCATCGGTGCTGCCTTTCCGGTGCGGATTACAAGGCAAAAGTGTTGGTAAAGCTCATTCCATCGTAGCAGATGGCGCGCGGCGGTCAAGCAAGAACCACGCCAACTCAGATGGTCTTATCCCCGCGAATAAGAAACGCATCGAAATTGTAATAATCTGTTGCAGGATCGTGAAATGTTAACGCTTTTTAACGCTGCTAACGCCTCAAGTTACAAAACTTAACGGCAATTCACACTCCTTGGGAAGCAAAATGGCCCTTTTTAAGTGCGATCGTGATTTAATGGCCATCGGTGTCATATTTGCGTCTATAATTGAATGGGCTGAGTTGGAACAGAGAGTGCATTGAGGAATGACTTTCGGGGTTAGCCGCGGCGCGCTCCGCTGCGCGGCTAACCGCGATCGTTCGGGAATGCGCCAAACAATCGGTTCGGAGAAGGGGCGGTTATGCGGCAGGCAAGAGACTATGGAATACTCGTTTGCATTTTCGTTGGATGGATGTGTGGTGAATTGCCGGCCCGCGCAGATTATATCACCGCACAACTGAACGGCAATTCGATCTATCAGATTATCCATCCGGGCGACGACGTAACTATCAATTCCGGCAACGGCAACACGCCGTCGATTCCTTATTACCCCGGTGAGATGAATTGGACCGCGAAGGGCACCAATAATCCCGCTTGGTTGACCAACCCGTTTACCACATTCTGTATCGAGCTAACGCAAGACGTCTCGCCAGGAAATACCTACACATACAAATTGGTTCAACTTCAAGATGCTCCTAATCCCGGTACGAGTCAAAACGGAAATGGCAGCGGCATGGGCATCGACAAGGCCGACAAGATCCGTCAATTGTGGTATGCCGATTACAATTCGATCGGTTCGGACGGCGTGAAGGCAGCGGCCTTCCAATTGGCGATCTGGAAAATCGAGTACGATTGGACTTCCAGCTCGATACCCGCTTCATTATTTACTTCGGGCAACTTTCGGGCTTCAGAATCCGATCTTTCTACTGGTCACAGCGACGCCATTACACAAGCGACGTCTTGGTTGACGAGTATTTGGTCCGACACGAATGCACCAATGCAATCCGGCCTGTTAGCCATGAGCAATCCACACGCTCAAGACCAGATCATTCAGGATGCCGTGCTTCCGGTGCCGCCGAGTCTGCACTTGGCCGGGATTGGTTGCATTCTCGCCTGCGCTTACGGGCTGCGGCGTCGATGGCTCGGCATGGCTACCACATTGCCCATGCTCCCTTAGACAACACATAAACGGCCAACAAGGCGTTCGTCGTCGCATGGGCCAGTACCGCGTCGAGCAGGCGGCGGCGGCGGATGACGGCGAACGCATAGACCAAGCCCGCCAGCGAACCCGCCAGCCACGAGCCGTGTAGCACGCCGAACGCCAGCGACGACACCAGCAGTGAGGGCCAGGTCCATTTTCCCATGGGCAGCTCGCTCCAATCCGCCGACTGGATGCGACGGAGCAGGTAGCCTCGAAACGCCAACTCCTCGGCCAAAGGGACGGTAATCGTCGCGCCGGCGATGCGGAAGACGATCCACGTCAGCGCCCCCGCCGGCGACAGCTGGGCCAGCCCATCGCGCAGGGCCGACGGTTCACCGATGCCCGCCGGAACCAGGGCGATCCACCCGATGAGTACCATTCCGCCGATGACAAACGGTTGCCACGACCACGACCAGGCCAACTCCCCGTAGGCCCGACGGCAGCGCCATAGCACGAACCCGGCCACGACGACGCGAAGCGGATACAGGGCCTCGAATCCCGTCGAAAACATGCCCGTCAGGATGGTCGCGCCCAAGAGGGCGAGTTGCGGCATCAGATATGCCAAACTTTTTTCGCTGCCGCGCCGCGAAGGAGTGGGCACGGCTTCGAGTTTAGGGTGGACGGCGAAGAAGCGCATCCGCCGGGCGACGATGGCCAATCCCAAGGCCACGGCGTTGAAGGCCAGCCAGCCGGCCTGCGAATGAAATCCGCCCAGCGCCACCTCTGGCCAACCGGCCGAGCCGATGGCGATGAGCGCGGCGATGCGGACGGCGTTGCTCAGCCACAACACGGCCACGCCGAGAGGCCACAACAACAACGCTTGCGGAAAGCGCAACTCGGCGCGAAACAGCCACAGATACGCCAGCGCGAACACCGACAACAACCCCATCCCCTCGTAGCCAGAGCATTCGGGAGCGATGGACACGCCGAACGCGGGGGTGCCGATGGACAGTTCGGACGCATCGCAAACACTGTGTCCGTAGACGAGCCGCAACAAGGCATCGACGGTCCAGAAAGTGCCTTCGGCCAGCGGTCGCCAACAGCGCTGCAACAACAAGCCCGCAGCAAAGGCGAGAGCGCCGACGCCCACTCCCGCCGACAGCAAGAGCCGATGCCGCCAAGCCAGTCCCCGCCATTCGGCGGCCGGCAAAACCGCCAACGCCCAGAATCCGACGACGGCCAGTCCGAAAGCGCACCAGAGCAGCGTTCCCTCGGCCTTGAACGCCGCCCCGGCGGGAGACTCCAGAAGATAAGCGGTGACGGCGGCGAAGGCGGCGAAGGCGAGCAAATGGAAGATAATAGCGATGCCTATACTGCTTAAAGACATCGTGGACTCGGGCAGGCGGCAGACATCGCGCCACAGCGACGCCCCGCCGAGCAGCAGCGTGGCCGCGACGATGGCGATGACCAGCCGCAGCAGTAAATTCGACCGACCCAACAGTTCGACCCACCATCCGCTCTGTCCGCGCAGCGTGCCGGTGTCGAAGCGCAGCGTGAGTAGCAACACTTCACCGAGCAAGAGCGCGACGAGAACGAACCAGCGGAGCAACGGCGGCGAGGGCGAGGCGGATTGGCTGGACATACGCGATTCTCGTGGGGCGCGGGGCGCATCCATCGGGACGATACCGAAAGGATACCCCATGCGTCGCCGCGCTGCGCGCAAGAAAAAGCCCCGCGCGCTGTCGTGAGACAACGGCGGGGTCTGGGGAGTTGATAACCCTAAGGATCGGAGCCGGAAGCGTCGGCGGCGGCAAAGAAAAACCGTCGCCGACGCTTCCAGCTCCGAAGGAGACTAACGGCGGCTATAGCGGTCGTAGACTAACATCACGCCGCCCGCCAAGAGCGCCAGCGAACTGGCCGCCGAACCGGGATCGATTTCGGGAGCACCCGGAAGAGCCCAGGCCACGCTGCTGAACGCAGTGAAGCATAAGGCAAAACCACAACCTCGGCGAAGCAGGCGTGCGGCTTTAGCCGTCGATTCCAAAATCCAAGTGCGACGCATACGAGTCCTCCAAGTTGATAACGCGAACGGGCGATGAAGTAGTACATAGCGATCACATGCGGAAGGTGGCGGGTTCCCGCTTTTGCACGGAAGACGCATACCGAATGGAAATGAAGACAAAACCTAATCCAACGGCGAATATAAAGAGCATAGAAGGTTCGGGCACTGGAGACGGGGCGGGCGGATCGGCTATGACCATACTTTGCCCGGGACTATTCGTCGTCCAACTTGGACTTGCGTCGAGCCAAGTAGAAGTAGCGGAATTATTTTGAGCCTGTCCCAAGTAGTAATTGACGAGACCCGGTATGGAAGAGCCTCCACCCGAAAGGTATTGAAATGGTCCCGTGGTGCTGCCGTTGTTGTAGAGTTCGTCCCAAATTGCAATTTGCAGCGCTGCCGCATGATTGGGGCCAAGTTTGCCTGGTCCAAACGTATTTGCTAGATAAGCGATTTTACCGCCATTGGTAAGCCCGTCGTTGGTTGAGCGCACCTTTACATCATAAGTCTGCCCGGGACCTACACTATGAACGATGTCAATGCAAAAGCCGACGAGATTCTGACCATCGCTGAGTTTCAAATACGATTGACCCGCGATGCCACTGTAATTTTGACCGTTTAGGCTTATGTTAACCGATACGTCTCCCGCTCCCCAGCCCTCATACGTCACCGTCAGAGGAGACGCGGCAGCTTCACTTGTCAGAGTTGCGCTCACTACGAGAAACAAAGACGTAACGAGCAAGAACCGGCGCGGCAAGACGAATGATGACATGGCAAATCCTTCCGACTTAGGCGGAGAAGCGGGGCGAGGCGAAAATCGTGGACGACTTCTGCGTAGCACGGTCGATTTTTCAGTCCGTCGAGGTAGAAGGTTGCACACTTCCTGCGAGGGGTAACCGCCGTCACAACTAATTGTGCAAACGCGATGCCGACGTCGATGGAAAGATCCACTAAATGAGATCGGATAACCCTTCTCCTTATCTATCCGTGAGTTGCGACGATTCGTTCGACGCCTCCATCGCGCGGAGTGCGTGAAGGCGCTGTTTCTGTTTCGTAACACGAAGATTCCGGTGTAAACGAATGGATGCGCTTCCGTTTACATTGGGCGAGCGGAGGGGCTAGGGGAGCAGCGCCGTGCGATTGGGGGGCGGGGTTCGGCGCTCGAAGAGGAGGGCGTCGCCTTGGCGGGCGGTTTCGTGCCAGAAGGGAGAGCGGCGGACGAGGGATACCAGAGAATGGTGGTAGGGGCCGGAATCTAAAAGGAGATATTGGACATCGTAAGAAGACAGAATCTCGTGCCAGTCGGCTCGGCCTCGCGTCACCGCCTCGTATTGATCCCACACTTCATCCGGTACGATCTCGATGCGTCCGTCCATGAAGACCGTGTGGGTCGGCGTCAGGCTCCAACCGAGGTATTCGCCCCAGGCAAAGCGCGTGAAAACGCGTCCGCCGCGCCCCTCGGCCCGAAGGCGGTCGGCGAGAGCCTGCAAATCGGTCTCGGTGCGATGGGCGCGCTCCGGACGAGAGAGGATCGGGTTGTACGCCTCCAGCCACGGGGTACTGAAAAGGGCGGCGAGGGCCAGGGCGGCACAGGCGAGCGCGTTGCCGAGCGAGGGGCGGTCGTCGTCGGCGTCTAGCTGTCGCAAACGCGGCCAGAGGGCGGCGAATTGCGCCGCCAGGATCGGCGCGACGATTAACAGCCACCAGGCGACCATGCGAACCGAACCGCACGAGAGCGGGAGAAAGCAGCCAAGCAGACACAGTTCGCGCGTCGTCGGTCGGCGCGGCGACAGGGCCAAGCTGGCGACCAACGCCGTCAGCGAGAAGACCCAGACCTTGCCCGTCAGCGTGTTCCAGCCCGGCGGCAGCCATTCGTCGACCGGCCGTCCGGATGCTACCCTGGAAGTCTGCGCCACATATTCATAGATGTGCCAACCGTAGGGATTGACCAGAGTGGCGGCGACGCTGCCGAGAACACACAAAAGCCACGCGCCGCACGCCCAAGCATCGGCTGGGGAGCGCGTGCGCGCGGCGTCGAACAACTCCGCCGCCGCGTAGCAGCCGATCGCCAGCAAACCGACGGGGAAGCCTCCGTGGACGTTGGCCCAGAGCGCCATCAGCAGCGGCGCGGCCCAAAGCAATCGGCGACGATGCCGCGCTCCCTCCAGAACGCCGCTCAGCAAGACGAACAAGAGGATCGAAAGGGTTTGCGGTCGAATGAGGATCAACTGCCACAAGCCGAGAAAGGCAACCAAACACGCCGTGGTGGCGGCGACCAACGAACCGGATCGCCGCCAGGCGCGTACCATCAAAAAGGCCATCGCGGCGGCGAGAATTGCGGCGTTGATCGTCTGGATCAGCGGCAGCCCACCCCTCGCGTACAAGCGATAGAAGAGCAGCTGCCAACCCCAATTCGGATCGCGCAGCGGTTGCCCGTGTACCGTGAAGGTGAAGCGATCCTCATCGAGCAGCCGATCTTCGGCGACAATGGCGCGGCCGCGCGCCAGATGATGCCACAGATCGGTCTGATAATTGCGATCCAAGCCAGCGGCAATGAAGATCAACGCCGGTGCCAAGAGGAACCGGGTCCAACGATCCGAAGGAAAGAGTACGGCGGTCATCGTTTCAAGCATAGAACGCGAAACGAGAACCGGCGCGCGTGGGGCGACGATTGCGTTCGATTATTTCAGATGGGCTTGGCGCAGCTCGCGGAGTTTGTGCAAGGCGGGCTTCACGCGGTCCTGCGGATCGACGAGACCGGCGTGGGGAAAGAGATGGGTCTCGGCATCGCGCAGGTGAACCCAGTGGACGCCCTGGACGTAGGTTTTGCACAGGGCGAGGGCGGCCACGTCGGCGGTCCAAGCGGCCTGCATTTCGGGAGTGAAGCCGTCGCCCCAATGTCCTCCTTCGACCCATAAATCGGGGTCGGCATCGGCATCGAGCAGCGACGACGACGGATAGCCGAGCGTCACGCGCAACGACACCCCCAGCAGCGCATACAGATCGAGCAAGCGCGAGACTTCGAGCAAATCGCGGCAATAGCTGCCTCGCGGCGTGACGCCCATCACCAATTCGAGATCCAAGGCGTTGAGATTGAGTCCGGATCGGACGAGCGTATCGGCAAAAGAGAACGGGGACGGACTGCGTTCGTCGCGGGCCACATATTCGCCCCACGGTTGGGCGATGCCGATGCTGAGTTCCAACGAGGGATCGATCTGCCGCGCCGTCTCGGCCAGCCGATACGTCAGGCCGAGCAGATCGTCTTCGGACAGCGAGAGTACGTTGGCGGAATTGCTGGCGGCGGTGAGCTGCCACCGGCGAATGCGTTGGCGGTAGCGGCGCACGGCCGTCTCGACGAACTTGCACATGAAGGCGGCCAAACTCGGCCGGTCGCGCTCCCACTGCCACAGCCAAGCCGGAAGTTGGGCCGAGGAGAAGTCGATCAATGGCCCGGCGGTAACGTCCATTTTTTGCTGCCGCGCCCAGTCCACCAGCGCGTCGGTCTCTTGCCAGCGATAATTCCCTTCTTCTTGCTCGATATTTCCCCACGGCATGGCCACGCTCACGCCGTTGCAAGCGCCGGTCAACTCGTCGGCGAGAGGTTGCGGCGGGATGGTTCCGCTCAGACGACAAGCCAAAGTCGAATCGAGACGGGATTGGCGTTGGTGGCGGATCTGAAAGACTTGGGCGACGTAGGTTCGCGCCAGCTGCTCGGCGGCCCGATAGGCGAGATCGAGCGTGCTTTCGGCGTGTCGATTGAGATGTTCGGGAGAATCGCCGGCGATGGTTTGCGCGAAGGACCGTTCGGCGGCGCGCAGGGTTTGCTCCAGTTCCGGCGACAGATACAGCCCGCCGGTTCGCCAATCGAACGCCTGACAGCGAACCTGATTCACTTTGCCGCGCGCCAATTCGACGAGCAGGTTATAGGGACGATGGCGTTCGATGAGGGTTGCGGAGGCACCCATCAAGCGGCCGCGCCCGTCGAGGGTCCACGGCGCGAGCAAGAAGCCGCTTTCGTTGACCGCGCGGCCCAGGCGCAGCGTCTCGCCCGATATGTCAATGTCGGACGGCCACGGCGAATTATCCGGTCCGCCGGCCATCCAGGTACGTTTCAGTTCCTTGACGGTATCCGCGGATAGGCCGGCCGGAAGTTGAAACGACAACGTGCCCATGAGAGAATTCCGGAACTCGAAACCCCAAACTCTACACGCATTCTCCGTTTCTTTTGGTATCAGATTCGAGCGCCCAGGGCAATTCGTATCGTTGCGATTTGCATTTTCGCCGACGGAGTTAGCCGTACACCGCTACTCTCGGATTCTCCCCGCTTCCCTGAATACAAGGGAGTGGGGAGTAGCGCTGTACTGTTTAGGAGAGCGACAGGGCGACGACGGTGAGGCCGTAGCGGTCGGCGAGAGCCAGAGTTGCCTCGCGATCGAGAACAATGGTCTTGTTGGCCTCAATGGCCAATACCCGACCGCCGGCGCGATGCAGGTTCTCGACGGTCGTGCAACCGACGGTCGGCACGTCGAAGCGCATGTCTTGATTCGGCTTGGCCACCTTGACGACAACGAAGCCGCCGGCCCGGCACCATTCGCCGGCGCGGAGAATGGCGCGGTCGGTTCCTTCGATGGCCTCGACGGCGAGAACGGCGCGATCCTTGACGGCCACACTTTGGCCCACGTCGAGTCGGCCCATTTCCTTGGCCATTTCCCAGCCGAAGGCAATATCGCGCTCCTCGCGAACCGTCGGCGCGCGCTTCGTCAACACTCCAGGATTCACGAGCAACTCCGGACACAGGGTAAAAGCACTTTCGATGTGCAATCCGTCGCGGCGAAACTCTTCGACCACCGAAAGCAACAGCGTATCGTCGCGATTGTCGCGCCGTTTGCGGAGATACCACCACGAGAACGTGCGCCAGTCGGGAAGAAAGCGAATCAGCTTCCACGGCTGGTGCATCAGGCTGGCCTTATGCACTTTACCGGCCATAACCACCGACTCGACCCCCTCGCGCCGAAACGAACGGATCATCCCTCCCATCTGCAAAGGCCGCGTCCAATAGTGGCGCGTCGCCAACGGAATCAACTCCGGCGACGCCTCGCCGCGTATCGCCACGCACACGACCGGCAAGCCCACGCTGCGCGCCTTCTCGGCAAAGGCGATGGGAAAGCGCCCCCAGCCGGCCAGCAATCCGATGGGCTGCCGGTTCGCCGAATTCGTCATGCCGCGCCTCGATCGAGTCCCATTTGCTGTTTGATTTGGCGCACGTCCCGGCATAGATCGGGCAGTCGCGTCAGGCTGAGCAGAATGCGTTTCTCTTCGCTCTCCGGTCGGGCCGGCGCGCCGAGCAGTCGTTCGCCGGGTTGCACGTCGCGGACGACGCCGGAACGCGCGCCGATGACGGCGCGGTCGGCGATGTGAACGTGGTCGGCCACGCCCACCTGACCGGCGATAACCACATAATCGCCGGTAGTACACGAACCGGCGATGCCCACCTGGCTAACGAAGAGATTATGACTACCTATCTGGCAATTGTGGCCTATTTGAACTTGATTGTCGATTTTGGTCCCCGCGCCGACGCGCGTCGGCTGGAAGGTGCCGCGATCGATGGTCGTGCCCGCGCCGATCTCCACGTCGTCGCCGATCTCCACACTGCCCAGCTGCGGAATCTTGGCGTGCCGCCCGCCCTGAAAGCGATAGCCGAACCCGTCCGCGCCGAGTACGGCGTTGGCGTGAACGATGACGCGGTCGCCGAGAATCGTGCCGTCGTAGAGGACGGCGTGCGGATGCAGGACGACATCGTCGCCGAGGCGGCAATGGCGACCGACGATGGCCCCGCCGTGCAGTCGGCAACGCGCGCCGACGACGCTGCCTTCACCGACGACGGCAAAGGGATGCAGTGTCGCATCGGGACCGATGCGCGCCGAGGGATGAACGACGGCGCGGGGATCGATGCTCGGCGGCGGCTCGATCGTCTTGCCTCGCAAGTGCTGGACGACGGCGATGAAGGCGGTCAACGGATCGGCCACCTCAATCGCCGTCAGCACGATTCCCTCGACGTTGACGAGTTCTTGTCGGCGCGCGGCCAGCGCGGGAGGAACGAGTGCCGTTCGCGCCCGGCACTTTTTGAGATGGCGAAGATTGCGATCGTTTTCGATGAAGGTGAGGTCGTCGGGCTTGGCCTCGTTCATAGGGCAGGCCGCGACAATGGAACGGTCCTCGCCGTGAACGCGCCCCTGCACGAGTTCGGCCAATTGGCTAACGGTGATCTCCACGATATCCGCGCCCCTTTCTTTCCTGAAAGGCGCTGCTCCGTCCCGTAGTGGTCCGGAGGAGAGCGAGGCGCGATGTTAGCGTCAGTTCCCGAAGACGGCAAGGCGAAAATACCCGACCCGTTCCTTGGCTCCGTCAGAGCCGGAAACGCAAGCGAAGGTAGATCGGACGGAGCCAGGAAACGCTACAGCCCCTTGCCGCCATTGAAGCCGCCGAGACCTTTGCCGGCAAATCCGCCGGCGAGCGGAAACGGCGCGACGCCGCGCAGTCCCAATCCCGGGACGCCAGCAATGCCGATCTGCAACGCGCCGCCGGGAAATCGCATCCCAAAAGCGAACGCCGGGGCGGCGGCGAAGCCGAATCCATTGAAACCGAAGCCCGGCACGCCAAAGCCGTTGAAGCCGAAGCGATTGAAAGCGAATCCGTTCATCCCGAAACCATTGAAACCGAAACCATTGAAACCGAAGCCCGGAGCCATGCCGAAACCATTGAAACCGAAACCATTGAAACCGAGGCCATTGAAACCGAAGCCCGGAGCCATGCCGAAACCATTGAAACCGAAGCCCGGAGCCATGCCGAATCCATTAAAACCGAAGCCATTGAAACCGAAGCCATTGAAACCGAAGCCCGGAGCCATGCCGAAACCATTGAAACCGAAACCATTGAAACCGCCTATTCCGAGAGCGGGAAATCCTCCGATGGGTACGCCGCCGAAGCCGAAGCCATTGATGCCGAATCCCCCGAAACCCCCGAAGCCGCCGAAGCCAACGCCGACGACTGGAAAGCCGCCGAACCCCAAACCTCCGACATCAAGGTTGGGCGCGGGAAGAATCAACGGCGCGCCCGGCATGTTATTGCCGCGAAATTGTCCTTGCGATTGCGACGGATTGGCCAGGATCACGACCACGAGAGCGAGGGTCGTGATGTAGGCGAAGCGAAGCGAACGGATAAATACCGACATGCTTCCTCCTTCATGGCGTTTTTCCGAATCGGACCCGCGAACGCGGACGCGGCGATGGGAATACGCGAAGAGAACGCCAACTGCTTCCCCAAGCAGGAGGTTGCCACCGCAGGCGCGCGTTGCGCGGTGGTCCACGAGAGACGGCAACCTTTAATTCTCCCCATGCGCATTATCGGCAGGAAAGAATCCGTCGTCAAGGAAGGCGGCGCGGCGAACGCCTCCCGTTTGCCGATGGAGAGGAAAAACGGTCGGAGACGTATAAAGCGCGGTAAATTGGATTTTCCGTCCAAATCCCTTTGACCCCGACCCCTCGCAATGCTAGGATGACCTTCTTCACCCTTTAGGGAAGGGGATTTGTCATGAGCGCCGAGGCGATTGTGTTTCAATTGGTAGACACCACTTTTCATCCCACCGAGGAGCAGGAGGGCAGTGCGTGGCCATTGTCCAAGTAACCGATTTGATCGAGGCCGGTGTTCACTTCGGTCATCGAGCCAGCCGTTGGAATCCGAAGATGCGGCCGTACATTTACGGCAAGCGCAACTTAATCCACATCATCGATTTGCGTGAGACCGTCCGCGGACTGCTGCGAGGACACCGCTACTTGGCCAAGGTGGCCAGCGCGGGGAGTCTCGTTTTGTTCGTCGGCACCAAGCGTCAAGCGAAGGAAGCCATTGAGCGCGAAGCGGCGCGCTGCGGCATGCCGTTTGTCAGCGAGCGCTGGCTGGGCGGCACGCTGACGAACTATCGCACCATCCGCGACCGTTTGAAGCGGTTGCAAGAACTCGAGGCGATGTGGCTGCCGGCCAACGAAAACCCGGCCAAGATCCATTTGCCGACGTACATGAAGGGCATGCTCAACGAGTCTGGCAAGCTCGAACTGAGCAAAGCGCCCGACAGCGCCCCCATTCGCGGCTACAGCAAGAAAATGGTCGCCACTCTCAACCGCGAGTTGATGAAGATTCAGCGCAACCTGTCGGGCATCCGCGACATGAATCGGCTGCCCGATGCCCTGGTCGTCGTCGATCCCAAGCGCGAACACATCGCCGTCAAAGAAGCGCAGCGCATGGGTGTGGCCACGGTCTCTCTGATCGATACCGACAGCGACCCCGATGTGGTCGATCTGCCGATTCCGGGCAACGACGATAGCATTCGTTCCATCGAATTGGTCTTGTCGAAGTTGGCCGACGCCGTGCTGGAAGGTAAGGCGGCCCTGCCGCCCGATCAGCCGCAGTCCGGCCCCAAACCGCGTCCCGCGCCGACCAACGTGGGCAGCTCCGGCAACGGCAACGTGCCAGCCGCCGCGAACCCCAAGCCCGCCTCGGCAGTCGTGGAATAAGGCAAAGTTTCTGTTTAGCCGCGGCGCGGAGCGGAGCGCGGGATCGATCCCGCGCTCCGCTCCGCGGCTAAACGTCAAGTAGTACGAGGATGAGGAACATGGCAGAGATCACCGCCGAAGCGGTCAAGAAATTGCGCGACCGCACGGGTATGCAAATGATGAAGTGCAAGGCCGCCCTCCAAAAAGCCGACGGCGACATGGAGAAGGCCATCGAGATTATTCGCAAGGAGAACGCCGGAGCGATCGCCAAAGTCGCCGACCGCGAAACCGCCGAGGGACGCATCGGCGTCTTCATCGATCCGGCCAAGCAAGTCGGCGCGCTGATCGAGTTGCGCTGCGAGAGCGCCCCCGTGGCCAAGAGCGATCTGTTCGTGCAGTTGGCCAACGACCTCGCCAAGCAAGTCGCCCTCCAAAGCGCGAAAACCTCGGACGAACTGTTCGGTCAGACCTTCGTGGACGACGCCAAGAAGAGCATCAACGAACGGGTTGCCGAAGTCGTTGGCTTGGTGCGCGAAAACATCAAACCGGCCCGCATGGCGCGGCTGACCGGCTTGCTCGGCTCCTACATTCATCACGACGGCTCGGTCGGGGTCATGGTGCGCGTGGAAGGCGAGAAGGCCGATCCGCAGCTGCTCCGCGACGTGTGCATGCACATCACCGCCCGCAATCCGGCGGCCGCCCTGCGCGAACACGTCTCGAAAGAAACCATCGACAAAGAGATGGACATCGCCCGCGCTCAGGCGGCGGCAACCGGCAAGCCGGCCAACATCGTCGAGATGATCGCCGAGGGCAAGATGAAAACCTGGTTTGCCGAAAACGTCTTGAGCGAGCAGCCATTCGTGAAAGACGACAGCAAAACGGTCGGCGAACTCCTCAAGGCGGCCGGTCTGAAACTCGTCGAATTCGTCCGCCTCCGCGTCGGCGAAGTCGGTTAACAATATCATGCGGCCGCGAGCGAGCGAGCGTCCGCGCTCGCCCGCTGACGCCGTAGGCTCCGAGAGAGCTTATCGCTGCAACACGTCGGGGCGGACGAATTCGGCACCTTGGATGCGAATGCGTTTGAGCGGCCAAACTTCGGTCGGCGTGAGGAGTTGCGCTCCCTCGTCGGTGACGAGGAAGGTATCGCAGCTGAGGGCCGATCCGGCGCTGGCGATCCAGGTTACCCCCCAGCCGGCTTGGAACAACTCCTCGGTTTGGGGCATAAGCGACATTTCGACGGGTAAATGTCCTGCAATGTAGCCTTGTGGCGATTGCTGCCATTCGTGTTCGCAACCGCTGATGAGATAGATGCGGCGTCCGGCCAAGAGAATCTCGCGCGGCACGGCGTCCGGCCAGGTGGCGGCGACGTAGCCGGCGCTGACGCGGCAGACGGCGTTATGATCTTGTCGATAGTCCGGCCCCAATTCACCGAACGACACCGAGCGGCTGGCGGTTACATACACGCCGTATTTGCGGGCCGTCACCGTCAGCACGGCGAAATGCTCCAGCGTCGCCGAGGTGTAGCCGAAACGGCGATACAGGCGCGACCGGCCATCGACGGCGACGCCGACGTGCGACGGCACGATGCCGCGATGGATGAGACGATGACTCAAATGACCGGCGATCTCACGCTCGGTCTCGCCGCGCGACAGCGTGCGGCACGTCGCCTCCAGCGCGTGGGCCACGGTCTGGCCGAGGGCGAGTTGGCATGCCTGTTCGTAGGGTGTCAGACGGCGGCGCAGGCGGCGCATAGCGTCGGCCACGCAGACGACGCCGGGTACGTTGCGATCGCAGGCCACCTTGCGATTTTGACACAAATCGGAGAGGAATTGATCGCGTCCCCAATGCCAAGGCCATTCCTTGAGTTGAAAGCCCAAGCCATCGACTTCCTCATCGAACAGCCGTTGCGAGTCGCTGTTGCCGCACACGATCCAACGGTGTTCGCCGTTGCTGTAGGCGGCCGGTTCCGCGTTGGGATCGCCCAGGCCGCGCGACATGCCGCCGCCGGTCAGCCACGAAAAATTGGCGGGATCGAGGAGCAACAATCCCTCGCAGCCCGATTCGTGCAACAACTCCGCCACGCGCGCCATTTTGGCGTCGATGTCGGTGCGGCGATCCGATACGGCGTCCACGGATGTGGCCCCGTCGATAAGCGTGGTAGGTTGCACCAAAGTTTCCGCAATCACATCCGGACCCTCGAAGCCTGGAACTCGATCGCTCGGCCGCATCAACGATGCGCGGAGCCATCTTCGATCTGGACTCCATTGTCCCCCGCGTCGCTCCGCCAAGGCGAACGACGATGTCCTTCCTGAGACCCGACCGAACAGCTTGGAAAGCCCTCACCTTTAGGATACCACGCGATCGGAGCGAATCGGAATCGCTTTTTGGTCGCCGGCGCGTCCGCTACGTCGATTAGAGTCGTTACAATCGCTACTCTCGCTTAGCGCTCCCAGGGTGGGGGGAACGCGCCGTGCGCGTAACGCTGCGCCAATTCACGATAGTGCGCGGAAATCGCCTGAACGCGACGCAGGTCTTCGTCGGTGACTTCTCGAACGACGCGGCCTGGCACGCCCATGACCAGGGAGCGCGGCGGAATGCGCCGGTTCTCGGTCACGAGCGTTCCCGCCGCGACGACGCACTCCGCGCCGATTTCGGATTTGGACAGAAGAATCGCTCCCATGCCGACGAGCGAATCGCGTCCGATGGAGCGTCCGTGCAACAGGGCGCGATGGCCGACGACCACGCCTTCTTCAATCGTCATGGGTTCGTCGTAGTCGGTGTGGACGATGCAGCCGTCTTGCAAATTGACGCGCGGGGCCAGCACGATGCGCGCCAGATCGCCGCGCAAGATCGAGCCGAACCAAATGTTGACGCCCGCCGACAGCACGACATCGCCGGTAACGACGGCGTCCTGCGCCACATAGAAATCCCGAATGGCTCGCATCGCCGTTCATCCTCCGGTCGTTCGCCGAGTCGAGGAGAAAGTTCGAGTCACGAGAGGAGCGAGCGCATTATTGTATGGCGGAATTGTCGCCTTGTCACGGCGGAGTAGGGAGAGTGGGAGTGGAGGGCATGGGAGGATTTGGCACGTTGGCGACTCTTGGCTTTTGATTGGGATGCGGCCGGCCTTTGCCACTGGGCTTCTTTTGCATCAGGGTGGACGGAACGGTCACGGGCAGCGTCAGGGTGTCGGCGACGGCGGAGACGGGCAGATCGACGGCAAGCATGGCGATGCCGCACCCGGCGCAGAACGTCTTCACGGCGAAGTCGCGGGCGGGATCGGGCGGCTTGGGCAACTTCGAGAACGAGGGTGTGTTTCCGGAAAAAGCTTCGTTGAGATGATCCATGCCGTTGCGCGCATCGAGCCGAACTCCGCCGTAGATGGCGCGCGGCGACTTGCCTTCGGGGTTGGCGCAATTGACCAGCGTGCCGCAACCGCTCAGAGCGGTCGCAATCACGGCTACCAGACAAGCCGCGGCCTTGGAGCGCATGAAATCTCCCTTCGTGAGGCGCTCTCTATGGCATAGCCGCGCGTTCGGGTCAAGCCCGATCCGTAGGGCCGGTCGGAAACCAGCCCCACGGAGGGAGACGTGGAATCTCTCTCGCACACCGCTGTGCTGGCGCTCCGCGTCGCGGTCAACCGACAGGTCTGCCCCATTGTCGGGCACAAAATGCTGACAGGCTAGGCACGCTACGGTTGCTCCTCCCTCCACGCAAGGGACGCAGCATCACCTTACTCTTTATCTTACTTTATGTTACGAATTGTGACGATTCGAGCGCGCGCCGGCATACCAATTGCTTTGGGGATGCCATTCGCCGACGTTCCCTCTCTCTCCCGAACGTGCCGCGTTGGGGTGGCTCGCTCGGTATCGTCGTAGGAGAAACCCCATGAAGCGCTCGCTGCGCGCCTCGATTGTCGCTTTGCTTTTGTTCGCTAACAGTTCGATGGTTCGTGCGGAAACACCACCGCCCACCGATTCGACGCCTCCACCCCCTACCGAAAATAAAATCGACACCGGGGACACGGCCTGGATGCTGATGTCCACCGGCCTCGTCATGCTCATGGTTCCCGGATTGGCTCTGTTCTACGGGGGCATGGTTCGCCGTAAAAACATTCTCGGCACGATGATGCACAGCATGGTCGCCTTGGCGATCATCGGCATTCAATGGCTGTTGTTCGGCTACGCGCTGGCTTTCGGCGACACGCACAACGGCTGGATCGGTTGGAATCCCGACTTCCTCGGCCTGCATAACGTCGATTCCAAGACCGTCTTCCCCGGTACGCACATCCCCATTTTCGTTCACTGCATGTATCAGGGAATGTTCGCCATCATCACGCCCGCCCTCATCAGCGGGGCGTTGGCCGAACGCATCAAATTCGGGCCGTACTGCCTCTTCATCCTTCTCTGGGGCACGCTGGTATACGCACCGCTGGCCCATTGGGTCTGGGCGGTGAAGGCGGCTCCCACGCCGGAAAATCCGGATACCATCGAGGCCATCGGTTGGCTCGGCAAGATGGGCGCGCTCGACTTCGCGGGCGGCACGGTCGTCCACATCGCGGCAGGCGTCTCCGGGTTGGCCGCCATTCTGCTCCTTCGCAAGCGGATCGGCTATCCCGAACACTCCATGCACCCCAATAGCATGGTCATCACATTGTTGGGAGCGGGCTTGCTGTGGTTCGGCTGGTTCGGCTTCAATGGCGGTAGTGCCTTGGGCGCGAACGGCTTGGCGGGATCGGCGTTAACGGCCACGCAGGTCGCCGCCGCCGCCGCCGCACTCAGCTGGATGCTGGCCGAGTGGTTCCATAAAGGCAAACCGACGGCTCTGGGTCTCGCTTCGGGACTCGTCGCCGGGCTGGTGGCGGTTACTCCGGCCTCCGGCTACGTCAAACCGCTCGGAGCCATGTCCATCGGTTTGATCGCCGGTGTTGTCTGCTATGCCGTCGTCTGTCTGAAACCGAGTTTCCAATACGACGATTCGCTGGATGCCTTCGGCGTACACGGCGTGGGCGGATTCCTCGGCGCGTTGTTGACCGGACTGTTTTGTTCCAAGGCGATCAACGTCGCGGGGGCCGATGCCGGTTTCGAGCAATTCAAGATTCAGCTGACCGCCGCCAGCGTGGCCGTCGCCTATGCCTTCGTTCTCACGTTGTTCTTGGTCAAAGTCATCGACATCGGCTGGGGTTTCTGCCTCGAACCGCAAGCCGAGAACGAAGGACTCGACCGCAATCAACACGGCGAAGTCGGCTTCGATCTGACGTTGGCCTACGAACAGGTCCCCGAAATGCCGCCACAAGAACCGCGCGCGGCACTCATGCCGCCGAACGGCAAGGGGCGCTTTACCGTGATCGTGGAGGGGAGCAATCCCCACGAATTGATGCACACCTGGTCCGACCTGTGCCAAGCCGGTCCTGCGCCGACGCCAGTCGAGTTGCAGACCGTCTATCCCTACGTTACCACGGTGAAGGGCAATCGCTTCCACTTCCGCGGCGGCGACCCCGCGACCATGAGCGCCTCGCTGACGCGCTTGTTCGAGAGCCGTCTACGAGGACAGAAGATTCAATCGCGCGTCGAAAGTTAGCCGCGACGCGCGAAGGAGGTTAGCCGCGACGCGCAGCGGAGCGCGAGTTACGCCCGCGCTCCGCCGCGCGTCGCGGCCAACCGGAATGTCTACACTCCCACAACGATTTTTTTAGGATATTTACGGAATGAAACTAATCGTCGCCATCATCCGGCCCGAACGTCTGGAGGCCGTGCAGAAGGCCCTGAACGAACACGATGTCTACCTGATGACCGTCAGCGACGTGCGCGGCTGCGGTCGGCAGCGCGGCTACACCGAGGTGTATCGCGGTACCGAGTTTCAGGTGCGCTTGCTTCCGAAACTGAAAATCGAAATCGCCGTCAATGAAGCCTTCGTCGAAGCCGCCGTCGAGTCCATCGTCCACGCCGCCCGCACCCCGGAGACGGGACAAGTGGGCGACGGTAAAATCTTCGTCCTCTCGCTGGACGATTGCATCCGCATCCGCACCGGCGAACGGGGCAGCGATGCCATTGGGCCGTAACTCAACTCTACCAGCCCGAAGCGCCGGCGAGGGCTTTCTTTCGGCCCTCACTGGCGCTTCGGGCTGGTAGACTACCCGAATTTACCGACCCCACTAAACTAGTGAGTTGTTTCTTTTATTTAGGAATCGATCCTCTCCCTCACCAAACGATTGAGTACCCAACACCATGAGTTCCACGAATCCTCGTTTCGCCGCTCTACGGGCCATCGCCGCCGCCGACTATCAACTCCAGAAGGTCAACTTCACCGAAACGCACATGAAGGATCTCTTCGGAGAGAACGTCTTCAGCGAAGCGGTGCAGCGCGAACGACTGCCCAAGCCGGTTTTCAAGGCGTTGCAGAAGACCATCAAGCAGGGTGCGCCGCTCGATCCGGCCATCGCCGACACGGTGGCCTCGGCCATGAAAGATTGGGCCATCGAACGCGGTGCCACCCACTTCACCCATCAGTTTCAACCCATGACCGGACTGACCGCCGAGAAGCACGATAGCTTCATGGCTCCGACCGGCGACGGCAAAGCCATCCTGGAGTTTTCCGGCAAAGAGTTGGTGCGCGGCGAGCCGGACGCTTCGTCGTTCCCGTCCGGCGGCATCCGCGCCACTTTCGAGGCGCGCGGCTACACGGCCTGGGATCCGACCAGTCCGGCCTACATTCTCGAAAGTCCCAACGGCGCGACCCTCGTCATCCCCACCGCCTTCCTCAGCTGGACCGGCGAAGCGCTCGACAAGAAAACACCCTTGCTTCGTTCGATGGAAGCGCTGTCGAATCAGGCGCTGCGCATCCTCCGCCTGTTCGGCAACAACGAGGCGCGGAAAGTCTTCACCACGGTGGGGCCGGAACAAGAGTACTTCCTCATCGACAAGAATTTCTACTACACGCGGCCGGATCTCATCAACGCCGGTCGTACCCTCTTCGGTGCGCCGCCGCCGAAGGGGCAAGAGATGGAGGATCAGTATTTCGGCCACATCCCGGAGCGCGTGATCGCTTGCATGGCCGATTGCGAGGCCCAGCTGTTCAAGCTCGGCGTGCCGGTCAAGACGCGCCACAACGAAGTCGCGCCCAGCCAATATGAGATCGCACCGATCTTTGAAGACTCCAATTTGGCCACCGACCATCAAATGCTCGTCATGGAAGTGATGCGCAAGACGGCACCGAAGTACGGCCTGGCCTGCCTGTTGCACGAAAAGCCGTTCGCCGGTATCAACGGCTCCGGCAAACACAACAACTGGTCGATGTCCACCGACACGGGCGAGAACCTCCTCAACCCCGGCGACACGCCCCACGACAACGCCCAGTTCCTCGTCTTCTGCGCCGCCGTCCTCCGCGCCGTCGCCAAGTATCCAGAGCTACTGCGCGTCACCGTCGCCAGCGCCCACAACGATCATCGCCTCGGTGCCAATGAAGCACCACCGGCCATCATCTCCGTCTTCCTCGGCGATCAACTGCAAGACGTGATCGATCAGATTGAAACGGGCGCGGCCAAGTCCACGAAACAAGGCGGTTTCATGGAGATCGGCGTCAGCGTGCTGCCCAAGCTGCCGCGCGACGCCGGCGACCGCAATCGCACTAGCCCGTTCGCCTTCACCGGCAACAAGTTCGAGTTCCGCGCCGTCGGCGGTTCGCAATCCATCGCCGGGCCCAACACGGTACTGAACACCATCGTCGCCGAATCGCTCGACCATATCGCCACCAGTTTGGAGAAATCGAAGGCCCAAGGCAAGGACATCAACAAAGCCATTCAGGAGTTGTTGCCAACGCTCATTAAAGAGAGCAAGAAGGTCGTCTTTAATGGCGACAATTACACTCCCGAATGGCATCAAGAAGCCGAGAAGCGCGGCCTGCCCAATCTACGCAACACCGTCGATGCCCTACCCGTCATTCTCCGCAAGGACTCCATCGAACTGTTCTCCAAGTATAAGGTGTACAGCGAACGCGAATTGCAGAGTCGATTCGCCATCTTGTGCGAGAACTATGTCAAGACGGTGAACATCGAAGCGCGTCTGACGAGCATGATGGCCAAGACGATGATTCTTCCCGCCGCCCTGCGTTATCAGGGCGAGGTGGCTGCGGCGGTGAACGCCGTTAAGACCGCCGGCGCGGACAACGCTCCCCAGGTCGAGTTCCTCAAAAGCCTAACGACGACCATCGGCGAGTTTCAAAAAGCGACGGCAAAGCTCGATCACACTCTGGCTCACCACGGCGACGGCGACGTACTGGCTCACTGCAAGCATTTCCGCGACGCGGTTCTGCCGGCGATGGCCGAAGTTCGTTCGTTCGGCGACAAGCTGGAAACCGTCGTCGCCGACGATCTCTGGCCGCTGCCGACCTACCGGGAGATGCTGTTCATTAAGTAAGCTTCTTCGCCCGTCCGTTTTTGATCTGGGGCTTGTTGCTTGGATGCAAGCAACAAGCCCCAGATCGGAGTCTGTCCCCAAAACCCCCTCTCCCCTGGACTCAGGGGAGAGGGCAGTAACGCTGTACTGCTAACCCTTACTTATCGCTTTCAGCTCTGATAGGGCCTGGACTCACGACTCAAATTAGGGCGTTACCCGCCGAACGGTCGGCTAAGCTGCCGGGGCCGACTGCAAGGCCTTTCGTAACGCGCGAAACCGAGGTGGCGGCCCCGGTCAGCTTCATCCGTTGGTTAGCTGCTGCCCAGCCTGTTGCACCAGGGACAGCTTCAAACACGGCGGTAACTCACCGCGACCGTGCGACCGCAGAAGCTACTTTTTGTTTGTGGTTCCTCGACCTTGGCCGCCTTCGGATAGGAGATCCGCAGCGTATCGGCGTCCAGCCATTTCAGCTTGATGTCCGCAAGTTGGCAATAAGCCACGAACACGCCGCCCCCCTCTCGGCCCTTGAACTTCATCGTGATATAGATCTGCGACTTCGGCCGTCCCGATTCGACGCCAAGAAACCAAGCGGTCGCCTCCGCCTCGTTGTCCGGGGCGGCGCAGGTATCTCTGTACCAGCGATGCCGGCCGCAATACGGCGAAATTGCCTCATCAGCGGTCGAAATCGAGCCGCAGGGGATCGTTTTGCTCTCACCCATTGGGTTCCTCAGTCGTTTCAGCAGGGAGTTGTTGGAAACGCTGGGTTTTCGGGGAAAAGGCGCAAACGCCATGCCGAAACGACAAAGCCATCTGGGAAATACGGGGCTAAGGATGGTTGTCCAGGCGTCTCAGGGCGGCCTTGGCTTCGCGGGTCAAAGGGACATCGTCGCCGCCTCGACTCAGCGACGCCAACAGCACCCGCGCTTCGGGGGTGGCCGCATATTCCAGACTGGCCACGGCACGAACGGCGCGGAGTTGCTCTGCCGCGCGCTCCACCGCATGCCTTTGCAGATCCGCCAGCAGAAAGTCGATGCGGCGGCGCACTTCGGGCGAAGGAGATTCCTTCCGCGTCTTGCGCAGGTCCGCCTCGACGCGCTCCGCAAGTTGTGCCAGACGATTCGACGCCCTTTCCCGCACCTTGAAGACGTCGTCGTCGAGATCGAGCAAGAGTTGTTGTATCTGAGCCTTCGATATCACTACGGCCGGTTGCAGACGTTTCTTCAAAAACGGCACACTCTGGCTGGGGATATTGCCCAACTTCCAAGCGGCTTCGACGCCTTGAGAGGCGTCCAGCCGGAGCGCCGACCACAACGTCGACAATTCCCGTTCTGTATATCTCGCTTCGGTCTCCCGTTTCGGATGTCGCGCGTCCCAAACCAGGGCGGTGTGGTCTCGGCTGCCGGAGACGAGCAGCGATCCCTCGGCGGAATAGGCCAGCGTCAACACCGTGTCGCGGTGCCCCGGCATTCGACGATACATCTGCCCGGAAGCCGTCTCACACAGGCGGACAGCGTCGTCCTGTCCCACAGCCACCGTTCGACCGTCGGGCGAGAGCGCGAAGGCGGTAAACCCTGCCGACTCGTCCGGCGCGACAATTGTTCCTATTTCCACTCCGCTATACGTCTCCCAAACGCGAATCGCCTGGGGCTTTTGACACGAACGGCAGGCCAGATAGTCGCCTCGTTGCGAGAGTGCCAATCGTTGGTATCCGTCTTGCTGCATGGAGTTAGGAATCGCCGAAGAAAACGCGCGGCGTTCCTTTCCCGTCGCGGCTTCGACGAGATGCGCGGATTGGTCTTCGCCGACCCAAGCCAATCGCTTGCCGTCCGGCGAATAGATCGGGTCGGCCACGAGACGGAGAAAGGTCAGGCAGGCGCGTTCCTTGCCGGTAGACAGATCCACAATCCGGCCGGCACACGCCGGCCGCTTTCCTTCAATGAGAATCGCGCTGTCGCCATCCGGAGCGAGAATGCCTTCGCGCAATTCCAACCGTCCCGCTTCACAGCGGCGTAATTCCTTGCCATTGGTCGTCTCGCGCAGCCGCACCGTCCCATCGCGGGCTTGCGTCAGAAACCGCAAACCGGATACGGCCAGCGTCGTTTCGTCGGCGACCGCGGCGCGTCCGCGCTCGAATCGAGTGGTTTCCTTCCAGGTTTTCGTATCCCAGACGCACTGGACGTGGAAGCCGGTGGTCGTCAAGGTGCGTCCGTCCGGCGCGAACGCCGCTTGCCGGATCGCCTCTCGATGCCCCGTCGCGGGGTGCATTTCTCGTCGGGCCTTCACATCCCACAGAAACGGAGCCTCCGAACCGCCCGTCGCCAGCATCCCAGCGTCGGGTGACAAAGCGAGCGACGAGGCGAATGTCTCGTCCCGCCGGCTGCGACAAACGATTCGGTCGACGGCCCGTCCCGATTTCGTGTCCCAAAGATGAACGACATCGTCGGCATGGAGCGAGGCGAGAAGCGCGCCGTCGCCGGAGAACGCCAAGGCGTGGGTATTGGCAAGTCCTTTGCCGAGGACGCGCGGCGGCTTTCCGCCCTTGATGTCCCAAATCCAAACGCCGCCCAACCCGGAGGCGAGATGCCGCCCATCCGAATCGAACGCCATCTTGCCGAAGGCCGAAGGCCGCGCCTCGATCTCGCGCGCTCCTCCGCCCGCGCGCAGATCGCGGACGCGCAAGAAATACCCGTCGCCGTCCGCGAGACCTCGATCGCCGACGACCTTGTACGAACAGATCTGCCAGACGATGGTTTTCCCATCGGGAGACACGACGACCGCGTTGCATTCTTCCTTGGCCAATCCATTGGACAGGCGCGGCTGCGCGCCCTTCCACGGCTTCCACTGGTCCAGCCGCCGAGCCGTCGCGCACTCCCAACGATGCACCGCTCCCGAACGATCCGCCGAAACGATCGACTTGCCCTCGGGAGAAAATTGGACGAAAGAGACATCGCTTTCGTGGGCAGAATAGCATTTGATCTCTTTGCCGGTTTGAGCGTTCCAAAGCATCACCCGCGAGCCGCATCCCGCCACCAGGGTTCGTCCGTCCGGGGAAAAGCTCATGGACGAAACCCTGCCCTCGGGAGTAAAAATCTGGCATAGTTGTTCGCCCGTAGCCGGACGCCACACACGAACGACCGTCGGATCGCCTTTGTGCTTGCTGCTACCCGCCGAAGCGAGAAGTTTGCCGTCGACGGAGAATGCGAGGGCGGCAACGGCATCGCCGTGCCAAAACAGCGACGAGCCTAACTCGGCGACGGCTCCGTCAGGCAACGCCAATCCTGGGGCGTTCGCCATCAAAAAACTTAAAGCGGATAGAAATAAAATGTCCATCCGTACATTGCAAACGGTAAACATGGCGCGGCCTTTCGCAATTGCAAACCGAGACGGCGCATTGAGGCGGCATCTTTTCACGGAAGGTTCGACGCGCTCCGCTTCGGGTTGCGGCGAATCGAAGTCGGAGATGGGCGGGTTCGTCTCTTGCATAGTCCGGCAAAACCTCTCTATGATAAGCCCCGAACGTCCGTATCGAAACGTCAATATCGAGGAGAATGCGCAATGACGCAGGCAGCGAGTTTCCGTGGCCGCATTTACGACGACATCACGCAAACCATCGGCGCGACCCCGCTGATTCGACTGCGGCGCGTCGTCGGCGACGCCAAGGCCGACGTGGTCGCTAAAATGGAGAATTTCAATCCCTTATGGTCGGTTAAGGATCGTATCGGTGTGGCGATGATAACCGCCGCCGAACGCGACGGACGCATCAAACCGGGAACCACCATTATCGAACCGACGAGCGGCAACACGGGCATCGGCTTGGCCTTCACCTGCGCCGCGCGCGGCTACAAGTTGGTCGTCACCATGCCGGAGAGCATGAGCCTCGAACGCCGTCGTCTGCTCAAGGCGTTTGGAGCCGAGGTCGTGCTGACGCCGCGCGAGACCGGCATGAAGGGGGCCATCGAGAAGGCCAACGAATTGCTCCGCACCGTGCCCAATTCGTTCATGCCGCAGCAGTTCGAGAACCCGGCCAATCCGGAGGTCCATCGGCAGACTACCGCCGAAGAGATTTGGAACGACACGGCCGGCAAGGTAGACATTCTGATTTCCGGCGTGGGAACCGGCGGCACCATCACCGGCGTGAGCGAAGTCATCAAGAAACGGAAACCCAGCTTCAAGGCCATCGCCGTCGAGCCGAGCGGCAGCGCCGTCATCACCCAGACGCGGAACAAGGAACCGCTCAAACCGGCTCCGCACAAGATTCAAGGACTCGGCGCGGGGTTCGTCCCCAAGAACCTGAATCTTGAGATCGTCGATGAAGTAATTCAGGTTCACGACGACGACGCCTTCGTCATGGCACGGCGTCTGGCGCGCGAAGAGGGGATGCTGTGCGGCATCAGCTGCGGCGCTGCCGCGCATGCCGCCGTGCAAGCGGCCCATCGTCCGGAGAACGCCGGCAAGCTCATCGTCGTCATTTTACCCGACCTGGGCGAACGCTATCTGAGTACCGCACTGTATCCCGAATGATCGTACCGATACCCGAGCAGAAAAGGCGGCGCGGCTTGGGGTTCGCGCCTTTGCCCCTTCGGCGTATAATCGCTTTCTTGGATCTCGAAATCACGGACGAATTATTCCGAGGAGCCTTCATGCGACGGATTGCGATCATCAATCAAAAGGGTGGCGTGGGCAAGACGACGACGGCGGTGAACTTGGCGGCGGCTCTCGCGGAGTGTGGCCAGCGCGTCTGCGTTCTCGATCTCGACCCCCAAGCCCATGCCACCACGCATCTGGGCGTTGAGCCGGACGGCAAAGCGCCGTCCATGTACGACGTGTTGGTCAACAATCGCCCCTTGGCCGAGGTCCGGCGCAAGGTCGAAGACAACTTGTGGGTTGCCGGCTCCGACATCAATCTCGCCGCCGCCGAGGTCGAGTTGGCCGGCGTCGTCGGACGCGAAGTCATCCTCCGCGATCTGCTGCTGCAAGACGAAGGCGCGTTCGATTACGTCTTTATGGACTGCGCGCCGTCGCTGGGCGTGCTGACGCTGAACGCCTTGTCGGCGGCCAACGAGGTGTTCATCCCCTTGCAGCCGCACTTCCTGGCGCTGCACGGCATGGGCAAACTTTTGGAGACGACTTCGCTGGTCGCCAAACGCATCAACCCGGCATTGAAAGTAACCGGCATTGTGCTGTCGCTGTACGAATCGAGTACCCGGCTGGCACAAGAAGTCGTGCAAGATCTGCAAGAGTATCTGGACAAAAGCCGCAATACCAACGCGCCGTGGGCCAAGGCGCGCATCTTCAACACGCGCATTCGCCGCAACATCAAACTGGCGGAGTGCCCGAGTTTCGGTCAATCCATCTTCGCCTACGCCTCGCACTGCCACGGAGCGGAAGACTACGCCGCGTTGGCACGAGAGGTTCTCGGTGAAGTGCCGACCGTGATGGCGGCGCGCGTCGAGATGGACGAACGCGGCCAAGCGACGGTTCTCCGCGTCGAACGCCAAGAATCGCCCGTGCCGGCGTGATACAATACGTTTAGCCGCGACCCGAAGGGGAGCGCGAGACCGACCGCGCTCCCCTTCGGATCGCGGCTAAACGGGAGACGGCATGAGTCGAATTTCGATTGCCGAACCGCAAGAGATCGTGGCCGTCGATCGCACCAGGATGCGCGCCGCGGTGCGCGCCGTTCTGGAAGGCGAAGGCGTGGCCGATTATGAAATCAGTTTGGCCTTCGTCGATAATCCCACCATTCATCGTCTCAATCAACGCTATCTCCAGCACGACGAGCCGACCGACGTGCTGAGTTTTCCCCTCAGCGAGGCGAACGCCTCGAAGCTAGCGGGCGAGTTGGTGCTGGGCGTCGAAGTGGCCCTCGAACAAGCCGCCTCGCGCGGCCACGATGTCCAGGCGGAACTGATCCTGTACGTCATTCACGGCTTACTGCATCTATGCGGCTACGACGACCACGCCGACGCCGACCGCGCCGCCATGCGCCAGCGCGAACGCCATTATCTCAGTCACCTCGGCTGCCCCGACATCGCTTCTTCCGAATAGGACGCGGCTCCACAAGTCCCCGGTCTCCCGCGGAAAAGAATGGCGAATCGTCTCGTCATGAGGTAAAACTTCTCAGATCGCTGGAGAACGGTTTTCTCGCGCCCTGAAGCCCGACCGAGGCTATTGCATGACCGAGACGCCGCTTAGTTTACTCAAACGATTATCCACCCATGCCGATGAGGACTCGTGGAAACGCCTCGTCGAATTGTACACGCCTCTTTTGCAGCGTTGGCTGCGCCAGGCCGGCATGGACGGCCCGGACGCCGACGATCTGTCGCAGGAAGTCTTCGCCACGTTGCTGCGCGAATTGCCGCAGTTCGAACACAATGGACAGCGCGGCGCGTTTCGCCATTGGCTGCGCGCCATCCTCGTCCACCGCCTGCGCAATTTCCTGCGCAAGCAACGGACCCGCATTCAGCTTACCAGCGGCGCGCAGATTTCGGACATGCTGGACAGTCTGGCCGATCCGGCGAGCGAGCTTAGCCGCCTGTGGGACCAGCAGCACGACACCTTTATCGTTCGTCGGCTTCTGGAGTTGATCGAGCCGGAGTTCACCGCCTCGACGTGGAAGGCGTTCCGCTGTCAGGTACTCGACGGACTTAGTCCGGCCGAGGCGGCCGACACCTTGGGACTGAGCCTCGACGCCGTCTACACCGCCAAATCGCGCGTCCTCCGCCGTCTCCGCCGCGAGATTGAAGGCTTGACCGACTAAGAGTCTGTCCCAGAAGCCCCTCTCCCCATGTACTCAGGGGGAGAGGGGTTGGGGTGAGGGGGTGGGTTTCCTGAGGATTCTCGCCCCTCACCCCCAACCCCTCTCCCCTGAGTACAGGGGGGAGGGCGAGCCGAAGGCAAGCCGACGCCGTGGATCATCCCTCTCCCCATGTACTCAGGGGGAGAGGGGTTGGGGTGAGGGGGTGGGTTTCCTGAGGATTCTCGCCCCTCACCCCCAACCCCTCTCCCCTGAGTACAGGGGAGGGGGGAGCTTGTGGGACAGACTCTAAGCGATTTCGCGGCCCCCGCCGTGTTCCGGGTTCACGCTCCACAAGAGGGCCGCTTGTGACTACGATTTGTCCGGCTTCTGTCGCAACTGACGACGCAGCTGTTCCACTTCGCGCTCCAGCGCCAGGCGCGCCGCGCACTCTTGCTCGGCACGCTGCTCGGCAGTCTCGGCTCGGCGGAGGGCCGCGTCCAGATCGCGCTGCAATTCGGCCGGCAACGGCAGCAACTTCCCTTCCTGCCAATAACGCACCCAACCATCGAGTAAGGCGATTTCCACGTCGAGTTCCGGGATAGCATAGCGGTCGTCTTCGTTCGGCTTGACGGAGACGTACTTTCGCCCTTTGAGGCGATACAGCGTCAGTTCCTGATTGTCCGGATAGAAGAGCAAATAGTACGGTACCTTCAATTCCCGCTCGTATTTGTCGAAACTCTTCTCGTAATCCTTGCGATTGTTGTGCTTGGAGACGTATTCCATGACCCAGAACGGCCCAACCGGCTGAATGGGCACGTCGTAGCTGCCGTCGGCCTCAATGGGTTCGTCGTGAAGAACGACCATGTTATCGGGCACGATCTGGCCCGGTTTCTTGTGGCCGCGGCGTGGATACTGCACCAGCAACTCGTTGAACACCTGCACGGCGGGACGGCGGGCACTTACGAGATCGAGACATTCCAAAGTGATTCTGCGCTGGGTCGCTTGCGCGGTCGCTTCCATGAAATGCTCCAGAGGCAGGCTGCGCAGATACTCCTGAGCGGCATCCGCGTAGGCAACCTCGATCGCGGCGCGCGGCAGATTGGTTCGAGGCATCGTTCGTCTCCTGTGCCACCAAGTGAGATCCGCCGTTACTATAATCGGTCGCCGCCGCGCGACGAAAGCCCAGCCGGAAAGGGCGGCGAGAGACGCACGGAACGATTTTTTTGTCTTTTCCATTTTTCCTGCCAGAATTCGCCCCCTCACGCACTCTCTCTATAGCCCCAAAATTTCGGCGACAACGGCGAACGATCGGCGTTAGCCGGCTAGTTGCGGCTGTTATCAGCCGGCTATCGCCGACCGTTCGCCCATTGTGATTAGTGGCTCTGAGGAAAGGTCCTGTAGAGTTCTCACCCTCTCCGCATAGACAAAGAGGTAATCCATGCGATTTTTCATGAAACCGAGCGGGTTGGCAATCCTGACATTGCTGTGCATGCTGGCCGGGACCGTACCCTTGGCCCGCGGGGATTTCCTTTTCGTCATCAGCAGCGGCGGCGTGATCGAGGAGCTAGACTCGTCGGGCACCGTCATCAAATCCGACATCGCTACAGTCAGCGGTGCCGAAAGTCTGGCCTTCAACGCGAATGGCAACCTCTTCGTCGGCAGCAGCAGCGGCAATATCTACGAGGTGTCGCCGTCATCGGGCAAAGTCACCACATTCATCAGCGGCTCATTCGGTAGTCCCGTTCTAGCCTTCAACGCCAACGGCGACCTCTTCGTCGGTGCCAGCAACAACACCGGCACGATCGAGGAACTAAGCTCACAGGGCAGTGTCATCAACTCTTCCTTCGCCACCGGACTCGGTGCCATTACGGCTCTGGCCTTCAACGCGAATGGCGACCTCTTCGTCGCCAACGGCGACAACAGCAATATCTACGAGGTGACGGCAGCGAAGACCTACACCACCTACGCCAGCGCATCCGGCCTCGGTGCGGGTTTGGCATTCAATGCCAGCGGCGACCTCTTTTACGCTACCTACGAAGGCAATATCTACTCCGTGACGGCGGGTAGCGCCACCTCCTTCGCCAGCCTCAACAGCAACACCGCTGCCGGCGATGCTCTGGCCGTCAACAGCAGCGGCGACCTCTTCGTCAGTAGCGGTGGCGGCAGCTCCCAATACGTCTACGAGGTGACGGCGAAGAACACCTTCAGCAAGTTCGCCAGCGTCAGCGGCCCAGCGGGTCTGGCCTTCCAACCGGCCATCGCGTTCGTACCAGCGCCGAGTAGTTTGACGTTGCTGAGTCTGGGACTTTGCGGACTCGCCGGCTACACTTGGCGCGGACGGCGATACCTTTCGTTCCCGTAAAGCGCTCGCATACCCCCGAACCGTCCACCTGTCGTTGATGATCGTCGGACTGGCCGGGATGTTTGGTTCTGCACGTCGTCGCCGAAGGCCGTTGGCGGCATGACCGTCTGCAGGACAACGCGCATGCTCGCACCGAGGGGGCCGCTCGCAAGGGCGGTCCCTTT